>REDD01000289.1 GCA_007693725.1 Phycisphaeraceae bacterium
GTCGGTGCGGGTAGAGTCGGGGGATGCAGCAGCAGGTGGCGATATCGAAGAATCCGAAGGTGGAGCAGTTGGTTCGGGGCGCGGATGGGTGCATCGCACGGGGGGACTACAAGGGGGCCGTGCGGAAGCTGAGTGAGGCGGTCGAGATCGAGCCGAGGAACGCCGAACTGCTCCGTATCGCGGCGCGCTGGGAAGAGTCACAGCACAATTACGAGACGGCGGAGCGGTATCTACGGACGGCGATCCGGCTTCGTCCGAAGATGTGGATCCTCCACGCGGATCTCGGCTCATTCTTGATTCGCACGCACCGGCTGCCGGAGGCGGTGAAGTCATTCCGGCAAGCGCATCTCAGCGGCAGCCCGACCTCGGCGCCGCTCGTGCAGATCGCTCGCTTGATGGAGCACTCCCGAGACCAGCAGCAGGCAGACGAGGCGCTCGGCATCGCGCTGGCGCGGTGGCCGAACGATCCCAACACGCGCGTGCAGCACGCTGTCGTGCTGGTGCGCCAAGGGGACATCGAGCAGGGCGAGCGGAAGCTTTGCGAGGTCATTTCGGAAGCGGGCGTGCCGCATGAGATTCGTTCGACTGCGTACCACGAACTCGGCGCATTGCTCGATAAGCAGGGTCGCACCGATGAAGCTTGGGAGGCGTTCACGCTGGGGAAGCAGGCCTATACGACGACGCTCCCGCCCAGGCCCTATTCGATGATTCCGAAGGCGGAGGCGAATCTTCGAGGTCTCACCCAGGATCTTGTCCAACGGTGGACATCACATGGAAACGATGATGGCGAGACGCGATTCGCGCTGCTTGCGGGCTTCCCTCGCTCGGGCACCACGCTTCTCGAGGTCATCCTCGGGTCTCACTCGCGCGTGTTGACACTGGAAGAGACGCACTACCTCGACACTCTGAATCGTTGGGTGTACGAGGCCGTCGGACCGGACGGCGGGAGCATTCCCCTGTATCTCGAAATCGAGGGACCAGCGCTACGGGCGCACATGCAGGAGCGATATCGGAAGTCGGTGGCCGGGATTCTCGGCAAGGATCTTCCCGGCGGGGTGGTGCTGGACAAGCATCCGATGTCGACTCCGCTTGCGCCGTTTTTTCTCTGGATGCTGCCGCGGTCGAGAATCATCATGCCGCTGCGTGATCCGCGCGATGTCGTCGTTTCGAACTACATGCAGCAGATGCTCCATCCCGATCTGTCCTCGCTGGATGCTATCGTCGATCTGTACCATTGCGTGATGAGCGGCTGGCTGACGATCCGTGAGTGGCTGGGCGATGCCGCCATCGAGGTGCGCTACGAGGACACCGTGACGGACCTGGAGCGTGAATCGCGTCGGATTCTGGACCACCTCGGCTTGGAGTGGGATCCGGCGTTGTTGTCGTTCCATGAACGGGCCAGGACGGCGTATGTCGGCACGCCTTCTTATGAAGCGGTGACGCAACCGGTGAACACGAGGGCCATCGGCCGCTGGCGTCGCTACGAAGCCCATCTCGCCTCAGTGATGGATCGGCTGCTGCCGATGGTCGATACCCTTGGCTACGAACGCTGACCCGCAGGAGTGCGCTGCATGAATCCGAAGTTGACCAAGGCGCAGCAGGCAATGGAGATCGTCCAGCGATCCATCGCCGCGCAGTCTGCGGGCAGGTATGACGAGGCGGTCGCGCTGCTGCGTCAGGCGGTCCGCATCAACCCGAACGATGTCGACATGCTCCGGGCGCTCGCCCAGCGGTTCATCATTCTGAATGAGCATGACGAGCCGGAGAAGCTCCTGCGAGCCGCGTTGCGTCTCCGTCCGAGATCATGGGAGTTGCACTACGAGCTTGGTTCGGTCCTGCTCCGTCACGGGCGTGTCCACGAGGCCATGCAGTGCATGCGCAAGTCGGTCGAGTGCAATCCGCCGCAGGCCATGCCGATCGTGGAGCTCGCACGCCTGCTCGATCAGTCAGGAAAACTCGATGACTTCCGGAACACAGTGCATCTTGCGATTGCAAGGTGGCCGGAGGATCCTTCTGCGCGCGTCATGGAGGCGGTCCTTGACATCAAGACGGGCGACCTGGAGTCCGCGGAAGCGCGACTGCGCAAGATCGTCGAGCAGGAGGGTCACGCATCGTCGTTCGCGCTCCCGCTGGCATGGCATCGGCTCGGAGTGGTGCTCGAGAAATCACACCGATATCCCGAAGCGTGGGAAGCGTTCGAGAAGAGCCGGGCATGCCGGTTCGATCAGATGGGAAGACCCGCATCCAAGGTGCTCGCGCACATCCGCGCCAATCTCGATTCTCTCGACCGGCAGTCGATCGAAGGGTGGCGATCCCGGGCGGATCAACTCCCGGAGCCGTTCGGGAACTTCGCCATGCTCGTCGGCTTCCCACGATCGGGAACGACGCTTCTCGAAGTCGTTCTCGGGACTCATCCCGCGGTCTCGACCATCGAGGAGATGTTTTTCGTTGAAGAAGCGAACGCGACGGTGCTCCGAAAGGTCGGCTTGGCCGGATCGATCCCCAGAGCGATCGACGCGTGCGACGATCAGGAGCGACGGGAAGTACGAGATCACTATCTCTCCCGATGCCGAGGGTATCTCAAAGGTAAGGTGGCATCGGGCGTCATACTGGACAAGCATCCATCGCGAACGCACCTGGCCCCCTTCTATCTCTGGATGATCCCCTGCGCGAAGATCATCATGCCGATCCGCGACCCGCGCGATGTCGTCGTCTCCAACTTCACGCAGGACATGCAGAACAGCGCTCTGGTCTCGCTCGACCGGATCGTCGATTTCTACGAAGCGTGCATGAACGGGTGGCTGATGTTCCGCGCGTGGCTCGGCGATGCCGCCATCGAGGTGCGCTACGAGGACACCGTGACGGATCTGGAGCGCGAAGCGCGCCGGATTCTGGATCATCTCGGTCTGGAGTGGGATCCGGCGCTGCTCGCTTTCCATGAGCGGGCGAAGTCCGCCTATGTCGGCACGCCGTCGTACCAGGCGGTGACGCAGCCGGTGAACACCAAGGCCGTGGGACGCTGGCGACGCTACGAGGCGCAGCTCCGGCCGGTGCTGCATCGGCTGGAGCCCTTCGTCGAGGCGTTCGGCTACGAGCCGTCATGAGTGTGCTTCCGACAGGCGGGATGCCAGTACCACCCTTTCGCCCGCTCCAAAAAAAGAACAAGGGGAGAACCGAAGTTCTCCCCTTGCGAGTTGCTAGGTCAACTGCTGAGAATCAGCAGAGGATTAGCGACGCCGACGCATGGCAGCGAGGCCACCGAGGCCGAGCAGCGCGAAGGCGCCCGGAGCCGGGATGACATTGGTGAGGTACATGTCGTAGACATTGTTGCCCTGACGAGTGCCCTGCAGGACGCTCACGAGCCAGAGGGTCTCGCCGGTGGGGCCGGTAACGCCAGCACCGTTGACGCTGTAGCTCAACGCGGGGGTGCCAGCGAAGATAACGGTCACATCACCGCCGAAGTCACCGCCGTCAATGACATTGAACTGGCCGAGCCACACGAGTTCGGACGGACCGAAGCCGATGTCGCCCTGAGCCGAAGTGACCGTGCCGAGCGTGAGGCGTGCCCAGCCGAAGTTGTTCAGCGTGGGGGTGGTCTGAAGCGAAAAGTCCGCATCGAGGAAGTCGGCGTCGTCGCCGATGTGCGTGCCACCGGGTGTCTGTGCAGGAAGGACCGTGGTCCAATCGGGGGCCACGCCGCCGCGAGCACCCAAGAAGGTGCTGGCACCAACCTGACCGCTGTTGCGGAACTGGTTCCAAGGAACGCCAGCCTGAGCAACGATGTTGCCGGCGAGGGTGCCATACGCGCTGCTCTGCGAGAATGCAGTGCTGGCAGTGAGGCCACCCGGCGACAGCGAGTCACCAACGGCGATGCCGTTGACATTAAACGGGGCGGCAGAAGCAGCGCCAGCGATGGCGAGAACTGCGGCAGCAGAAAAAACAGTCTTCATATCAATACTCTCCACTCTA
>REDD01000051.1 GCA_007693725.1 Phycisphaeraceae bacterium
GACATCCACCCGATCGCTCCCCTGCGCCATCGCTCCGGAAACAGAGCCGCGCATGATCGGGCCGAACGCCGCCTGCGCGAACGCCTCGACATCCTCGGAAATGAATCGCGCCAGCACAGTCGGCACATCCGTCATCGTCACCGAGCCCTGCGGCCGCAACACGCGCAACTGCTCCGCCAGCGGCACACCCGCCGAGGTCGTCAGCCCCGAAACAGTCCCCTCGCTGCGGATCCCGAACTCGTTCCCCCGATCCATCCCCGTGCCGACCAACGACCATCGCGCCGCTTCACCCGGCACGAGCCGCGCGGTGTACATCGCGCTCGGCACGGACACCGTCTCCCCCGCCGCGTTCGTGACCCGCACGCCTTCCGCGTTCAATGCTGCGTTCAAACGCAGCGTCCCCAGCGCAAAGTCCGCACGCATCGGGACATCGAAGCCCAACACCGTCAGCCGCAGCCGCTCCATGTCCCGCGTCGTGCCATCCTCCGGTGGCGCATCGAAGAGCGCCATCGGTCGCGTCGTCAGGATGTCGATCCCCGGCCCGATCCCAACCAGACGATCCACATCAAGCGCAGCGCTCCCACGCCCGATCAGCCCGGGAGCATCAACCCGCGCCACCACCACCGGCTGATTCGCCGGCGCGGGCGCTTCGTACGACTCACCATCGACAGTCTCGACGCCCACCATCCACGCCCGATCCCGCATGAATATCTGCACGAGCGCATCCGCCGGCCCATCCAGCAGTTCCTCGATCCGCACACCCTCGAGCTGCACCAAGCGCTCCGCCAGCGCACCCGGAATATTCTCCGCGCGTATCTCCGCCTCGATCGCTCGCGGACTCGTCACCAGCATCATGCCCGCCGCATCCGTCGCGAAGTCCGAAGCGATGCCCTGCAGCGAGACCATCCCGCTCGGCTCACCATCGATCGAGACCGGGAACGGCAGAACCGAAATCTCCGCCCTCCGCGGCTCACCTGTGAACTTCGCCTCTACATCCACCGGTCCCGCGTGGAGCGATAGATCCTCGTACGCACCGGAAAACTCCGACACCGCGAGTGTCGCGACGAACAAAGCAGTCTCCAGCGAACTCCGCAACGGCACGGACAACACCGGCACCCGCAGCGTCATGCTCGGAGCACCGGTCACATGCACCCCATCGCCCGTGATCATCCGCACCAGCGTCTCCGGCAGCCGCCCGGACACCTCGATCATGCCGCCCTCGCCGTAACCGAACATCCCCGCACTCGTGGTCACCGCCCCACGCACCTGCACCACACCATCGGGGCTCTGCGAAGCCCGCCCGCCCAGCACCACTTCCACCAGCGATGCCGGCACTTCACCATCAATGGAAACGATCGTCGAAGCCATCCCGAGATCGACCGTCCCCGCGCCGTCCGCAACATCCCCCGCGATCCGCACCGCGACCTTCCCGTCCCCCTCCAGAGTCGTCGCATCAATGCTCAGCTCCAGCGCACTCCCGTCGAACGAGCCCCGCAGCCGCTCGGCCACCAGCCCCGCGCGATCGACCGTGCCGTCGGCGTGATGCGATTCATACACCACCCGCAGCCCGTCGCCTTCCAGCCGTCCTTTGAGCGATCTCGGAATCATGAAGGAATCCGGCGCGATCCCGGCGCGGGCTGCCGGGGGCGTTTCCCCGGGCGCCAGCGCCACCGGCTCCGCCGGCTCACGCTGCTGCGCACCGGCTACGGCAATCTCGCCACTCGCCAGCCGCACCACCTTCACCACGCCCGAAATCTGCACCAGCGACAGGTCGTAGTTCCCCATCGCGAGTCCGATCAGCGAGGCGCTCGTCGAGAGCGACACATCCGCGACGCGATCGCCGCGCGTGTCGTCAACCACCAACGACATCCGCTGCGGCCCCAGCCACCCGAGCGAAAGCTTCGTGATCCGCGCGGTGCCGTCGATGTGCGGCGCGACCGCGGTCTCCAGCGCACTGCGAACGAACCCCGCCGCGAAAATCGGCAACGCCACAGCAATGAATATCGCGCCGATCAGCATCAGCAGCGACAGCCCGATCAGCACGCGCCGGAGCACGCCCGCCGGACGCATGCCCCAAGTGTTCCGTGACTGCGTACCGATGCTCTTGCTCTCTCCTGTGCCGCCCATGGCGTCGCTCCTCTATGGATTCGCCCGCCCGGAGCGGGTCTGCCTGTGTGCCGTGATTCTCTGCGCCTCCGACGCGCGGAGCGGGCGAAATCATAAAACCACCCATACAGGGTGTGCACAGGCCTCACAAAAAATGCACAAGGCACCCCAAAAGCCCCGGAACCGACCGCACGATCACGCCCCGAGCTTCGTCCCGATCGCCTGCCGATCCCCCAGCGCGAGCATCCGGTGGAGCGACTCCAGCGCTGGCCCGCGCGCCTCTGGATGCACCTGCACCCGGTTCAGGACCTTCCCCTCAACGAGGTGGTCGAGCACCCACAGCAGGTGCGGCTCGTCGATCCGGTACATCGTGGTGCACAGGCACTGGCAGTCGGAGAGGATCCGCACGAAGACGCCCCGCTCCGCCGCGGCCTTCGCCAGCCGGTTCACCAGATGGATCTCGGTCCCCACGGCCCACCTCGATCCGGGGGGGGCCTGCTCGATGGTTTCGATGATCGCCTCCGTCGAGCCGGTGATGTCCGACTTATCGACGACTTCCTTGCTGCACTCGGGATGGACCATGATGGTCATGTCCGGGTCGGTGGCGCGGAGTTCATCGCAGTGCTCGGGGCGGAAGAGCTTGTGGACGGAGCAGTGCCCGGCCCAGAGGATGGCCTTGGCGTCGAGGAGTTGCTCGGGGGTCATGCCGCCGAGGGGTTCGCCCTTGCGGGTCTGGCGCGGGTCGTAGAGGGGGGCGCGGTTGGCGACATCGATCCCGTGGGCCGCGGAGGTGTTGCGTCCGAGGTGCTGGTCCGGGAGGAAGAGGAGCTTGATGTCCTCGTTCTTCTTCGCGGGCTTGGTGCCGCCCTTGAGCGCCCACTCGAAGACGCGCATGGCGTTCCCGCTGGTGCAGCAGACGCCGCCCCGCGCGCCGACGAACGCCTTGATCGCCGCAGATGAGTTCACATAAGTGATGGGGATGATCCGCCCCTTCCACCCCATGCCCGCGAGGGTCTGGTGCATGGTGTCCCACGCCTCCACGGCGTCCTCGTAGTCGGCCATGTCCGCCATCGAGCATCCCGCCGAGAGGTCGGGCAGGATGACGCTGGTCCCCTCCGGCGCGAGCAGGTCGGCGCTCTCGGCCATGAAGTGGACGCCGCAGAAGATGATGTACTTCGCGCCGCGCCGCTGGACTTCCTCCGCGGCGAGCTGCGACAGCTTGAGCGAGTCGCCGGTGAAGTCGGCGTGCCGGATGACCTCGTCGGTCTGGTAGTGGTGGCCGAGGATGATCAGGTCGCTCCCGAGTTGATCCCGGCGCGCGGTGATGGCGTCGGCGATGTCCTCGGCGGAGAGCGCGTAGTAGCGATCGGGGATCTGTGGCTGCCAGAGCTGCATGACTGGGATTCTAGGAGTGGGAGGCGTGGGAATCGATGGGGCTGCACGGGTGTGTTCGCGGTCTGGGCGGGGGTGGATGCGGGAAGCGGCGGCGGGTGCGAGTTGGAAGAATTGCTCACCCCGCACACTCCCAACCTGCAATCGCATCCAATACGAGCGTGGAGCGTTTCCGGGGGTCCGGGGGCATGGAGAGTGTGCCACCAGTTCGACCGCCTTCTGAGGCGAGAGACTGGTGCGAATGGGTCGGGGGCGTCGAGCATCACTCACCCTCGCACGACTGGTGTCGTGCTCGGTTGAAGTGATGGCACGGGTCATCGGGAGAGCCGAAGATATGTGCCGCCTCTCCCCTCCCCACCTGCAACCGCACCCAATACGAGCGTGGAGCGTCAGCGACACGGCACGCATCGTCCCCACTCTTGCAATCTCTCGTTCACACCCGTTCTGTGTGGCACGGGTTGCTCGCAAC
>REDD01000050.1 GCA_007693725.1 Phycisphaeraceae bacterium
GCCGGTGAGTGGGCGGGGAAGGCGTTGCGGTGGTATCTGGCGGGGAATGGGTGTGTGAGCGGGGGGCGGGTCGGATAGGGTTTTTGTGGGGTTTGGAGTGATTCGGGGGTTGCGGTCGATAGGTGGGTGGATGCCTAGGATGGGGTGTTGCCCCTGTGGATGGGCGGAGAGGTTGTGGACGCGTGAATCCCGAAGTTGCGATTCTGTGGGATCGTTTGAGCGCGTGCGGGCTGCCGTATACGCCGTCGGCGTATTCGCTGGTGCAGGATGCGTTGCGGTACACGGTCGAGCGGATCGCGGTGGAGGATGAGGGCGACTCACGCCATGTGAGCGGCCAGGAGTTGTGCCTGGGGTTCCGTGATTTCGTGAACGATCAGTTCGGGCTGCTGGCTCGGACGGTGCTGCGGACGAACGGGATCCACCGGACGGACGATGTGGGCCGGATCGTCTTCGCGATGGTCGAGGCGGGTCTGCTTCGCAAGACGGATGAGGACTCGATCGAGGACTTCGCGGGCGTGTTCGACTTCGACGAGGCGTTCGGGGCATCGGAGCGTCTGGGGGTGTAACCCCCGGCCCCCGGAAACCCCCGGAAACCCCCGGAAACCCCCGAAGCCCGGCCCCCCCCGGAAGCTGGCACTGGGCACAGACAGATGGTATTGGTGGCGTCTCCGGGCGCGGGCGGTCTGGCGTGCGCGTCGTTATCTTGTCGCGGATGGCCGAGCATCACGACAAGCAGGGGAGCGGGGAGAAGTTTTACAAGCTGCACTTGTGGCAGATCCAGCCGGTGCGTGATGTGCTGTTGTTGCTGGGTTTGTTCGGGATTCTGTATGTGGGGTATCTGCTGAGTCCGTTGACGGTGCCGATGCTGCTGGCGTTGCTGCTGGCGTACATGTTCGAGCCGTTGGTGCAGCGTTTGACTGTGATTTCGTGGGTGAGCCGTTCGGTGGCGGCGGTGGGCATCATCGTGGCGGGGCTGGTGCTGGTGGTGGTGCCGCTGGCGATCGGTGTGGGTTACGGGGTGGTGTCGGCGGCGAGCACTGTGGAGAACGCGGCACGCCAGGCGGTGGCGGTGCAGCGCGTGGTGGTTGCGGAGGATCCGACGGCGAGCATGGAGGAACTGCGTGGTGTGTGGCGGAGGGCGGCGGAGCACATCATGGAGGTGCTGGAGGAGCGTCGTGAGCGGGAGGTTGCGGAGGAAGAGGCGGCCGCGGATGAAGCGATGCGTGAGGGGACCATGGCTTCGTACGAGGATTTTCGGGATGAGTTGTGGCGGGATGAGGAGGTACCGGCGGGCCAGCGTCTGTCGGTGACTGCTGTGCTGTTTACGGTTGATTGGGTGCAGGAGAACTGGCAGACGGTTCAGAGGCGGTTGATCGAGGGGGGCGTGACGGTGGCGGCGGTGACGCTGCGGCTGTTGCGTGCAGTCGGCCTGTTCGCATTTAGTGTGTTTCTGACGACTTTCTTCTTCTTTTTCTTCTGCGTTGGACTCGGGCGCGTGAGTTCGTTCACGGAGCAGTTCATCCCGCGGGAGCACCACTACCGGACACTCGATTTGCTGAAGAAGATGGATGCGGTTGTGTCGGGGTTTGTGCGCGGGCGGCTGACGATCTGCGTGATTCAGTGTGTGTTGTTTTCGGTGGGTTATCTGATTGTGGGCGTGCCGGCGGCGGTGATCGTGGGGATTTTGGTGGGTGTGCTGGCGATCGTGCCGTATCTGTCGCTCATAGGGATTCCGGTGGCGATTGTTTTGATGGCGTTGGATCCGGGGGAAGGAATCCGGGGGGCTTGGTGGTGGATCGTGCTGGCGCCGACGGCGGTGTACGCGATCACGCAGGCGCTGGATGACTATGTGTTGTCGCCGTTGATTCAGGGGAAGGCGACGGGGCTGGATACGCCGACGGTTTTGTTCTGCGCGTTGGCGGGGGGGCTTTTGGCGGGATTTTACGGACTGCTGATCGGTATCCCGGTGGGGGCGTGCATCAAGATTCTGTTGACGGAGTTGGTGTGGCCCCGAGTGCGTGAGTGGGCGCAGGGTCTGCGTGCGGATCCGTTGCCGATCAGCGAGGATTGAGTCAGCGGCGCTTGCGTGGCTTGAAGCGGGACTTGGGGGAGGGCGTGTGCGTGGAGCGTTTCCCGGCGCCGAGGCCGGGGAGGCCCGCCATGCCGGGGAGTGATGCGGCCGCGCCGGACTGCTGGAGTTCCTTGGCGGCTTTGACGCGCCCCTTGAGGGACATGCCCGCCATCTGCTTGCTCATCTTGGAGACCATCTCGAACTGCTTGACGAGTTGGCCGACGGCTTCCTGACGCTGGCCCGCGCCCGCTGCGATGCGCTTGCGCCGCGAGTGGTTGATGACTTTGACATCGCGGCGCTCTTCGGGGGTCATCGAGCAGACGAGCCCCTCGACGCGGTCGAGCTGCTTGTCGTCGATCTGGACATCCTTGAGCATCTGGCCGACGCCGGGGAGCAGGCCGAGGAGTTGCTTCATCGGTCCCATACGCCGGAGTGAGCGCATCTGGTCGAGGAAGTCGTCCATGGTGA
Organism: Phycisphaeraceae bacterium; assembly: GCA_007693725.1. Classification (GTDB taxonomy): domain Bacteria; phylum Planctomycetota; class Phycisphaerae; order Phycisphaerales; family UBA1924; genus REDD01. The sequence goes on from REDD01000050.1 coordinate 2,540, forward strand.
GTTCGCCCTTGGCCATCTTCTCGGCCATGCGCTCGGCATCTTCATCGGAGACCTGTTCCTGGGCTTTTTCGACGAGTGAGACGACATCGCCCATGCCGAGGATGCGCCCGGCGATGCGCTCGGCATGGAACTCTTCGAGCTTGTCGAGGTGTTCGCCGACACCGATGAACTTGATGGGGGCGCCGGTGACCTTCTTGACGGTGAGTGCTGCGCCGCCGCGTGTGTCGGAGTCGAACTTGGTGAGGATGACGCCATCGATGGCGAGTCGTTCGTGGAAGACGCGGGCGGAGTTGACGGCGTCCTGGCCGGTCATGGCATCGACGACGAGCATGATCTGGTGGGGCTGGACGGTCCGGCGGACGGCCTCGAGCTCCTTCATGAGGTCGTCGTTGACATGGAGACGACCGGCGGTGTCGAGGATGACGGTGTCGATGTTGTTCTTTTGGGCGTGAAGGACGGCGCGTTGGGCGACCTGGACGGCGACCCCGACGGCCTTGCCGTACTCCGCGACCTTGTCCGGCTCGCCGTAGAACTGCACAGCGGGCCCGGATGGGATGTCGCGGTTGACCTGATCGGCGACGGTGTGGAGCTGCTCGACGGCGGCGGGGCGTTGGAGGTCGCAGGCGGCGAGGAGGACGGAGCGGTTTTTCTTCTTCAGGTAGCCGGCGAGCTTGGCGCAGGTGGTCGTCTTGCCGGAGCCCTGGAGGCCGCAGGCCATGATGATCGTCGGCCCGGGGGACGCCTTGAGGATGCCGGGGGTCTGGGAGTCACCCTGGCTGATGAGCTCGACGAGACGCTTGTGGACGATGCCGACCATCTGCTGGCCGGGCTTGACGGATTTGAGGACTTCCTCGCCGAGGGCATCCTGCACGACGGTTTCGCAGAAATCGTTGACGATGTCGTACTGGACATCGGCTTCGAGGAGGGCCGTGCGGACCTCGTCCATCGCCTCGCGGATGTTGGCCTCGGTGAGCCGGGACTGGCCTGAGAGCTTGCGGAAGGCGTTGTTGAATCCCTCGGAGAGTCGGTCAAACATGGTGGCTCCGTGCTGGTGCTGTGTGCGAGAATGGAGAGTTTAGCCGCCCGGAAGTTTTGACCCGGAAATGCCCGCGGCGAGCTGCTCCGGCCGCCGGGCATCCTGCCCCTGAGTTCCAGGCCCAAGGCCCTATAAGACAGGTTATGTTAAACAGGACGGAGCGAGGGGTTGGAAGAGGGTTTCGGGCGGGATTGGTTGTCTGGGGGTTGATTCCCGGACAGTGCAGCGTGCAGACAGGCGGACGGGCTCTCGGGGAGTTGTTCGGCTGTCGGCCCGGGTCTTACAAGGGATACACGCCACTCAGCCGAAGCGGCCTGCGACATAGTCGGCGGTGCGGTGCTCACGGGGGGCATCGAAGATCTGTTCGGTCGGCGCGACTTCGACGAGGTTGC
>REDD01000212.1 GCA_007693725.1 Phycisphaeraceae bacterium
GCGAATACGCCCGCTGCTTCCGCCGCGCCTCCCGAAGCCACCAGCACCTACAAACCATCAGCCCACCAGTTCACACCAAGCTCGTGTGGCACGGGTTGCTCGCAACCCGTGTGTCTTTCCCCAACTCCGTGCCACCCCCGGAGTTCCCCGGGTTTCTCCATGATCCGCATACTCCCTTTCGTGGAGAAATCGCTCCGCGATGTCTCCACGCCACCCTCCATCACACGGTTTGCCGCTGCGCGGCCAAACCGTGCCACCCCGCACCCCCCCGGATCTCCCCCGGAACCCCCCGCCTCCATCTCCGCCATAATCGCAGCCCATGACCCAGCAGCTCTTCATCGGCCTGGTCATCCTCGTCGCGCTCGTCCTCTTCGCATGGGGCAAGCTCCGCTACGACATCGTCGCCCTCGCCACGCTCCTCGCGCTCACCATCCCCGGCATCATCCCCGCCGAGAACGCCTTCTCCGGGTTCGGCCACCCCGCCGTCGTCACCGTCGCCGCGGTCCTCGTCCTCAGCCGCGGCCTGGAACTCTCCGGTCTCGTGAGCGCTCTCACCGCGCTGCTCGATCGCGTCGGCGCACGACCGACCGTCCAGATCGGGACGCTCTGCGCCGCCGTCGCCATCTGCTCCGGTCTCATGAACAACATCGGCGCGCTCGCGCTCTTCCTCCCCGTCGCCGTCCGCATGGCCCGCAAGGCCGGGCACTCTCCATCCATCCTGCTCATGCCGCTCGCCTTCGCTTCACTCCTCGGCGGCACCATGACGCTCATCGGCACCCCGCCCAACATCATCATCGCCTCCTTCCGGAACGATGCCGTCGGCGAACCCTTCCGCATGTTCGACTTCACGCCCATCGGCGCTGTCGTCGTGGGCGTCGGCGTCCTCTTCCTCGCGCTCGGCGGATGGCGACTCGTCCCGAAGAGAGCGCCCGCCCAGTCGAGCGATGCCGCCCTCCGCGAATACCTCGCCGAACTCACGCTCCCCTCCGATGACGACCCGCCCAAGGACCCCCTCACCATCGGCGACCTCCGCAAACTCGCGCCCGATGCGCTCGTCATCCTCTCGCTCTTCCGTAACAAGCGCCGACTCTCTCCGCTCCCCGGATACGAAACCGTCCGCCCCGGCGACACGCTCATCGTCGAGGCCGACACCGAGACGCTCGAACTCGTCGAACAGAAAACCCCGCTCAAGATCGGCGAGCGCGACAAGATCGACACCGGCAGAATCAAGCCCGAGGGACTCACCATCACCGAAGTCGTCGTCCCCACCGAGTCACCGCTCGTCGGCATGCAGGTCCGCACACTCCGCCGACGACTCCCCACCGATGCCAACATCCTCGCCCTCGCCAGCCGCGGCACGCAGCGCACCACACGCCTCGACAACACGCGCCTCCGAACCGGCGATGTCATGCTCCTTCAGCTCCCCATCGACTCCGCCGAGGAAATCGTCGCCGAGCTCGGCGGACTGACGCTCGCTGAAAGATCCGTCAACCTCGGAAAACCACGCCGCCTCATCCTCGCGCTCTCCCTCTTTATTCTCGCCATCGCCGCCTCCGTCTCCGGACTCCTGGCGCTCCCCGTCGCGTTCGTCACCGCCGCCGCCGCGATGGTGATCCTCAAGGTCCTGCCGCTGCGCGAGTCGTACCGCGCCATCGACTGGCCCATCATCGTCCTCCTCGGCGCGATGATCCCCGTCGGCGATGCCGTCGAATCCTCGGGCGCTGCGCTGACCGTCGCGGAATGGATCGGCGCGCTCTCCGGCAATGCGCCGCCCTTCATCGCCATCGCGATCCTCGCGATCACCACCATGCTCATCTCGAACATCATCAACAACGCCGCCGCTGCGGTCCTCTTCGCGCCGATCGCCATCGGGCTCGCCGACTCGATGAACGCGCACCCCGACCCCTTCCTCCTCGCGGTCGCCATCGGCGCATCCCTCGCCTTCCTCACCCCCATCGGGCACCAGTCCAACACGCTCATCCTCGGACCGGGCGCCTTCCGATTCGCCGACTACTGGAAACTCGGACTCCCCATGTCCATCCTCTCCCTCGCGGTCGCGATCCCCGTCATCCTCATGATCCGTCCGGCTTTTCCGGATCAGAACGCTCAGCAACCTTCTCACCTCCACTCTGCACAATCGCCTGATCAATCCGCTTCTGAACCTGAAGGAAGCGATAGAGCCCGAACGCGCCCACAAGAACACCCGTGACAATGAACACGCCCCCCACCGCCGCCTCGATCCAGCCGTCGAGAAACTTGATCGCCGACACGCCCAGCACCACCAGCGCCAGCGCCGTCCGCGCGTACGAGAGCGCGGTCCGCTCGTTCGCTAGCACCGTCCGATCCAGCGCGAGATAATCCCGCAGGATCGGCTTCTCGTCCTTGAACCTGTCGTACCGCGGCTGCCGCATCCGTCACCTCCGTACAATGCGCTGTCGTCTTCCGGCGCAGCGTTGCGCCAAGCATTCTCACCGGTTTGCCCTCCTCATGCACGATCCCTCGCCAAAGCCCGCGGTTTTCCTCGACCGGGACGACACGCTCATCCGCTGCAACGGCCTCGCGCCGGGCAACGATCTGGGCGATCCTGCGCTCGTCGAGCCGCTCCCCGGCGCGGTCGAGGCGTGCCGTCGCCTGAAGGATGCGGGATTTCTGCTCGTGGTCATCACGAATCAGGGGGGCGTCGCGCGGGGGCGGTACACCGAGGCGGATGTCCAGCGTGTCCACGAACGCATCGACGCGGTCTTTCAAGGCGTTTTCGATGCCTTCCGCGCCTGCCCTTATCACCCCGAGGGGACCGTCCCGAAGTACGCCCGCGAGCACCCGTGGCGCAAGCCGTCGCCCGGGATGATCCTCGACGCGGCCCAGGAACTGAACATAGATCTTGCAAGATCGTGGACGGTCGGCGACAAGGAGCGCGACGCCGCCGCCGGCAGGACCGCCGGATGCGCCACCATCCTCATCAGCGCCCCCGGCCCCGTCCCCGCCCCCGGTGGTGGAGAAACCCCCGAAACCGCCCCGCTCTCGGTGGACCACTTCGCCCCGGACCTCCGCGCGGCGGCGGACATCATCCTCTCCCATGCCGACCCTCCCCTGAACCGGTGACCGACCAGACGACCATCACGCTCCGAGCCCTCGACGGCGCGCCGAGCCCGCCGCTGAGCGATCCGGTGGTGCGCCGGACGGTGCTGAGCGCGGCGACGGCCCTCGCGGAGCGCAACGGCGTCAAAATCCTCACTCTGGATGCCACAAACGATGCATTGACCACCACCCTGGAAGCCCCGCGCCTGGTCGCGATCGGCTTCGCCGCGGAACTGAGGCGGATCACCACCGCGTGGTACCGACACCGGACCGGCATCGATCACCTGTGGGGCGAGCCGCGGAGCGACGAGGACGATCCGCCGGACGACTGGCTGCTCCCGGACAACCCTCCACCCGAATCCCAATAGGGGAACATACACCGAACACGGGCGGTGTCAAGCACAATGATCGGTTTTTGGACGGTATTTACGCCGCGGTCGGGGACCAGCCCTCGCCGGTGCCGATGTGGCCCGCGATGGCATCGAGATCGGCCTCCAGATCCTCGTTCAGGACGGTCTGGAGGGCGTCGAGACGCGCCTGGACCATGCTGAAGGATGCGGCGAGGTGGCCGACGAGGGCGTCGGTGCCGCTGGGGGCTTGGGGCTGCGGGGCCTTGATGGACAGGACGCCGCCCGAGGGGAAGGGCAGGACCTCACGGTCGCTGTCGAGGCGTTCGCCCCGTGACTCGGTGTTCCATCTGCTGCGGGCGATGGCTTTCATGGCTGCCTGCCTTCCGGAGACGGGATCCTTCTGGGGATCGCGCCGGAGGGTGGGGTGTGTCCGGAGCACGCACTCGGGGTACACACTTAGTGGGACCATCGGACGGTTTCACCGATTCCTACAGCGGAG
>REDD01000066.1 GCA_007693725.1 Phycisphaeraceae bacterium
CGTTGTCGATTCCCGGGGCGAGGGTACATTGTCCATCAAGCGTGTCGAACCGCTCGCCAGAGGCAATACCCGCAGTGTGGGGCAAATCAACAGGAGTCGTCATGAAGCGACTGATCGTCTTGCTGGTCCTGATCTTCACGGTGCCGGTCCGTGCCGATTCGGAAGAGATCTCTGGCGTCGGCTTCGAACTGGAGATCGCAGAAGTGCTTGTTCTCGGACCTCTGCCGATCGCTGAGGGCGCTCTGCACGAGGGAGACAAGGCGGGAGAGCTGCGTCGGGCCGCAATCATGCAATTGTTGAGTACCGGTCATCCAGAACCCGGTGATGCGCTCAGCATCTTCGGGCAGGATTTTCTGTGGGAGACTCGCACCGCATCGGCCTTCGCCGAGCCGGGATCATGGGTGTGGGTTCTGACGCTCGAGGCACGCCGGTTTGTCGAGGGAGATCTGCATCTCACGAGTCTCAAGTCGCCGACGGTCTGGGTGGACGGCGTGAGTCGTGAGGTGAAAGATGGCAAAGTATCACTGCAACTCGCGAATGGCAGTCATCCTTTCTGGCTGCTTCATGCCGGTGGTGTGAATGATGAGTCCGAGGATGAAGGTGGCGAGCCGCCTGCACTGCGGTGGGTTGGCAAGAGTGAGCACGATCGTGTTGAGGTCCATGTCCAGCCGCATCGGCGTGTTTCGGCTCGGATATTGACCAATTCCGAGACCGTCAATCGTCTCGCCGTGTCGCCGGATGGTCGGCGAGTGGCCCTGGGCTTCAGCGCCCGCAACGATGTCGCGAATGTCGATCTGCACCGGTTGGAGATCCGAGACAGTGAGTCGGGACGGATTGAGCAGAGTTGGACGGCAGGGCTCCCAGGTGCACTCGCATGGAGCCCTGACGGCAAATTCCTGGCGATGCGATCATGGAAACATCTGTGGCTGCACGACACCCATACAGGCGCGAGCAGGCTGCTTTTGGCGGAGCATGATCATCTTGGTGCGATGCGCTGGCACCCAGACTCCAAATCGATCATCTTTCAGTGGAATCATCCGTTCGAATCGAAAGATGCCAAGGTCAGACGACTTCGAAGTCTGGAAGATCGGTGGAGGAACTTCCGGGACAACAGCCAGATCTTTCAGGTTGATATCGAATCGGGGCTTGTGCGTCCGCTCACACGCGCAGACACCACCATGTACCTCTTGGACATCGACCGCGCCGGCGAGCATCTGCTTCTGTCGCAGCGCATCATCGACTATCAAGAGCCGCCGCACGCTCTCTGGTCTCTGTTCGAACTCCACATCGAGACCTTGGAGAAACGAGAGATCGGCAGGTATCGCTTGCTCCGCGGAGCGTACTTTGCGGATGATGGCTACTGGCTTCTTTCGGGTCCGGGACTCGCAGGCGGAGACGGCAATACTCTTGGTGATGATGTCCTGCCCAATGAGTACGATGGTCAGTTGTACCTGCTCTCCGCCGACGGCAAGGCCGTGCGGAGTGTGAGCCGTGACTTTGATCCTGCGATCGGCGGCATTACTGTGCTGCGAAACAAGGATCTCTTGGTCTCGGTCAGCGAAGGCGACCGCAAGCCCATCTACCGCTACAGCATCGCGCACCAGCAGTACACAAAGATAGAGACACCATTCGATGTGATCGAGGACATCGCGGTGTCCGAGGAGATGACCAGTCCGCTCCTGCTTCTGCGCGGCACGAGCGTCGACAGACCTCAGCGGGTCATAACCATTGATCTAGACAGCGGCCAGAGCCGAACGCTCGTCGATACCGCCACCGGTCAATACGACAATGTGATGCTCGGCGAGGTTCGCGATTGGAGTTTCGAGAACAGTTCCGGCGACACCATTGACGGGCGATACTACCTGCCGCCGGACTTCGATCCCGCACGCCGCTATCCGCTGATTGTCTACTACTACGGCGGCACATCTACGGTCGATCGACAGTTCACGGGCCGCTATCCGTTTCATCTCTGGGCGGCAAATGGGTATGTCATCTATGTGCTCCAGCCGCGCGGTGCTCCGGGGTACGGGCAGCGGTATTCCGCTCTGCATGTCAATGCCTGGGGCGATTACGCCGCCGATGACATCATCGAAGGCACCCGTGCGTTTGTTGATGCCCATCCCTTTGTCGATGGCGACAGAATCGGCAACATCGGGGCCAGCTACGGCGGCTTCATGACGATGCACCTGGCAACTCGGACGGATCTATTCACCGCCTCAATTTCGCACGCGGGAATCAGCTCCATCACTTCGTATTGGGGGCAGGGCTGGTGGGGGTACGGCTACAGCGGCATTGCCAGTCGCGGCAGCTTCCCCTGGAACAATCGCGAGTTGTATGTGGAACGCAGCCCCGTCTATCAGGCCGACCGCATCACCACGCCATTGCTTCTGCTGACGGGTGATTCCGATACCAATGTTCCACCGGGTGAGAGCCACAACATGTTCACCGCACTCAGACTGCTCGGACGAACAGTGGAGATGATTGAGGTGCCGAACGAAGATCACTGGATCATCGATCGGGAGAAGCGGTATGTCTGGTGGGACACCATCCTGGCCTGGTTCGACTTCTGGTTGAAGGATGAGCCGCAGTGGTGGCACGCCCTGTATCCGGAGACAAAGCCGAAGGCAGACTGAGATACGCAGCACCGGCGCGGAGGCAAGTCAGTATCGATGGCCGATGTATCCACCACTCCGATGGCACCTGAGCCGCTACAGCGGCAGCTGACGCTCGCTGCGCTCTGGCTGCTTGTGATCAACGGCATGATCGGCGCCGGCATCTTCGGTGTGCCGGCCGAGACCGAGCGTCTCGCAGGTCCGTTCAGCCCGTGGGTCTTTGCTCTCTGTGGTCTGCTCATCGCGCCCGTCATGCTCTGCTTCGCCCAACTCTCCAGTGCATTCAGCGGCACAGGCGGACCGGTGCTCTACGCGCGTACGGCTTTCGGCCCGTTTGCGGGATTCCAGATTGGGTGGGCCTTTTACATCGCTCGTCTCACCGCTTTCGCGGCAAATCTGAATCTGATCGTGACTTCCATAGGTTATTTCTGGTCGGCACCGATGGGACCGGCACTGCGCATCGGCCTGATCTTCGTGCTCTGCGCGCTCATGGTATGGGTGAATCTCATCGGGGCTCGCGCCGCGATGCGATCGCTCGGAATCCTCACGGTGCTCAAGCTGCTGCCGCTTGTTGTCATCGCCGGTGTTGGTCTGATCGGGCTGGACCGCACTGTATTCACGGCCGTCTCAACTCCTCCGAGCACGGTTGATCTCGGTGCAGCGTTGCTGCTGGTGATCTACGCGTATGTCGGTTTCGAGTCCGGCCTCGTGCCCGGTGGGGAATCGAGGAATCCGCAGCGCGACATGCCTCGGGCGTTGCTGCTGGCGCTCGTCATCGCCACCACGATCTATGTCCTCGTGCAGATTGCAACACAGCGGTTGCTCCCGGATCTCGCATCGTCGGAGCGTCCGATCGTCGAGGCGGGCGAAGTGTTCCTCGGGCGGACTGGCGCGATCATCGTTGTTCTTGCAATCATCGCTTCGGTCGGTGGGAATCTGCTCGGATCGATGTTCTCCTCGCCGCGCATCACTTACAGACTCGCGCTCGATGCCCAACTCCCACGCGTCTTCTCCAGTGTCCACCCTCGACACCAGACTCCATGGGTCTCGATCCTCGTCTACGGCGGAGCATCCTTTCTTCTGGCGGCAACGGGGAGCTTTGTCTGGTTGGCCGTCCTCAGCGTCTTCACCCGCCTGCTCATCTACATGACCTGCATCGCCTCAATGCCCCGCATTCGTAGCGTGGCGGGCGATGTGCCCGGACAGATCAAGCTCCCCGGCGGCATCGCCATCCCATTGATCGCGATGCTTGTCTGCATCGCTCTCCTCACCAGGGTCAGTCTGGAGTCCGTG
>REDD01000049.1 GCA_007693725.1 Phycisphaeraceae bacterium
ACTCGGACGGGTTCGCCCAGCAAGCTGCTCAGTCCGCGTCCCAGTCGTGGCTTTGTCCGCTTGGTCGTCATCCGTGACACTCCTGTTCGTGGTTTGAGTGTATCGTGCCGCTCCCCGCCATGCCCAGCGACGCCCCGCACATCGAGTTGATCGCCCGCGCCCTCATGCTCTGGGACGCCCGGATCCTGCTCTGCCGCAACAAAAAGCACGATTACTACTACCTCCCCGGCGGGCACATCGAGTTCGGCGAGTCCGCCCGCGATGCCCTCGCCCGCGAATTCAGCGAGGAAACCGGCCTCCGGGTCACCCCCGACCCCGGCCCCCCGCTCCTGATCTGTGAGCACGCCTTCGACCAGCGCGGCCGCGCCCGCCACGAGTGGTCCGCAGTGTTCCATGTGGAACATCCACTCCGGCGTGCCGCCCGATCCCCGTCCGACGACCCCGACACCCCCCCGCCCGTCGCCAGCCGCGAGGATGGCATCGAGTTCCTCTGGGCCGACCTCGCCTCGCTCGTCGAGATGGATCTCCGCCCGGAGCCGATCCGTGCCTGGCTCGTCGCGGGCGCGGAGTCCTCCGACGGCGCCGGACCGACCTGGCTCACCGCCATGGCGTGAGCGCACCCCCAACCGAGCGACTCCGATAGCCAACCCCCCTGCCTGGGCGGGGCTTGCCCACCCCTCGCAACCCCTTCATGTTCCACATGGAACATCCAAAATCCCCGTTCTCTGCCTCAAATCCGGGGTGATTCGGCCCGATCTCACCTGCGGCACCCCACTCGGACGCCGCAGAGACATGCCCACAGACACGCCCATCCAGATGCAGAGCATCGCCGATCTCATGTCCGAGATCGAGTCGCTGCAATCTCGCCTGCACGAGCTGGAGCGGGAAGTCGAGCAGTCACAGCGGCTGGCGACGCTCGGGACGCTGGTGGGGGCCGTGGCCCACGAATTCAACAACCTGCTCACCCCGGTCATGTCCTACGCCCAGCTCGCCCTGGCCCGCCCGGACGACCCGAATCTGACCCACCGCGCCCTGACCAAGGCCGTGGAGGGCACCCAGAAGGCATCCAAGGCGGCGTCGAGCATCCTCGGATTCCTGCAGGACTCCGACGGCGAGTTGGTCAATGTCCGCACGGCGATCGAGGATGCCCTGACCTGCCTGGCCCGGGAGCCGCAAAAAGACGGCATTCAGCTTGAAATCGATGTTCCCGGCACGCTGTGGGCGCGGATTCGCCCGGTCGCGCTGGAGCAGGTCCTGCTCAATCTGCTGATCAACGCCCGGCGGGCCATCCTGCCGGGGCGCGGCAGCATCCGCATCCACGCCGAATGTTCCACATGGAACACCCCGGAAGTGATCCCGGAAGTGATCCCGGAGGATGGCGCCCCGGCAGCGGGGGGGTGCTGCGAGAAGTGCATCCGCATCCGGTTCAGCGATACGGGGTGCGGCATGGACGGGGCGTTGGTGGAGAAGGTCTTTCAGCCGTTCGTGCGCGGTCCCCGTCGGGAGGGATCGGGGCCCAGCACGGGGCTGGGGCTGGCGATCAGCCGTCGGCTGATCGAGGAAGCGCACGGCGAGATTCTGGTCGAGTCGGAACCCGGCAAGGGGACGACCTTCACGATCGTGCTGCCGGCGGGCGAGCCCGACGAATCGTGAGCGCCGGGATGTTCCACATGGAACATTGTGCGGCCGATCGGTTCACTGGATGAGTGAGGGGATCAGTCTGCGAGGACGACGACATCGTCGGGATTGACCGAGAGCGTGATGTCATCGTTGGCGCGGTTGGTGACGGGCGGGTGAAGCTCGAAGATTTTGACCCTCTGATCGCCGCGCAGCTCGACGATGTGCTGGGCCATCTCGCCCAGGTAAATTGTCTCTAAAACCTTGCCAGACAATGAGTTGTGATCATCGCCGCTGCTGATGCGGAGGGCTTCGGGCCGGACGGAGCAGGTCACGCCCCCCTTATTTGGGGGATTGGTGTGGTCGAAGGCGGTGGAGGTAAGTGGTCCGGCGGAGGATTCGAGCGTGAGGGAGCCGTTGCTGTTGCCGGTGACCTCGGCCTGGAGGAAGTTGGTCTCGCCGAGGAAGTCGGCGACGAAGCGGGAGGAGGGTCGGTTGTAGAGGTCGCGGGGCATGCCGATCTGCGCGATGTGGCCCATGTCGAGGACGGCGATCTGGTCGGCCATCGAGAGGGCTTCCTTCTGATCGTGGGTGACATAGACGGTGGTGATGCCGGTTTCGGTGCAGAGGCGGCGGATCTCGTGGCGCATCTCGAGGCGGAGCTTGGCATCGAGGTTGGAGAGCGGCTCGTCGAGGAGGAGGACATCGGGGCGGACGACGAGGGCGCGGGCGAGGGAGACGCGCTGCTGCTGGCCGCCGGAGAGCTGGTTGGGCTTGCGATGGGCGTAGGGGTCCATGCGGACGGCCTTGAGGGCTTCGAGGGCGCGTTCCTCGCGTTCGGCCTTGGGGATTTTGCGGACGGAGAGTCCGAAGGCGACATTCTGGAGGACGGTCATGTGGGGCCAGAGTGCGTAGGACTGGAAGACCATGCCGGTGTTTCGTTTGTTGGCGGGCATGTGGGTGATGTCGCGGTCGTTGAAGAGGATTTTGCCGGCGGTGGGCATGATGAAGCCGGCGATCATGCGGAGGAGGGTGGTCTTGCCGCAGCCGGAGGGTCCGAGGAGGAAGAAGAGGTCTCCGGCGTTGATGGTGAGGGAGATGTCGTCGACGGCCTTCGTGATGCCGCCTCCCCCGGAACCCCCCATGGCGGGGTAGTGCTTGGAGAGGCTCTTGATGGTGATGCTGGTGGACATGGTGAGGGAGAGGGTAGCGGGGGTGGGCGAGGGCGGCACGGGGGTCGGGCACGCTGGATGGGCCGTGGATGGGCGGGGCGGTGTAGTGTGATGTTGCGATGACGATGCATGATCGCTGGGACAGGTTGTGTGCGCGGGTGGGAGCGTTCGGTTCGGCTTCGGAGGCGGACCTGACCTACGAGATGATCTCGACGCTGTACGCGAATCCGTCGCGGGCGTACCACAACCTCGAGCACATCGCGTGGTGTCTGCGTGCGTTCGATGAGGTGTCGCGGCTGGCGGAGCATCCCGATGCGTGCGAGTTCGCGCTGTGGCTGCACGACTGCGTGTTCATTCCGGAGCGTCCGGACAACGAGGCGCGGAGCGCGGAGGCGGCGACGATGATCGCGGGGCTGCTGGGGTGTGAGAATGCATTCGTTGAGTTGGTGCGCGAGCTGATTCTGGTGACGAAGCATGATTCGTGTCCGGTGGATCCGGACAGTGCGCTGGTGTCGGATGTGGACCTGGCGGTGCTGGGCGGGAGCGAGGAGGAGTACGCAAAGTACGCCGCGTCGATCCGCGCGGAGTTTTCGTTCGCGCCGGAGGAGATGTACGCGCGCGGGCGGATGGCGTTTCTGCATCGGATGCTGGATCGCGAGGAGATTTTCAGCACGGCGTGGTATCGGAGCACGCTGGAGAAGCGTGCGCGAGCGAACATGCAGCGCGAGTTGGAGGGTTGGGAGGATCGGTACGGGGAGGGGGAGGAGTAGGTGATGGTTGATGCACAACAGCCGCTATTCGATTCAGGCGACAGATATACGACAAAGCTCGACTTCTCCAGATTCGGCTTGTCGTGGGAGGAATGCGTGTGTGAGATTGGCACTGATTCCTTGGGTCGCCCGCGCACCTTGATCGTGACAGTCCCAGACAAGAAGGAGATACTCAATGCGCTGCTGAGCAGACCCAGTGACATGCCGCGTCACTTCGTTGAGCTCAGATCCGGCAATAGTAAGACTCTCAGCGCGCATCTCTTGCAGTGTGCTGGAATAGGTGGTGACCTTATCGTTGAGCCAAAAGCGCTGTATTACCTAGG
>REDD01000048.1 GCA_007693725.1 Phycisphaeraceae bacterium
GGCGGGGTTCGGAGGGCATGGGCGGAACGGTAGCAGATGGTGGAGGGCGTGTGCGGTGTCAGCGGTTGAAGAGAACTCCAACAAGCTCGCCCGGCAGCAGCGAGAGTTCGCGGGGCAGTCCGACACGCACAGGGAGCCCCCATTCCGGGATGGTCGGATCCGACCAGTGACGCTCGGGAATGAGTTCGACCTGAGCACCGACCGCGACAATGCTCGAATCGTAAAACGCGGTGCGGTTCCGCTTGGAGTAGAGCGTGACGGTCGCTCCCGCCTCGGGCAGCGAGAGCGCATCCTCTCGGAAGTACACCACGACCGACCGAGCGATCGGATCGGCGATGGTGACAACCGGCTGGCCGGCGGTCACGGCCTGCCCAGGATATGCATGAATGAACGCGACTTGCCCTGAAACAGGACTTCGAATCTGGATGGCGGCGACACGGAGTTCCGCCTCCCGCAACTCGGCTTCGTGCACCTCGATGGCCGCACGCAGGGGTGTGAGAAGTAGTTCGATCTCGGGATCGGTTGAGGGTGGAACCGCCGCAAGCTACTGCTCGGAGGACTGGATCTGCCGATTGACCTTTTCGAGCGCCTGCTCTTTTTCCTGAATCTGGCGCGCGAGTGTTTCGAGGCGGAGCTGTGCCATGCGCAGAGCGAAATCGGTTTCTGCGTTGAGATCAACGAGTTCTACGAATTGCTCGTACTCCTCGGTCAGTCTCTGCAACTCGATCTTGTCGGACTCGACGATTGCGCGTCGATCGAGACTGTCGAGTCGTTGTCGCTGAAGTTCGAGATGCATTTCGATGAAATCGATGGCGTCTCCTCGCTGGTGATCTCTTCTGGACTGGGCGATGCTCTCCGCCATCGATGCGAGTTCCTGCCGACTCTGAGCGATACGCATCTGGACGGTAGCGATGGACGCCAGGACCGGTCGATCATCGAGACGCGCGATGATCTGCCCCGCTCTCACGGAATCAAATCGTTGCAATGGCGGTCCGGTGAGTCCCACAAGGATTCCGTCGGAAGGACTTGCGAGATCCATGCGTACGGCTTCAACCTCGCCCACATGAGGTGGCAGTGCGGTGTAGCGGCTCCACAGCCAGCCGGCCAGAACCGCACACGACACGAAGACAATGGCTGGCGCAAATTGGTTTCGCCACCTTCGATAGCGCAATGGCCACGGCACTGGGATGCGTTGCCTGGTCACCGATCAGACCTCTGATTCATCTTCACGCCGGTAAATGGATGCATCCGAAACGGCTTCCGAGCGTTGCAGTTCATCGAGCAACTCTCCGGTTCGCTCCGGATCACGCATGAGCAGGTGATAGGTGAGATTGAATCCTTCGCTTTCATCACCTCGGCGGCTGGCGAGCACCGCCCGAACTGCGTGGCGGCTGAGCATGTCGTCGAGCGGAGAAGGCGTTCCCGGGGGGCCGAGCCATCGAAGCGAGAGCAGCGCATCGAACTTGCCGCGGGTCCCGAATGCCACGCGAGCGAGATAGATGTAGATCAGAGCGAGCGCTATGCACCCGATCACCGCGAGAGAGAATCGCGTTGTTCCTGTTGCGATGCCCGTGACGATTGCCCACAGGACGAAGCTTGTATCTCGCGTGTCCTTGACGATATTGCGGAATCGGACGACGGCGAAGACCGCGAAGAGCCCGAATGCAACGACGATGTTGTCAAGCATGACGAGCATGACCAGGGAGACGATGGTCGGAAGAACGACGAGCGAGACGGTGAATGTGCGCGAATACGAGAGCCCGGCGTGGGTCCACATGTAGACCCAGGAGATGAGCTGCCCGAGACAGAACGCCATGAGCAGCACAAGCCACACGGACTCGATGCCGCCGGGCGTTCCGGCCCATTCCGCGGTGAACTGTCGTGTCAGTGGATCGAGAGCGTTCATGCCGGGATCGCATTCCGGAACAATCGAATGGATCGAGTCATGACGACCGGCTCGCCGATCGACTCAATCGACCAGCCGTACTTCGGAACCGATTGACGCTCGAGGCCGAATGTTCGGATGAGCTGCTGCATCCATTCGGGGAACCGATCAACATACTTCAGTTCGAGAATCACTCCGGGATCCGCCGGTGATACTGGATCCAAGTCGAGAATCAGCCCCTTAGCGGGATCGAACTGCTTTGCCCGCAGGTAACGATCGAATGTGACTCTGTTCTTGCCCGCGACGGGATCGAGGTATGCCTCGCGGTTGTAGCCGACGATGAGCGTTCCGATCGCCCGCAACTGCGTACGCAAGCGACAGAATTCCGCGAGCGCGTACATGTCCTGACGCGGATCCGCAAGATCGGATTTCGATGGCGTGATGCCTGCAAGAAGATGCGGCATGCATTCGCGCTTCACGGATACGCGAAGCTTCTTTACAACCTGATTCAGCCGTCTCTTCACCTCGAAAAAAATCGGGCTCTGGGGCGAATCGTCGTAATAACGAATTCGGAGCTTGAAACGATTCATCATGCCCTGGGCCGTGGCCTCGTACAGGGACAGCATGGGGCTGTCGAGATACAGGCTGTAGACCGGATAACCCTGCGGCGCACCGGGTGTCAGAAACTCGTCGGGCTCGACATGGCTTTGGATGAACCGCCGGATGTCGCAGGCCTTCTCCTCGCTCACCACATACTTTCGTTCGAACCTGTTGGGCAAGTAGGAGTTGGGCATCGAATTGACTTCCTCAGTGACTCCCCCGGGAAAACGACCATACCGAATATACATCCGATCTGAACAGGATGCACATAATTCGGAAGGTTTTTGACCGGCATGTGGGCTGGCATGTGGTGCCGATATTCAAGGGTGGCACGGTCCCACTTCACTAGATTCAGTCCTGTTCGCTCTCTGCGCCAGTGAAGCGGAATTTTTGTTAGCTATTTGGCGGGGTCGCACCGGCGGTTTTCAATGATCCACTGGCGGAACCATGGCACTGAGGACTCTGTTTGTGGATCTGAATTCGAACTTCGTGACGGCGGAACAGCAGTTCAATCCCTGATTGAGGGGAGGCCGGTGGGCGTGATCCCCGTGGAGACCAAGTCGACCTGCTGCATCGCCGCGAGCATCGAGGACAAGCGGTGCGGCGCCTTTGTGAGAAATCATCCGTGCTTGTCTGAATCTCCAACCACTTCTGATCTCTCCATATTCGATCATGGCTTGCAAGCAAGCCCCCGGACCCCCGGAAGCCATGCCACACAGGTCCGCGCAAACGCGCCCGCTGCTTCCGCCGCACTTCCCGAAGCCGCCAGCACCCCCAAACCGCTGCCTCGCCCACCCCTCATACCGGGGAGACGCACCCGCCTCTCTTGCCACGCGGCCCCTTGTGACGCGACCATGTCCCGATGCCCAGCGTCACCGTCACCAGCGAGGTCGATGCGCCGCCCGAGCGGGTCTTCGAGGTCTTCACCGACTTCCCGCATGCGGCGAGCATGGTCTCGGCCATCGACTCCATCGAGATGCTCACCGATCCGCCCGTCGGGATCGGCACGCGCTTTCGTGAGACGCGGACGATGTTCGGCAAGCAGTGCTCCGAAACGATGGAGGTCACGCGCTTTGAGCCGGCGCGGACCGTGACGCTCGAGGCCGAGTCCCACGGCACGCACTATGTCTCGACCTACACCTTCACGCGCGAGGGCGCGGGGACGCGCGTGGAGCTGACGATGGAGGGGCGCGGGGTTTCCTTTGTCGGGAGGATCATGTCCACGATCATGTGGCCCGTGATGAGCAAGTCCATGCGCCGCATGCTCGAAACCGACATGCTCGAAGTGAAGGGCGTGATCGAGGCCGAGCACTGATGCACCACCACCCGCTCGACATCCCGCTCCGCCACCTCGCCGACACCGTCGATGACGAGTGGGAATCCGTCGCACAACTCC
>REDD01000047.1 GCA_007693725.1 Phycisphaeraceae bacterium
CCGCCAACTCGGTCTGGATCCCGATCGTGAGGCGTACGACCTGTGGTCGCGGTACCTGCCGCCGCAGCGGATCCTCCCCGGGAACATGAAGGACAATTTCTGGGAGATGGGCGAGACCGGGCCGTGCGGTCCATGCTCCGAGATTCACTACGACGGGCGTTCCGATGCAGAGCGCAAGCGCGTCCCGGGCCACGATCTGGTCAACCGCGAATCGCCCGATGTCATCGAGGTGTGGAACCTCGTCTTTATTCAGTTCAATCGAACCGGCCCGGAGTCGCTGGCGCCTCTTCCCGCGAAGCATGTCGATACCGGTATGGGGTTCGAGCGCATCGTCCGCGTCCTGCAGGGGAAAACCTCGAACTACGACACGGATGTCTTCACGGGGATCTTCCGGAAGATCACGGAAATCACCGGTGCTCGCGAGTACACCGGCTCGCTCACGGATCAGACCGACATCGCGTACCGAGTGCTCGCGGACCACATCCGCACGCTCTGCATCGCCATCGCCGACGGCGGCGAGCCGAGTAACGACGGACGCGGCTATGTGCTCCGTCGGATCCTCAGGCGTGCTGTCCGATTCGGCAGGCAGGTCATGGGGGTGCAGCGCCCATTCCTCGCCGATCTCGTTCCCCCGGTCATCGAGTCCCTCGGCACGACCTTCCCGGAACTCCGGAAGGCGCACCAACACATCGCCGAGGTGCTGACCGATGAAGAAGAGGCCTTCGGGCGGACACTCGATCAGGGCATCCGCCTCTTCGAGGCCGCGGCGGAAGAGGCGCAGGCCCGCCCGGCCGGGCGCGGACACCTCGCCGTCACCGCGGAATCCGCCTTCAAGCTCCACGACACCTACGGATTCCCGATCGATCTCACCCAGTTGATGGCGGAGGAACGCGGGTTGACGGTGGATGTCAACGGCTTCAATCAATTGATGGAGGAGGCCCGGGAGCGATCCAGAGCGGGATCGAGCGCAACGGATCACACGCACCTTCTCCTGCCGGGATCGGCCGTCGCCTCACTGCAAACGCTCAAGATCAAGCCGACCGACGACATCGACAAGTACCCCGGACGCGACATCCGCGCCGATCTCGTCGCCATATGGAACGGCACGGATTTCGATCAGGATCTCATCGCGGGAAATACCCGCCCGGCGGATCGCTTCGCGTTGGTCTTCGACCGCACATGCTTCTACGCCGAGCAAGGCGGACAGGTGGCCGACATCGGGCGCATCGCCGCAAAGAACGGAACCGAGTTCATTGTCGAGGATGTCCGTGCGTGCGCCGGCTACATCGTGCACATCGGGCGCATCACCAAAGGCCGATTGGCCGTTGGGGATCGCTGTGAGTTGTGCCTGAACGCACGCCGACGACTGGACACTGCCGCGAATCACACCGCCACCCACCTCCTCAACCTCGCGCTCCGGAACACTCTGGGCGAGCATGTGCAGCAGAAAGGATCGCTGGTCGCACCGGACCGATTGCGCTTCGACTTCTCTCACAACAAGCCGATCACGCCGGATGAGATTAGCCGCATCAGCGGTGTCGTCGCCCACTCGATCACGGGAGACCTGCCCGTCTACGCCGAACTCGCCCCGTTGAATGCAGCCCGAACCATCGGAACGCTGCGCGCCGTCTTCGGTGAAACATATCCCGACCCGGTGCGCGTGGTGTCGATCGGTGTTCCGATCGGGCAGTTGCTCGAGTACCCGGATGATGAGCGCTGGCGGGAGCACTCCGTCGAGTTCTGCGGCGGGACGCACCTCCCATCGACGGGGCTCACGCAATCATTCGCGATTGTCAGCGAGGAGAGCGTCAGCAAGGGGGTCCGACGCATCGTCGCCCTGACCCGTGACGGCGCGGCGGCCGCGATCGACCGTGCGGAGAAGTTGATCGCTCGTGCAAAGGGAGCGCAGTCACTCCCGGACCAACACCTCGCACCGGAAGTCGCCGAGCTTCAGCAACTCTGCGATGGGACCGAACTCCCGATCATGCAGCGCAACGAGCTGCGGGCCTTGCTCGAACAACTCCAGGAACGAGTCAAGGGCCAGTCAAAGCAAGCGGCCCGCGAAGGCGCGGAACGCGCGATCGATGCCGCGAAGAAACTCGCCGAGGAAAAGGCCGGCGTGCCGGTCATCGTCGGCGAGATCCCCGCAGGGTCCGACCGCAACGCGCTCCTGGCCGCCCTCGATACCGTGCGAGGGAATTCTCCCGACAGCGCGATCCTGCTCGCCTCGGTGGATCACGAATCAGCCAAAATCTCCATTGTGGCGAGCGTCCCGATGCCGCTGATCAGCAAGGGGCTGAAAGCGGGCGACTGGGTGCGTGCGGCGTCCGAGGTCTGCGGCGGGAAAGGCGGCGGGCGTCCCGATGCCGCGCAGGGCGGCGGCACGCAGCCGGACAAGCTCACGGCCGCGCTCGACCTTGCTCACGAGACGGCCACGGCGCTCCTGGCTCCCTGAGTCCGCCGCGGTTTGCACGGCTCCACCGCCGGGCTACTCTATTTTGGGCAACCATTCTGCCGGGAGAATCTCATGAGCACATCCGCACGGGCAGCGTGTATCGGTCTGGTGACACTCTGGTTTGCGCTGCTGGGAACGCCCCGCCTGACAATCGCCCAAACGCTCCCGCCCGGGGTCCAGCATCATCACACCAGGCATTATCACATCATCACCGATGTCGATCGACGCACACTCGCGCCGATCATCGCCAGAATGGACGCCGTGGCGGATGCGTACCTCCAGGCGATCCCCGGATTCCCCATCAAGGGGGGCAAGAGCGCGCCGCTCTACCTCTTCCGCAAGGCCGAGGACTACCACCGTTTCCTCGCCTCACTCGGGATCGATTCGCGAGGCAGTGGGGGTATGTTCTTCGCTTCCCAGATCCAGGGCGGATTGACAACATGGGTCGAAGGCCAGTCCGAGGAATGGCTGTTCCATGTCCTGCAGCACGAAGGGTTCCATCACTTCGCGGACTTGCGGATCGGTGGTCAGTTCCCCATCTGGACGAACGAAGGGTTCGCTGAGTACTTCGGTCACGGGCAGTTTGTCCGCGGCAAGCTCCGACTCGGCGTTGCCCCCGCCAGCCGAATCGACCGCCTCCGCAAGGCGATCGAGGAGGATGCCATTTTCTCGCTCGATGAATTTCTCCGCATGTCCTTGCAGGAATGGAACATGCGGGTCCGCACGCGGGATCGGCGAGCCCAAACCCAGTACGACCAGGCGTGGGCGTTGGTGCACTTTCTCTTGCACGCCGACCGCGGCCGGTACAGACAGGCCCTGCTTACCTACATCAAGGAAACCAGCGACGGGCGCGACCTCGAAACCGCCGCGGAAAGGGCCTTCGGGACAACAGATTTCTCAGCGTTCCAGCGCAGGTGGGTGGAGTACATGAAACAACTCGAGCCGGACCCGGTCTCGACCGCGATGGAGCGACTCGCATTCTTCGGGGCCGGGCTGCTGGAGCTTCATGCCCGCGGCGTGTCCGTGGCATCGATCGACGAACTCAAACAGGCGTTGCGCAAGATCAACTTCAAGCACGAGATCCGTGACCTGCACGGAGTCCGATCTTTCAGCGCATCCGATGATTCGCTCTTTGAACCACCGACGCCGGAGAATCCACGCCGCACTCCCGCTTTCGAATTCCGCACCGAGGCGAAGCAAAATGCTGATGGAACAGCACTGCCGGTCATCGCAGTCTCCGGCATACCGGTTCGGGTCACCCTCGTATGGCGTAAGGGTGCCGACGGCGGTCCGGTGCCCCACATCGAAGTTCGTTGAGGCGGGGGGAGATGCAGTCAGGTTTGTTCCGCTGCGTTCGCGGGCGATCCCGTCGCCGTCGAAGTGGGAGGGATGCCCAGCCGCTGCTCGACCTCGGGAA
>REDD01000294.1 GCA_007693725.1 Phycisphaeraceae bacterium
CTGCATGGCGAAAAAGCGGACAACCAAGAAAGCACCGACCACGAAGAAGAAGGCCTCCCGGGCTAAAGGGGGCTCGCGTGGTCGCTCCGCGGGCGGGGGCGGCGGGGAGTCCGCGGCGGGGAAGCATCTGGTGATCGTGGAATCGCCCGCGAAGGCACGCACGATCAACAAGTATCTCGGTCCGGACTATGTGGTGAAGGCGTCGGTGGGCCACATCCGGGACCTGCCGTCGAAATCGCCGAAGGGGGACAAACGCCCGGTTCCGGGGGTCGATCTCGATGACAATTTCGAGCCGACCTACGAGGTGCTCGAAGGCAAGAACAAGACGGTGACGGAACTGAAGCGGGCAGCGCGCGAGGCGGCGAACATCTGGTTCGCGACCGACCTTGATCGCGAGGGCGAGGCGATCGCATGGCATCTCGCGGAGCTGCTGGGCATCGATGCAGCGCGTGCGCAGCGGGTGGTCTTCAACGCGATCACACGCGATGAGATCCAGCGTGCGTTCTCCCACCCCCACCCGATCGACATGCGGAAGGTCGATGCACAGCAGGCACGCCGGATTCTCGACCGGATCGTCGGCTATCAGGTGTCGCCGCTGCTGTGGAAGAAGGTGGCGCGCGGGCTGTCGGCGGGGCGCGTGCAGTCGGTGGCGGTGCGGCTGGTCGTGGAACGCGAGCGGGAGATCCGGGCGTTCGTTCCGGACGAGTCGTGGCGGATCGTCGGGCGGTTTGCGCTGGACCGCGGCAAGGCAAACACGCTCGCTCCCCAGTGGCAGCGGTTCCTGAGTGAAGTGGATGACAAGGGGAATCCGCCGACGCTGAAATCACAGAACGCGTGGCTGGCGAAGCACGATGCGATCCGGGCGGAGCTGATCGAGGTCGGCGGGAAGTCGTTCTCGATCGAGCAGACGGGGCAGGCGCGGAAGGGGCAGGACACGAGCCAGCCCAGCCCAATCGAAGCGAAGACGCCGCGCGATCTCACGCCGGAAGTGCTGAAGATCGCGGAGCTGGCCGGGATGACGGACCTGCGCTCGAGCGTCGAGGAAGATCCGAAGGGGAAGGGGCCCGCGGCGTTCCTGCGGACGGTGGAGGGCAAGACGGATCCCTCGACCCCGTACCGCATCAAGTCCATCGAGACGAAGCGGACCAGTTCTCGTCCCTCCCCCCCATTCATCACCTCGACGCTCCAGCAGGCGGCCTCGACGCGCCTGGGCTTCGGTGCCCAGCGGACGATGCGGACCGCGCAGCGGCTGTACGAGGGTGTCGAGCTTCCCGGCGAGGGGGCCGTCGGCCTCATCACCTACATGCGTACCGACTCGACGCATCTCTCCGGCGAGGCGGTCGGGCGGGTCCGCGACTACATCGAGCGCACCTACGGCGACAAGTATCTGCCGGAGAAGCCGAACTTCTTTTCCTCATCGAACAAGGCAGCGCAGGAGGCGCACGAAGCGATTCGTCCGACTTCGCTTCAGTATCCGCCGGACAAAATCAAGAACGCACTGAAACCGGATGAGCTGCGCCTGTACTCGCTCATCTGGGAGCGTTTCGTGGCGTGCCAGATGACACCGGCGCAGTGGGACTCGACGGCCGCGCTCATCGAGGGCGGCAAGGATCCCAAGACGCCCTTGGTCTTCAAGGCGACGGGTCGCGTGCTGGTCTTCGACGGGTTCCTGCGTGTGGCCGGGGTTCCCACCGCGAGCGATGAGCAGACGCTGCCGTCGATCCGCGAATCGCAGGATGTTTCCCCGTT
The DNA here is from genome assembly GCA_007693725.1 of Phycisphaeraceae bacterium. Lineage (GTDB taxonomy): Bacteria > Planctomycetota > Phycisphaerae > Phycisphaerales > UBA1924 > REDD01. The sequence continues at coordinate 1,750 of REDD01000294.1, forward strand.
CGCGATCGATGCGGACCAGCGGTTCTCCAGCCCGCCCGCACGGTACACCGAGGCATCGCTGATCAAGACGCTGGAATCGGAGGGGATCGGTCGGCCCTCGACCTACGCCTCGATCATCCAGGTGATTCAGGACCGCAAGTATGTCGAGCAGCTCGAACGGCGCTTCTACGCGACGGATCTGGGCGAGGTGGTGACGGACAAGCTCATCGAGGCGTTCCCGGAGCTGATGGGGCTGGGATACACGCGCGACATGGAGTTGCAGCTCGATCGCATCGAGGATGAGAACGAGGACTGGCGTCGGGTGCTCAATGAGTTCTACGGCCCGTTCAAGAGCAAGCTCGATTCCGCGTACGAGGACATGACGCACGCGAAGGCGGAGTTGCAGCCCGCGCCGGACGAGTACCGGTGCCAGAAGTGCGGCTCATCGCTCGTGTACCGCTTCGGCAAGAACGGTCGATTCCTCTCGTGCTCGAACTATCCGGACTGCAACTATGCCTGCCCGATCGACCGGGAGGGTCGCCCGCGTCCGGCGGAGTATGTGAACATCCGCTGCCCGAAGACGGGGCGGCCGATGATCCGGCGGACAGGTCGGTTCGGACCGTTTGTGACGACGCTGCTGGAGGAGGGCGAGACTCCCGATGTCGGGATGATCCTGAACATCGACAAGAAGGGGTACATCACCGCGCCGTCGCCGCCGGCGCTGGAGACGGACCTGCCCTGCCCGAAGTGCGGATCGGCGCTGAATCTGCGTGACGGGGTGCGTGGGCCGTGGCTCGGCTGCTCGAACTTCCCGAAGTGCCGCGGACGCGGGGCGTGGAAGGATGTCGAGGATGCCAAGCGCGAGGCGATGGAGAAGGCGCTGGCCGAGCATCTGCGGGAGCACCCGATCCCGATCATCCGAACGCTCGACGGCAAGCCGCTGACGGATGCGAAGGGCAAGCCGCTTCCGGACGCTCCGACGGTCGAGGCACTGCTGATCGACGATCCGGCGGAACTGAAGGCGTCGGCGTAAGCGCAGGCATGACGGGTGCGCGTTACGCTCCGCGTCGCGATGAGAGTCCCGAAGGCCCTGAACACCATTCTGTCGTTCGGACGAAGGATCGGCCTGCATCAGGACTGGTATCTCATCGTCGTCGCCGCGGGAATCGGGACGGTCACGGCATTCGGTGCGATCGCGTTCATGACGCTGATGGAGGGCGCTGAGCGGAGGGTCGCGGAGGTCTCGGGCTTCATCCCGTGGTGGACGCTGCCGGCGCTTCCGATGGCCGGGGCGCTGGTCGCCGGTCTGCTGGTGCATCTCTTCGCACGCGAGGCACGGGGCCAAGGCGTCCTGGAAGTGATGGACTCGCTCTACCGCAAGGGAGCGGTGATCCGGCCGCGTGTCGCTACGGTGAAATCGCTGGCCTCGATCTGCACGATCGGATCGGGCGGGTCGGCGGGCGTCGAGGGGCCGATCGTCCACATCGGATCCGCGATCGGGTCCGGGCTCGCGCAGTTGCTCCGCGTGCCGCGGGATCACGGCGCGACGCTGCTTGGGTGCGGCGCGGCGGCGGGGATCGCCTCGGTCTTCAATGCACCGATCGCGGGGGTGATGTTCGCGCTCGAGATCCTGCTGCGCGACTTCTCTCTGAGAACCTTCACGCCGATCGTCGTGGCCTCGGTCTTCTCGACCGCGACGACGCAGGCGTGGTACGGCGAGAACGATGCGATCTTCGCCGCACCGAGGCGGATGGCCGAGTACCAGTTCACGATGAGCGAATTGCCCTCGTACCTGCTGCTCGGGTTGATCTGCGGCGGTCTGGCGGTGCTCTTCACGCGCACGCTGTACGCAACGGAGGACCTCTACGAAAAGGTCAAGCTGCACCCGATCATCAAGCCGGTGACGGGCGCGCTCGTGCTGGGCGTGCTCGGAGTGATCTATCTTCAGCTCGTGGGAGCGGGTGGAGGAAGCGGAACGCTGCCGGCGTTCTTCGGCAACGGGTACGAGACGATCCGGGCATTGCTCAGCCCGGCGAGCTACGGCATCGGATTCGAGGATGCCGCGGCGTTCACCGCGGCGAATGCGCCGGTCGGCATCGGTGAACCCTCGGGAATCATCGAGCCGATCCGGACTTCCCTGCTGTTCCTCGGTCTGCTCGTAGGCATGAAGCTGATCGCCACCGCATGCACGCTGGGCTCCGGAGGTTCGGGCGGCGTGTCGGCGCCATCGCTCTTTCTCGGCGCGGGCGCCGGCGCCTTCTTCGGCGTCATGCTGGATCATGTCGGACTGCTGCCGGAGGGTGGATCGCCCGCGGCCTACGCGCTCGTCGGCATGGCGGCGACACTCGCGGGCTCGACCCACGCGCCGCTCACCGCGATTCTCATCCTCTTTGAACTGACGCGCGATGTGTATGTGCTGCTGCCGATCATGCTCGCCGCGGTCGTGGCAACGATCTTCGCCCAGTTGCTGATGCGGGATTCGATCTATTCGCTCAAGCTGCGCCGGCGCGGAGTCCTCATCGGCATCGCCGCGGATCTGACGATCCTCCGACGGCTGACGGCGCGGGATGTCGCGCCGCACCCGGCGAGCACCGTCGGACCGGACGAACCATTGAGTGTGCTGTTTGAACGGCGCGACGGCGAGCACGCCGTGGACTTTGTCGTGACCGATCACGACGGCGACTACCTCGGGATGGTCACAGCGCAGGAGATGCGGACAGCGCTGATCGAGCGGGAAGCGATCCCGTATCTCGTGGTGTCGGAGGTGATGAGGCGGGATCTGCCGACGGTCTCGCCGGATGAAACGCTCGATCAGGTGCTGGAGAAATTTTCGAGGCACGATGTCGCGAGTCTGGCGCTGGTCGATGATCAATCATCCTCGCGGAGCGTTCTGGGGTTGATCACCCGCGGCCGACTCATGCAGCGGTACCAGCGGGCGCTCTCCGCCAGCGCCTGAAGAATCGCCGATTCCACCCGCGGGAAGGGCCGGAGCCAATGGGATGCAATAATCCGGCGTGAGCGCTGATCGTGCCATCACGGAGACCAACCTGCACCCCCTCCCCGAGCCGCCGCCTCGGAAGTGGTTCAGGAGTCGGCATCGGCTGACCAAGGCACGCGAGTTCCAGCGCGTCTTCGAGGCGAGGATGTCGAGCCGCCAGGGCCCGCTGACGGTGTTCGTGCATGCCAACGGGCTGGACCACCCGCGTCTGGGGCTGAGCGTGGGGAAGCGTGTCGGGCCGGCGGTGCGTCGGAACGCGGTGAAGCGCCGTATCCGGGAGGCGTTCCGGCTCCTCCAGCACGAGTTGCCCCGCGGGTTCGATGTCGTCGTGACCGCCCGCGAACACCCCGAGCCGGGGATGGATGCGTACCGGTCCTGGCTGAGGGAGGGGGCCAAGCAGGCGGCTCGTCGGTGGGAGCGCCGAGCGGGCGGAGCAGACGATGGCTGACTGTGGGTGCGCCCATCGCGAGGCCCCGTGCGGGCGCGATCGCAGCCCGTGGGCGGTGCTGAACTGGCCGCTGGTGCTGCTGGTGCTCGCATACCGGGGCACGCTGGGGCAGGTGCTGGGCGGGCGTTGCCGGTTCTACCCGTCGTGCTCGTCCTACGCGCTGGAGGCCCTGCGGACGCACGCACCGGCCCGGGCGGTGTGGCTGATCGTGTACCGGCTGGGGCGGTGTCATCCGCTGGGCGGGCACGGGGTCGATCCGGTGCCGGGGTGGCGGGGTCGAGAAGGTGACGACGGGTCTGGAGAGACGCCCGGTGCGGGCCGATAGAGGGCTTGGAGCCGTGGCGGCCAGAAAACCGATTTCTGCCCTATCAAGGGGGATCGACCGGAGCCGCGCTGTAAGTTAGTATGGATTTACCGGATCACCCTGTCCCCCAACGCGTCCGATCGCCCGATGACCCGACTCCCCGCCGCACAACGCCGAGAACAGTTGCTCGACACCGCTGTGAACCTCTTCGCTGAGAAGGGATTCGCGGGGGCGACGACATCGGAATTGGCGAAGGCCGCGGGCGTGACGGAACCGATCATTTATCGCCATTTCAAGAGCAAGAAGAACTTGTTCATCTCGGTCATCGAGCGCACGAGCGATCTGACGCTGGAGATGTGGGAGCGTCAACTGGCGACGGCGAAGGATCCCGCCCAACGGCTGCGCCGTCTGATCGGTGCGAACCCGATGGTTTCCGAGCAGGGTCGTGGGATGTACCGCGTGGTGGTGCAGGCGATGATGGAGATCGAGGATCCCGATGTGCTCAAGGCGATCCGGGACCACATCATCCGGATCCATGAGTTCGTGACGCACGAGATCGTGCTGGCCCAGCAGGAGGGGCAGGTCTCGAAGCGATTCAGCGCGGAGATCTCCGCCTGGCTGCTGCTGCATCAGGGGTTGGGGTTCGGCATTCTTGCGCCGCTGAACATCCCGCATCACGCCCACGACGATTCGGGCGTGCGGGTGCGCGATGTCATCGCGGAACTCATGCTCGGCGATCGGGCGAAGCACCTCCTCGACGAGCGGCTGCGCAAGACGATGGAGCGCGGCGAGGAATCCGGCCACCAAGCGGAATAATCGGCCCTGCTCCGGTTTTTCCGCTGGGCACCCTACGATTCTCCAATGGGCCGAGCGACCATCTATCTGGATAACAACGCGACGACACGCCCGCTGCCCGAGGTGGCGGAGGCGGTGCAGCGATCGCTCGTCGAGCACTGGCACAATCCGTCATCGATCCATCGACCGGGGCAGAGCGTTCGCCAGCAGGTGGAGCTGGCGCGTCAGTCGTTGGCGAAGCTCGTTGGCGTACGCCCGCGCGAGGTGATCTTCACGAGCGGCGCAACGGAGTCGATCGATCTGGCGATCCGGGGGGTGCTCGCGGCGGCGCCGGAGTCGCGTCGGACGATCGTGACCACGCGGATCGAGCACGAGGCGGTGCGCGATCTGTGCGAGTCGCTCGGGGTGTCGGGCGTGACCGTCCGGCATGCGCCACTGCTCGCGGGCGGGATCGTCGATTCGGACGGGCTGGAAGAGATGCTCGATGAGAGCGTGGCGCTGGTGTCGGTGCAGTGGGCGAACAACGAGACGGGGTCGATCCAGCCCGTGGAGCGGATCGGAGAGGCGTGCCGTGCGCGAAAGATCGCTTTTCACTGCGACGGTTCGCAATGGGTCGGGAAGATGCCGACGGATCTCGGGAGCACGCCGATCGACCTGCTGTCGCTGAGCGGGCACAAGTTCCACGCGCCGAAGGGGATCGGGGCGTTGATCGTTCGGCCGGGCGTGCGGATCCGGCCGGTGCTGCGGGGCGTGCAGGAGCAGGAGCGTCGCGGCGGCACGGAGAATGTGCCGGGGATTCTGGGGTTGGGCGCGGCGGCGGAGTCGGCGGCGGCGTGGCTCGAAGAGACCGGGGAGCGTCAACGGCTGGGCGTGCTGCGCGATCGGTTCGAGCGGCTCGTGCTGGATGCGATTCCGGATGCGGTGGTCAATGGTCCCGAGGATCCGGCGCTGCGGCTGTGGAACACGACCAACATCGGGTTCCCGGGGCTCGAATCGGAGGCGCTGCTGCTGCTGCTGTCGGAGCGGGGCGTGTGCGCCTCGGCGGGGGCTGCGTGCTCGTCGGGATCGCTCGATCCCTCGCCCGTGCTGCTGGCGATGGGCGTTGCCGAGCCGACCGCCCACGGCTCGCTGCGGTTCTCGCTGTCGCGTGAAACGAGCGAGAACGAAATCGAGGGGGGCGCGCAGGCAGTCATCGACTGTGTGGCGCGGCTCCGTCGATCGGCGACGAGTCTGGCGTGAAGACGATCAGCCGTCGGTGCGGCTGATGACGCGGAAGTTCTCGCGCTCGCCGCGTCCGCGGAGGGGGTAGTCCTTGCGGAGCGGGTGGGCTGGGTAGGCCTCCCACATGAGGATGCGTCGGAGATCGGGGTGGTTGCGGAAGCGGATGCCGAACATGTCGTAGACCTCGCGCTCGGTCCACTCGGCGCCGGGCCAGATGTCGCACATGGAGTCGAGTTCGAGCGCGGAGTCCTTCTCGATGCCGTCGGTCGGGATCGACGGATTCAGGAAGGTCTTCACGAAGATGCGATCGGTGCGCGGATAGGAGCAGAGGTTGTAGATGACCGCGAAGCGGCCGATGGTCTGGGAGGGATAGTTGAGGTAGTCGAGGCCGATGACATCTGAGAGGAAGTCGTAGTTGCAGCGGGGGTCGTCGCGCAGGAACCGCATGATCTCGTGGAGGTCTTTCGGCTCGACGATGAGAGTGGACTGGCCCCGGTATTCGGTGGCGCGGAGGGTCCGATCGGGGAACTGTTCCTTGACGATCTTGAGTGTGGGATGATCGATGTTGGGGGCGTGCTTCGTCATGGGGGCTCCGCGGATTTCGGACGGTGGGCGGGAGTCTAGCGGTGGCGGTCGAGGGCGGCGACCTGCGCGGCGGTGTCGGGAAACGGCAGGTAGATGGGGGTTTCGAGGGGGAGATGACGGCGGATGAGGTCGGCGAGCAGGGATGCATCGAGCACCCCCGCATCGACGGGGCAGGGGGACAGTGCGACGAACTCGGGGTCGTCCTCGGTGATCTCGCCTTCGGGCTCGCGAAGGTCGGTCAGAATCAGCACGCGGCAGCGGGAAGCGAGCAGCCCGAAGATCCGCTCGAGATGATCCGGTGCGGCCCGCAGCATCGACGGCTCCAACAAGCCGACCGGGTCCAGCGCGAGGCCGATGCGCCCGGGCTCGGGTCCGGATTCACAGACCTCGCGGACGAAGCGTGTGCAGCGGTTGAGGTCGCCGAGGATGTGGCGGGCGTGCGGGCGGAGCAGGAGCGCGTGGTCCGCCGCCCACGATCGGGTGATGGCACGGCAGCGGTCCGCGAGGGCATCGAGCGCGTTCGGTGACCAGACGCGCGGATCGCGCGCGAAGGGATCCTCCGCATCGAATCCACCCGACCACGCGATGAGCGGGCCGGTCGGCTCGTCGTGCACAGCGCCCTCCGGCATGATCGCCCCCCCACTGTCCACACCCCACGACTCGCCGGTGCGCACATCTTTGACGAGGTGGCCGTCTTCGGTCGCAATCCCGGGGGTCAGCAGGCGTCGATCCGCGATCGGGACTGATGGATCGATGGCCGCTCCGGCGGCTGCATGCTCCTGAGCAAAGCCGCCCTCGCGGAGCAGGCGGATGAACGCGGTGCGTCCGCCGAATCGCTGCGAGAGGTTTTCGAGCCGATCCGCCGTCTTGTGCAGTTCGGCGATGACGAAGGGGTCGATCGCGCCCGCGCCTGCCCTGGCGACGCTGCGCAGCGCCTCGGGCGAAGGGCTGCGGGAGAGCACCTCGAGCTCGTCGGCGTGGTCCCGCGTCGCGCGGATGATGCGGCGCGCGGTCGTGCCCTCGATGCCGAGCCGCTCGGTGAGCGCGTGCCCGGTGCGGTGTGATGTGGGGAGCGCATCGAGCACGCCCAGCAGCAGGCCGCGGAGACGCCCGCCGAGTTCGACAGCGCCCGCCAGATCCTCTTCACGCATGCGTACGGCGTCGTTCACGGGTCAGCGGTTCATCAGGAGGTCGTAGAGTTCGGGGACGCCGGTCGAGTGGGTCGCGACGGTTTCGATGGTCGGTCGCTTGCCCGCGATGTCGCGCAGGTCGCGCATCAGCTCGTGCTGGCCGTGGTGGTCCGCCTTGTTGCAGATGAAGAGATCGGCGATTTCGAGGATGCCCGCCTTGTCCATCTGAACGGCATCGCCCATGCCCGGCACGAGCACGACGCCGGTGATGTCCACATGCTTGCGGATGAGCGTCTCGTTCTGCCCGACGCCGACGGTCTCGACGAAGACGGTGTCGAACGGGCCGCCCTCGCCCTCGCAGCCGCCGATGAGTTCGATGATGTCGTCCAATGCGTGGTAGTCCTCGCCGCCGATGGCGAGCGAGCGGTAGAAGACGCTCTCTTCCAGTCTGTTGAAATCGACGCGGAGCCGGTCGCCGAGCAACGCCCCGCTCGTGATGGGCGACATCGGATCGAATGCCACGACGCCGATCCGCCCGAGCGATGGATCCTTCTCGGCGCGTCGGCAGTGTTCACTCACCAGCGCGGCGACGAGCGTGCTCTTGCCAGCGCCGGGGGAGCCGGTCAGGCCGATGACGCGCTTCGGTCGGCGCCGCTTCGCATCGGAACGGAGCTTTTCGCCCGCGTGAACGAGCGAGATGTCGCGGGCGAGCTGCGCGGTGGGGTGTTCGCTGATGCGGTCCTTGCGCTTGACGACACACTCCCGGACGGCTTCGACGATGTCGAGCAGGGAGACACCCGTCGTGAAACACTTGTGCACACCGGCCTTGAGCAGCGTCGGGAGATCTTTTTCGGGAAGGATGCCCCCCATCTGCACGGGGATGTCCGGACGCCCGACCTTTCCGAGCCCCTCGATGAGGCGCGGGCCGAGGACGAGGTGCGAGTTGGACATCATCGACGCCGCGATGGCATCGCAGTCCTCATCGCGGGCGGAGATCGCCAGCGAGCGGGGTGTCTGCCACAGCCCCGAGTAGATCACATGCACACCGGAATCGCGGAGGGCTCTGGCGATGACCTTCACGCCCCGATCGTGGCCGTCGAGCCCCATCTTCCCGAGCAGCACGCGCGGGCGGTGCGGCAGGTCCGCACAGCGATCAATCTTCTCAAACTCGGATGTCGGGGCGTTCAGCGCGGTCGCCATGTGGCGGTCACTCCTCGGTTCGTTGACGGGCTCCGGCGGGACGGTTCGCATCCCGTCCGGGTCATGGCGGAGATTCTAGCCGGTCCCGAGGCACACCGATCGCTCGGCCTCTATCGTGCTCGCCATGCCCCCGTGGTCGATCATCCTGGTTGGTGTGTACGCGGTGATGAGCATCGTCTCGTTCGTGCTGTACGGATGGGACAAGCGATCCGCGGCACGATCCGGGTGGCGCACGCGTGAACGCACGCTGCTCATCGTCGATGCGCTCGGCGGCTGGCCGGGCGGGCTGGCGGCTCAGCAGGTCTTCCGGCACAAGCGCAAGAAGCGGTCGTACATGCTGCGTTTCTGGGCGATCGTGATCCTGCACGCTGTGATTCTGACGCGCATCGTCGGACGGGCGACGGGCGCGTTCTGAAAGTGCGTGCCGGGGGTGCCGGGGGTGCCGGGGACTGCGATCAGCGATCGAGGTCGGTGTCTTCGGGGACAAGCCGCAGTATCGCAATTCCCATTATTCGATACACCATCAATGATTCTTCATCTAAGTTTGCATCCGCGAGCACTTGGATCGCCCAGACATAGCGATCGAATCGCTCATGGTCTCCGGATTCTGCCGCAAGAATAGCTTCGTCTCGGGTCTCCCTTGCGAGTTGGCGGACACGATTTGTCAATTCCAATTCGGTACGGAGCAGATCATCGCGTCGATCCGCATCGGGGATTGATGCGAAGTCCGCTTCGCTCATCGGCGAGACACGCAGCCGCGAGTAGCAATCAGGATGGTCAGCAAGATTCGCGAGATCATCGGGAGTGACGGCACGATCACTGAGAAGCAGGGCACGAAGATCCGCATGCTGCTGTTCCGCCATCTTCGTTTCGGCATCTGACGACGATGCGACCGGAGATGCGCACGAGAACATGCCTGCGGACCCGATCACAGCACACGCCATGCCGACGCGGATGATTGCTCGCTTGCGATTGCTCATGTGTACGATCTCCTCTCGATTTCAGGTACGCGGAAACCTTATTCCGATATATTAGGCATGCGTTTCATGGCGTGCCACCGATGGCGGGAATGACCTCCGCGGCGGGAATGGTCGTCACCTTCAGCCCGATGATGCCGATGATGACCAGCAGCAGGCAGAGGATCTGCGCTCCGGAGAGGCGTTCGCCGAGGAAGACCGCCGCGGCGATGGGCGTGCCGACTGCGCCGATGCCCACCCAGACCGCGTAGGAGACGCCCGCGGGCAGCAGGATCATCGCGCGGGAGAGCAGGAAGAACGAAGCGATCATCGCTCCGAGCGTGATGAGCGATGGTCCGAGGCGCGTGAAGCCCATGGTCTGCTTCAGCATGGAGGCCCACACCACTTCCAGTGCGCCCGCGACGACCAGTAGGGCCCAGGGGGAGAAAATCACGCTGGTTGTCGGCATCGGGAAACTCCTCGTTGGGGGTGAAATCGGGCGACCGGATCGCTCAGAGCGTACCCTGTCGGTCCATGTCCGAGCGAATCATCCACCCAGGCAGAGCATGGATGCGGTTCGGCGTGATGCCGCTCGCGGGCGTGTGTCTGCTCGCGGCGTGTGCCGCGCAACCCTCCGGATCCCAGAACACTCACGGGAAACCCTCGACGATGAACCACTCCGAACATTCCGGCTGGGGCAGCGCACGCGATCGGGCGCTGGAACCCATCCTCGGCGCGCGAGAGTCCGACTGGCGTTGCGGCGCGGTGATCTACCACATCTTCGTGGACCGCTTCGTCGAGCCGACCCCGGAAGAACTCGAAGCCAAGCGGCATCTGTACCCGAAGCCGAAGGTGCTCCGGTCGTGGGATGAGCAGCCCAAGCCCGGGCGGAAGCTCACCGATGTCGGGGTCTGGTCGCACGAGATCGAGTTCTGGGGCGGCGATCTGGTGACGCTGCGGCGCGGACTCGACCATGTGGAAGCGCTCGGCGTGGATGTCGTGTATCTGAATCCGATCCACGCCGCGTACACAAACCACAAGTACGACGCCCAAGACTATTGGGCCGTCTCTCCCGACTACGGCACGCGCGAGGATGTCATCGCATTGGTTGAAGATCTGCGCGAGCGGGACATGCGGCTGATGCTCGACGGCGTCTTCAATCACATGGGCCGGACGGCCCCGGCATTCATCGAGGCGCAGCAGGATCCGAAGAGCCCGTGGCGCGAGTGGTTCGAGTTTGGCGATGAGTTCCCCGCGGGGTATCGGGCGTGGTACAACGCGCGGAATCTTCCCGAAGTGACGCTCGAGAACAAGCACATCCGCGATCAACTCTGGAACGATCCGGACTCGGTCGTGCGCGGATACCTGCGCGACGGCATCGCAGGGTGGCGGCTGGATGTCGCGTACGACTACGGGTTCGATCTGCTCGCGGAGCTGAACGCCGCGGCGAAGGCCGAGCGACCGGATGCGTGGATCGTGGGCGAGATCTGGAACTATCCCGAGGAGTGGCTGGACTCGATCGACGGCGTCATGAACTTCCACCAGCGCCGGATCATCAACGATCTTGTGCACGGGCGCATCACAGGGGCGCAGGCAGGGCGCATGATCGAGCGGATGATCGACGACTGTGGTATCGAGGGCATCCTGCGCTCGTGGAACATGCTCGACAACCACGACACCGAGCGGCTCGCGACCATGTTCCCCGAGGAGCACGACCGGATGATCGCGCAGGTGCTCCAGATGACCCTGCCCGGATCGCCGCTGATCTACTACGGCGTCGAGGCGGGCATGACCGGCGGGGGCGACCCCGAGATGCGCGGCCCGATGGACTGGGACGCACTGACAGACGACAACCCCGAGTTCGAGCGGCTGAAGCGGTTGCTGGAGATTCGTGGTGGTAGCCGTGCGCTGCGCATCGGCGACATGCGCCTGCTCGACACGACGGAGTTGCTCGCGTTCCAGCGCCGTACCGACCGCTGGGAGGAAACGCGCTTCATCGTGATCAACGCATCCGGAAAGCCGATCAGCGAGGTGGTCGCGCTGCGCGATTCGAAGCTGATGAACTTCGCGCCGCTCATCGACGAAATCACCGGTACGGAAGTCACCATCCGCTCGGGGCTGGCGGAGTTCACGATCCCCGCCAAGACGGCGTGGATCCTCCGCCCGCGCGAAGAACCGACGGACGAGTACTCCCCCTACAAGCGGATGCGGTGAGTCGTATGTCACCCGGAAATGAGAAAGTGGCCCGTCGATGCCTTGAGACTCCCCTCGGAGCGCTGGTCCTCACGGCGAGTGAAGACGGTCTGCGTTCGGTCTGCTTCGAGGACACCGTCGAGGAAACGAGCGCGAAAGACGAGGAAAGCGCAGGCATCGTCGATGCGGCCGCTATGCAACTCATCGAATACTTCGCCGGAAAACGGACACACTTCGACATCCCGCTCAATCCCCCCGGCACCCCATTTCAACAGCGCGTCTGGGAACTGCTGCGGACCATCCCCTTCGGTGAGACCCGCTCGTACGCATGGCTCGCTGACCGGCTCGCCCTACCCGGCGGCTCGCGTGCGGTCGGCGCGGCGAACAGAGCCAACCCCATCGCCATCGTCATCCCCTGCCACCGCGTGATCCGGTCCGATGGCGACCTCTGCGGCTACGCGGGGGGCATCCGGCGCAAGAAATGGCTCCTCGAACACGAGGGAGCCCAACAGCCGACTCTCTTTACCCCGGCCGATGCCTCAGACGCCGATGGTCACCACTCCGGCCCGCCGGTGTACCGGCCGTAGATGTCCGCCATCGCCTGCACCATCTCGCCGAGGGTGCAGCCCGCATCCGCGCCCTCGATGAGCGCGGGCATGACATTCTCGTTGGCCTGCGCTGCCGCACGGATGGCATCGAGCGAACGCGCGGCCTTGTCCTGATCGCGCCGGCTCTTGAACGCGCTGAGCCGATCGACCTGGTCTTCCTCGACCTTGTGCGAGATCTCCAGAATCTCGATCTGTCGCTCCTCGTTGTCCGCCACATACTCGTTCAGACCGACGATGATCCGGTCGCCCGCCTCCATCTCCTCGGAGAAGCGGTACGCCGCCTCGGCGATGGCCCGACGGAAGTAGCCCTTGTGAATGCCGTGCACCACTCCGGCGTGCCCGGAGTCCGGTGCGGGCTTCGCTCCGGACTCGTCGAGGCGGAACGCGCCGCCGCCCATCGAGTCGATCTCGTCGATGAGTTCCAGCGCGCCGGACTCCATCAGGTCGGTGAGCTCTTCGATGAACCACGAACCGCCCAGCGGATCGACGACTCGCGTCACGCCCGTCTCGTGTGCCAGGATCTGCTGCGTGCGAAGGGCGATCGTCACCGCCTGCTCCGTCGGCAGGCCCAGCGTCTCGTCCATCGAATCGGTGTGCAGCGACTGACATCCACCCAGCACCGCGGCCATCGCCTGATAGGCGACCCGCACGATGTTGTTCATCGGCTGCTGCTCCGTCAGCGAGCAACCCGCCGTCTGAACATGCGTCTTCATGTACCACGACCGGCTGTTCTTGGCCCCGTAGCGCTCGCGCATCATCTTCGCCCAGATCCGGCGAGCCGCGCGAAGCTTGCAGACCTCCTCGAAAAACTCGTTGTGCGAGTTGAAGAAGAACGAAAGCCGCGGTGCGAACTCATCGACCGGAATCCCACGCTCGATGCACGCCTCGACATACTCCATCCCGTCACGGAGCGTGAACGCCAGTTCCTGAATCGCCGTCGAGCCCGCCTCACGGATGTGATAGCCGGAGATCGAAACCGAGTTCCACATGGGCACATGCCTCGACTGGAACTCGATCGTGTCCACCACCAGCTTCACCGACGGCTCCGGCGGGTAGATGAACTCATTCTGCGCGTGGAACTCCTTCAGGATGTCGTTCTGGAGGGTGCCGCCGAGCTTCGCCCAGTCGAAGCCGCGCTGGCGGGCCATCGCGAGGTACATCGCCCAGATCACCGCCGCGGGGCCGTTGATCGTCTGCGAGACCGTCACCTCGTCCAGCGGGATGTCCGCGTAGAGCCGGTGCATGTCCTCGACGGTGTCGATCGCCACGCCGCAACGCCCGACCTCACCCGCGGACAGCGGATCGTCCGAGTCCCGCCCCATCAGCGTCGGGAGATCGAAGGCGGTCGAGAGCCCGGTGTTGGCCTTTGTGCGCGAGGTCTTGGCCTGTGCGAGCAGGTACTTGAAGCGGTTGTTCGTATCGTCCGCCGACCCGAACCCGGCGAACTGACGCATGGTCCACAGCCGCGTGCGATACCCCTCGGGGAAGAGCCCCCGTGTATAGGGGTATTGACCCGGTGCGGGCAGCTCCGTCGGCCGCTCGCGAAGCGACCGTGCCGGCGATTCCGCCGAGTAGTACGGATCGAGCACCAGCCCGGAGATCGTCACACTGTGCGGGTCCAGAGGACCATCGATCCCGGGGCCCGTCATCCGCTGTGCATCAGAAACACTCGTCGAAGCCATGCCGTCCACCTCTCTTCAAGGCCGTTTCGGCATTCTAGGGTCACAATCCGTATTGCTGCTTCCATGGCCGCTTTCGACACCCGACCAGCCCAACCCTTTCAAAAATCATTCAGATGCTCTGAGGGCATCCCACCCCATGGTCTGAGGACATACCACCCCACCACTTCCCCCACCGTTTGTAAAGATCCTGTACAATTTTCGGAATGCCCGGAGAGAACGGCCTGCCCATCCTGGACATCACTCCCGAAACCATGACCGGTTTCGGGGCCATGTCCACCCAGAGTGCCTTCCTCGCCCTCGGCACGGCATTGGGGCTGGGTCTGCTCGTCGGACTCCAGCGTGAACGCGGCTCCCGGCGCGTCGCGGGCATCAGGACTTTCCCTCTGATCACGATCCTGGGGGCCGTCGGCGCCCTCCTCGCAAACGATTACGCCGGGTGGCCCCTCGCGATCGCCGGGCTCGGCCTCGTCGCCTCGATGATCGTCAGTGCTTTCCACCGCGGCGCCAACGAGAGCCGCGAGCCGGGCATCACCACGGAGATGGCCATTCTGGTCATGTTCCTCGTCGGCATCCTGACCGGCGCGGGCTACACCGTCGTCGCCGTGGTCTGCACGGGCATCGTCGCCCTGCTCCTCCACCTGAAGGAAGCCCTCCACAACTTCGCCCAGCGTCTCGGCGAGCACGATGTCCGTGCCGTCATGCAGTTCACCCTCATCACGCTCGTCATCCTCCCCATCCTGCCCAACCGCACCTTCGGCCCCTTCGATGTCCTCAACCCGCGCGAGGTCTGGCTGTTCGTCGTCCTCGTCGTCACCATGAGTCTCGCGGCGTACATCGCGTCGCGATTCGTCGGCGAACGCGCGGGCACGATCCTCAATGGACTCCTCGGCGGCGCCATCTCATCCACCGCGGCGACTGTGAGCAACGCCCAGCGTCTCCGCTCCGGAAACGCCTTTGTCACCGGCGCAGCGCTCGCCATCATGCTCGCTTCCAGCGTGTCGTTCGTCCGCGTGCTGATCGAGATCGGCGTCGTGGCCGACCAGCACTTCCTGCAACTCGCCCCCCCCATCATCATCATGCTCGGCACGATGAGCCTGTTGTCATGCCTGCTCCTGTTCGCGCCGCGCAAGACCTCCGGCGTCCCCACCACCCAGCAGAATCCTTCGGAACTGAAGGGCGCGCTGATCTTCGGCGTCATGTTCGCCACGGTCATTCTCTCCGTCGCCGCGGCACGGCGTTACTTCGGCGACAGCGGCGCCTACGCCGTCGCGGTCATCTCCGGCCTGATCGACATGGACGCCATCACCCTCTCGACCGCGCGCCTCGTGCGCGCCGGCGAACTCCCCGCCGAGACGGGCTGGCGCACCATCCTCATCGCCTCGATGTCCAACCTCATCTTCAAGGGCACCATCGCGATGGTGATCGGCGGCAGGAAACTCGCCATGATCGTCGGCCCGCTCTTCGGGATCGTTTTTCTGGTCGGCGCTGCGCTGCTGATCTTCTGGGGGTGAGTCATCACCCAAAATTCTGGTCAATCCGGATTCGATGCTTCGTGCTGTGCCGCCTCGATGAGTTGGTGCAGACGCTCGGTCGGCATGTTCAGGATGATGTCTCCGGTCAGCAATGTCCCTCTGCGCTGGAATGACCGATCCATCAGTTCCAGAGCGGAGATGCCGGAGGGAATGGCGTCTCGCCTTGAGGTCGGAACGCCGATCGTGAAGACGCCGCCATCATCCACGCCGTTGGACCCGACCGACCAGAGCAGATAATCGAGCTCGACGGGCTCGGCATGGTTCGGTTCGAGGAGACGGTAGCGGAGAGGGGCACCATCCGGAGAATTGGGATCCACGGGCAATTCTGCGAGATACCCCGGCACGAGCGCTTCGAGCGATGCGGGCGGCATCGCGTGGTCGGCGCGATGGGACTCGATCGCGAGCATCGTCTCAACGATCTCGAGTTTCGTTCGTACATCTCTTTCA
>REDD01000045.1 GCA_007693725.1 Phycisphaeraceae bacterium
CTGCCGCGCAACACCTATGTCATGATGGCCATCATCGGCTGCGTCACATGGACCGGCGCTGCGCGCTACATACGCGCCGAGTTCTATCGACTGCGCAATCAGGACTTCGTCCAGTCCGCACGCGCCGTCGGGCTGCCGCTGCGATCCATCCTCTTCCGGCACATGCTCCCCAACGGCGTCACCCCCGTGCTGGTTGATTCATCATTCGCCATCGCCGCGGCCATCCTCTTCGAGGCCGTCATCTCATACCTCGGCCTCGGCGATCTCTCGCAGGCGTCGTGGGGACGACTCCTCCGCGACGCCACCGGCGAGGCGGGCGCCTTCCAATGGTGGGTCGCCGTCTATCCCGGACTCGCCATCTTCCTCACCGTGCTCGCCTACAACCTCATCGGCGAAGCACTCCGCGATGCCATCGATCCCAAGCTGAAGAAAGCCCGCGTCTGACGAACGCCAACACGACAAACCACACCCATGACGACGACACCCACAGCCACTCCCAAGACTGAGGCCCCAAAGGTCGCGAAGGCCGCCAATCCCAAGCACGCCAAGCGCGATGAGAGCACCCCGATCCTCCGCGTCGATGATCTCGCCGTGTCGTTCGACAACGCGAAAGGCCCGCGCATCCAGGCCGTCGACGGCGTGCGCATGTCCATCTACCCGCGCCAGACCCTCGCCGTCGTCGGCGAATCGGGCTGCGGCAAGTCCGTCACCGCCATGTCCGCCCTCCGCCTCGTCCCCATGCCGCCGGGACGCATCGACCGCGGCGCCATCCACTTCGACCATCAGGGCAAGATGATCGACCTCGTCAAAATCCCCGATCCCGAGATGCGCAAAGTCCGAGGCGGCGAGATCGCCATGATCTTTCAGGAGCCCATGACCTCCCTCAACCCCGTCTACACCGTCGGGGATCAGATCGTCGAGGCCATCACCCTCCATCAGAATGTCCGCACCGCGGAGGCCTATGCGCTCGCCGCACGAGCCATGACCGATGTCGGCATCCCCGACCCCGAAAGCCGGCTCAAGGCCTATCCGCACCAGTTCTCCGGCGGCATGCGCCAGCGCGTCATGATCGCCATGGCCCTCGCATGCGAGCCGACGCTCCTCCTCGCCGATGAGCCGACCACCGCGCTCGATGTCACCATCCAGGCCCAGATCCTCGAATTGCTCAACGAACTCCAGAACACGCGCCAGATGGCCATCATG
The DNA here is from genome assembly GCA_007693725.1 of Phycisphaeraceae bacterium. Taxonomy (GTDB): domain Bacteria; phylum Planctomycetota; class Phycisphaerae; order Phycisphaerales; family UBA1924; genus REDD01. The sequence goes on from REDD01000045.1 coordinate 1,204, forward strand.
CTCATCACCCACGACCTCGGCGTCGTCGCGGAGAACGCCGATGTCGTCTGCGTCATGTACGCCGGGCGCGTCGTTGAATACGCAAATGTCTTCGAGCTCTTCTCCAATCCGCTCCACCCCTACACACGCGGCCTCTTCGCTTCGATCCCCAAGATGCACGGGCGTCTCAAGCGGCTGATCACCATCTCGCAGGTCGTCGACAATCCCGAGGAGTTCAAGAAACTGCCCGGAGCAGATCGAGGCATCCGTCCATGGTGGCCCTGGCACGAACCACCCAAGGATCTCAAGCCAAAGCCCGGACCCGCCGGCGACTACTACCTCCAGGAAGTCAAGCCCGACCACTGGGTCGGCGTCTGGCGCACCGGAGCTGTCGAGGACCACGAGTCGCGCGCGCCCGATCTCCAGTACCGCGTCGACGACGACCCCGACAAGCCCACCTCACTCAAGCCGACTTCACCCGCAGCCGGATGATGCCATGCGCATCCTTCTCCTAGCCGATCGCTCCTTCGCCTCTCGTGAGCGTCGGCTCCTCCATCGCGTCGAGGTCGGCCTCATCGACGACGGCGTCCGTGTCGTCCGCGCCATCCCCGACACGCTCCTCTACACCCAGACCGATTCCATCACGCCGCTCATCGCCTACCCCGAAAAAGTCTCGCCGCTCCTGCCCCGTCTCCGCACCAGCCAACTCCTCCGCGCGCTGAGCGAACTCGATCCCCCGCTCGCCGGACCCGACGAGCAGCCCATCGACATCATCCACGCCTGGGGCGACCGCGCGTGGGACCTCGCGGTGGACACCGCCGAGGCCACCAACGCCTCACTCGCCTTCGAGGTCTGGTCCGCCGGCTGCATCCACCACACCCACCGCATCGAGCGGCGCGCTGAAGCCGCCACACCCACCCCACTCCAGGGGGTCTGGATCGCCCCGAACCGCGCCATCGCCCGCGCCCTCGAAACCGAGGACCTCCGCTGGCCCATCCACACCGCGCCGTGGGGCATCCATGCCGATCCCCGTCCACGCCCCCCCCACCCCGCCGACCAGCCCCTCGCCGTCTCCCTGCTCGCCTCCGGGCGCAACGCCCACGCGACCCAGACCGTCCTGACCGCGCTCAACACGATCATCCGCGAAGGCGTCGAGCTGCTCATCTTCCTCGACGCCGCGGCGGTCGATCACCGTCACTCCGTCTGGAAGCACGCCGCCCGCCTCGAACTCCTCCCCCACCTCTCCGTCATCGCGGACATGGAATCCCGGCGCGACCTCATCCTCCGGACCGACCTGCTCATCCTCCCGGAGGCACGCGCGGAAGTCCGCTCCATCCTCCTCGATGCCATGGGCGCCTCCGTCGCCATCGCCTGCCTCACCGATCCGTTCGTCGAGGCCACCGCCCTGCCCGGCATCGCCTCCCTCGCGGGCGAGCCCACGGTCGCCGGCTGGACCAACGCACTCCGCCCCCTCCTCACCGACCCCGATCTCCGCTCGCAGCAGGTCCGGGCGGCACGCGAGGCCGTCGAATCCTCCCGCCCCGTCCACAGGCAGGTCGAGCAGCTCCTCAAGGCGTACCGGTCCCTCGCGGACCAACCGCCGCTGGCCTTCCCCAACGCCCCGGCGTCGTGACACCATTGGAAATACGACCGATAACCGCCTCGGCTCACGCCCGCGTCGGAATATTCCGCCTATCTGTAACCCCCTTTGTGCAAAACACTTGAAATCTTCTGCCCCCGGCTCAAGTTCATTGGTGGAGGCATCGCCGCGCCCACGCCGGGCGCTCCACATCCGGAGACTTGACCATGCTCAGCCACAGAGCCCTCGTTGTCATCGCCCTCGCGACCCTTGCGGGCGCTGCCCACGCCGACACACTCCGCCCCTACTCGCGTGCGGGCGACATCTCCCGCTCGGAGGGGCTCCAGACCGTCCGCGAGTTCCTGCCCGCGGCGGATCCCCGCCCCGGCCTGCTCCTGAACGCCGAGCCATGGCCCTCCAACCGCGTTGATTCACCCTTCCGCGCACAAAACGGGCGCCTCTGGGCCACCCGCGGCAACATCGGCTCCCGCACGGTCGTCGGCGAACTGCCCTACGGCTACCCCGGCCCCGCCGCCTACGGCGCCCCCGCGTCGGGCATCGACGACATCATCTTCGTCCGCTCGAAGACCGGCCTCCCCATGGTCGCCATCTCGCCGTGGACCACCATCAACTCCGACACCACGGATCTGATCTCCAGCGAGGTCCCGTTCCTCTGGCGCTCGCTCTCGCTGACCAGCACCCGCACCCCCGAGATCCGCAGAGAACTCGAACGCGCCCAGCACCTGTGGCTCCGCGAGCAGGGCTACATCCAGACCGTCCGTCAGCATGTCAATCTCCGGGCACGCGCTGCCGCCGAGCATGTCGACAACCGTCGCGAGGTCGAGCCCAGCGCCATCATCCGCATGCACCCGCCCAAGCCCCTCGAAGCATCACGCCCCACGAACGATGCGGATCGTCCCGCGCCGATCGTCCGCGTCTCGAACGGCGAAGCCCGGCGCGTCGATTCCGATCGTGTCGTGATCCGTGTGGTCCGCCCCGGCGAGTCCTCGCAGGATGCCGCGGAGCGCGGGAAGCAGGACAACACGACCGACGAGGCCGACAGCAAGACGGTCGCCTCGAAGGACTGA
>REDD01000044.1 GCA_007693725.1 Phycisphaeraceae bacterium
TCCGGGGGTGGCAAGGGGGGTAGGTTAGGCCCTCCGACCGGCGATCGGCAGAGCCGACCCGTGTATCTTCCCCTGCATGTCACGCAGAGACAGAGAGCGGTTCGACGCATTGCTGGAGGAGGTCATCGCATCACTGCCGCCCGCGTTGAAGCGCCTGATCGAGGAGGTGCCCGTCATCGTCGACGACCGCCCCGATCCCGAGCTCGTCCGCTCCCTCATCCGGGAGTACGGCGAGGAGGGCGGCCCCGATGCCGAGGAGGAGATGGCCCAGACGCTCTGCGGCCTGCACAGCGGCGTCGCCCTGACCGAGCGATCCGTCAGCGAAGTTCCCGACACCCCCTCCGATGTCCGTCTCTACCGCGAGGGGATCCTGAACACCGCGGGGGGCTGGCAGGACGATGGCGAGGAGGAGACCGTGTATGACGAGATCTGGATCACCCTCCTCCACGAACTCGGCCACCACTTCGGGCTCGATGAGGACGATCTCGCCGAACTCGGATACGACTGAAACCGGTTCCCGACTTCCCGGAACACCTTAGTACGACCAGATATCACGCGATTCCCCACAGCCCCAGCAGGAGAGCATCGACATGAGGCGCATCAACTCTTTTCTTGCCGCAGCCATCACCCTCAGTGCCGCGGCGGCGACTTGCCTCGCGCAGAACCGCGTCGGCTATCTCACTCTGGAGGACTCCGTCTCCGAGCGTCACGCGACCGCCGGTTTCCTCTCCGCACCGTCGGGGCTTCTGCTGAGGGATGTCATCTCGACCTTCGAGAGCATCGCGAACGACAGCAATCTCAAGGGTCTGGTCATCCGCGTGAAGGACATGCCGTTCACGCGGACACAGATCGAGGAGATCGCTCCGGCCCTGAGCATGATCCGCGCCTCGGGCAAGAAGATTCACATCTTCACCGAGAACTACGGCACGCTCGAATTCCTTCTGGGCGCACACGCGGATGAGCTGCTCATGCAGACGGGCGGATCAGCCACGCTCACCGGCCTGTACATGGAGGAACTGTTCCTTGCCGATGCGCTGCGGAAGTTCGGCATCGAGCCCTCGTTCGTGCAGGTGGGTGATTACAAGGGTGCGGACGAGATGTTTGCCAAGAACTCCCCGAGCCCGCAGTGGGAGGAGAACATCAACGGTCTGCTCGATGGTCTCTACCACGCCATGCTCGACGAACTCGCCAAGGGGAGCGGCAAGACCCGAGGACAGGTCGAGCGAGCCATGGGAGAACTCTTCTTCGCCGATGGCGCTCGCGCGATCGCGACCGGGATGATCACCGCCGAGATCGACCGTCTCGATCTCGATAAACACCTCGCCAAACGCTACGGCGACGACTTCATCTACGAGGACGACCTCTGGGTCACCTCCGCGGAAGAGAAGCCCGACCTCTCCAAGATGGGGCTCTTCGAGGCGTTCGGGACGATCATGCGCATGTTCAGCGAGCCCGCGCTGCCGGACATCAGCCGAGACACGATCGCCATCGTGCATATCGACGGCGCGATCGTCGACGGCGAATCCAGCCCCGGCGGCTTCTTCGGCGAGTCCACCGTCGGTGCGCTCACCATCCGCGAAGTCCTGCGCGAGATCGAAGAGGAGCCGCTGATCCGCGGCGTCATCATCCGCATCGATTCACCCGGCGGCAGCGCGACAGCCAGCGAGGCCATCTGGCAGGGCATCGACCGCCTTAAGGCGAGCGGCAAGCCCGTCTGGGTCAGCGTCGGCTCCATGGCCGCATCCGGCGGCTACTACATCGCCGTCGCGGGCGACCGCATCTACATGAATCCCTCCAGCATCATCGGGAGCATCGGCGTCGTCGCGGGCAAGATGGGCATCGCGGGGTTGTACGAGAAGCTGGGCATCAACGCCGTCCCGCGTTCTCGCGGTCCCCGTTCCAACATGTTCGGCGGGCTTGAGCCGTGGACCGCCGACGAGCGTGCTCTGGTCCGCCAGCGCATGATCGAGACCTATGACCTGTTCTCAACCCGCGTCCGCTCCGGCCGACCGGGCATCGATCTCTCCAAGGCGGGAGAGGGCCGGCTCTTCGCGGCGAACCGTGCCGTCGAGCTGCGCATGGTCGATGCAGTGGGGGGGCTGGATCGCGCCGTCAAGGATCTCGCGCTCTCGATCGGTCTGGCGAGCGACGCCTACGAACTGCGCGACTACCCGGCGCCCAAGTCCTTCGAAGAGATGATCGAAGAGATCTTCGGCTTCGTCCGCGTGCGAGACATCGGTTCCGAACTCGCGCTCGGCGCGGTGAACGAAATCGGACGCGAAGTGCTCGGGCCTCAGGCGTGGCGGAATCTCGCATCCCACCTCGAAGCGATGATGCAGCTCCGGGATCAGCCCGTCGTGCTCACCGCCCCGCGGGCCATCATCGTCCGCTGACATCAGCCGGACGCCGCGGCGAGATCCGCATCGGAAGCGTCCATGTTCGTGTAGACCTTCTGCACATCGTCGTGGTCCTCCAGCCGCTCGAGCAGCCGGAGGATCTTGGCGACATCGTCGCCTGCCGCGCCGGCCATGACGGTGGGCTCCATCGTCAGTTCCGCGGAGGTCGCTTCCAGACCGGCGTTGTCGATGGCATCCTTCACCGTGATGAAGTCGGTGGGGGAGGTCGCGATCGTCCATGTGTCGTCTTCGAGCGTGCAGTCGAGCGCTCCCGCCTCGATCGCGAGGTTCATGATCTGATCCTCGGTGGTCTTGGCCGCATCGACCGTGATCACGCCGCGCGCCTCGAACATGTAGCCGACCGATCCCGTGGTTCCGAGGTTGCCGCCGCCTCGGGAGAAGATCTCGCGCATCTCGGGGGCCGTTCGTGCGCGATTGTCCGTGAGCACATCGACCATGATCGCCACGCCGCTCGGGCCGTAGCCCTCGTAGCGGATGGCCTCGAAGTTCACGGCGTCATCGCCCGTGCCCGCGCCCTTGTCGATGGCGCGCTGGATCGTGTCCTTGGGCATGTTGGCCGCACGGGCCTCGTCGATCGCGTACCGCAGCGAAAGGTTGGATGCGGGATCCGCACCGCCGGTCCTCGCCGCGACCATGATCGCACGCGAGCACTTCGTCCAGACCTTGCCCCGCTGCGCATCCACACGCGCTTTCTTGTGCCTGATATTCGCCCATTTGCTATGGCCGGCCATGCGTCTTCACTCCTCGGTTCCGATTGCGATCATTACTGCTGCTGGGGCGTTGCTCGTCGATTCCGGGGCGGCTCGTCGGGTTTCAGCCCGGGTATGGACTCGATCTGCGGTTCGAGCCCGGATCGCGCGGCACGCGCCTTGTCTCGCGCCGCTTCGGAATGCTTCCGAAGCTCGACGAGAGTGGATTCCAGATCAACGGCCCCCATCTGGTCGATAAGCCGCATCGCGGGCTCCAACCCTGCCCATGCATCGTCCCACGCCTGGAGCGCCTCCTCGCGCCGACCCGCCGCCCACAGCGCATCGCCCAGATGATCCGCGACGATCGGCGTGACGATGAACTGGTACACCTCATCGCGGCTCTGTTCCGCCAGCCGTCGCGCTTCGCGCAGCAGCGAGATCGCGCCGCGCATGACCACCTCGCCCGTCTCGGGATCCTTCTTGTCCTCGAAGATGCCCTGCTTGTACCGCGCCCAGCCCATCGAGTCGGCGTAGGGCGGCGAGTCCGGTTCCGCCCGATACGCGATCTCGATCATGCGTGCCGCTTCGTCGATGTCCTCATCGCGGGTCAGCATCCGATAGCCGAGATTGTTGTTCGCCAGAACATTTTCCGGGTCAAGATCCAGCACGATCCGCAGCGACTGATCGCTCAGCCGACCGGCATCCCCATCGACATGCGGATCGAT
>REDD01000043.1 GCA_007693725.1 Phycisphaeraceae bacterium
GCCGGGGGGTGTTTTCATTCCGGGGGCGTTTTGTTCCGGGGGCGTTTTCATTTCGTGCCCCCCAACCGATTCCCCCCACGCCCGTATCCTCTGACATGAGCAACGCAAGACTCCTCTCCACCATCCCCATCACCACTCTCCTCCTCTCCGCGGCTCTCCTCGCCGCACAATCCGCGCCCGCTCCGCACTCCAACACCCCCACCGTCGCCGAGCCCCGCGAAGTCACGCCACGCGGCCCGCTCCTCCCCGAGGAACAGGCCATCGTCGATCTCGTCGAGGGCGTCGCCCCCTCCGTCGTCTACATCAACACCACTGCCGAGCGCATCTTCTACGACCGTATGACCCGACGCGAAGTCCGGCGCGAAGAAGTCCCCACAGGCACCGGCTCCGGATTCGTCTGGGACGAGCAAGGCCACATCGTCACCAACTTCCATGTCGTCGAGTCGCTCCTCACACGCCGTTCCAACAACGCCATCGTCACCTTCGCCGAAGGCCCCGCCTTCAACGCACGCCTCGTCGGCTTCTCTCCCGAGGACGACCTCGCCGTCCTCCGCCTCGAAACCGACAACAACTCTGCATCACCCCAGATCAAGCCCATCCCCATCGGAACCTCCTCCGACCTCCGCGTCGGACAATCCGTCTACGCGCTCGGCAACCCCTTCGGACTCGACCAGACACTCACGACAGGCATCATCTCCGCGCTCGGCCGCACCATCCCCGCTCGCGCAGGCATCCTCATCAACGATGTCATCCAGACCGATGCCGCCATCAACCCCGGAAACTCCGGCGGCCCCCTCCTCGACTCCGCCGGAAGACTCATCGGCGTCAACACCGCCATCCGCTCCCCCTCAGGCGCCTCCGCCGGAATCGGCTTCGCCATACCCGTCGACACCGTCAACGAGATCGTCCCCCAACTCATCACCTACGGCCGCCGCATCCCCGGCATCCTCGGCATCAAGGGCACCGACGGCTTCGTCAACGAGAACGGCACACGCCGACCCGTCGTCCTCGTCCTCGAAGTCAACAGCCCCAGCGCCCAAATGTCAGGGCTCCGCCCCATCCGCACCGATGCCGACAACCGCATCGTCTCAGGCGATGCCATCCTCGCCCTCAACGATCGACCCATCCGTTCCCTCACCGAACTCCAGCGCACACTCCGCCAGTACAAGCCCGACGACACCATCACGCTCTCCATCCTCCGCATCGAGCCCGTCGGCGAGCCGAGACAACTCACACTCCGCGTCAAGCTCGCACCACCGCCCGACATACGCCCCAGAACCCGCTGACCGCCCGACCCTCTACACTGGCCTGCAACCAGAACTCCTCACCGGAGCCGAGGGCCGTGACCACCGTCGACCCACAATCCACCCCCGAGCGCAACGCAGGCGACAACGCCGAGGCCCAGCGCGCCTTCACACAGGCACTCCTCCGCGACCTCGAGGCCCTCGAGATCATGCTCGAACGCGATCTCATCGAGTCGGGCGTCAACCGCATCGGAGCCGAGCAGGAACTCGCCATCATCGACCGCTCCGGACGACCCTACCCCATCAACGAGCAACTCCTCGAAGCCCTCAACGACCCCGCCTTCGTCCCCGAGCTCGGCCGCTTCAACATCGAGTGCAACCTGCTCCCCATCCACTTCTCCGCCGACTGCCTCGGACGACTCGAAGACCAGATCCACGCGCACCTCGCCCGCGCACGCGCCGCCGCACACCGCTTCGATGCCCGCATCATCATGACCGGCATCCTCCCATCGCTCACAAAGTCCGACCTCTCCCTCAGCAACCTCACCGACCGCCCCCGCTACCACGCCCTCAACGAAACGCTCACACGCCTCCGAGGCGGACCATACGAACTCTCCATCGACGGCGTCGATGAACTCTCCATCCAGCACGACTCCGTCATGCTCGAAGCCGCCAACACCTCCTTCCAGGTCCACTTCCAGGTCAGCCCCGACCAGTTCGCCCGCAAATACAACATCGCGCAGGCCATCGCCGGACCCGTCCTCGCCGCCGCATGCAACTCCCCCATCCTCCTCGGACGCCGCCTCTGGCACGAAACACGCATCGCCCTCTTCCAGCAATCCATCGACACACGCAAACGCCTCACCGACCTCCGCCGATTCCAACCACGCGTCACCTTCGGCGCGAGCTGGATCGAATCCTCCGTCCTCGAGATCTACCGCGAGGACATCGCACGCTTCAAACCACTCTTCCCCACAAACTTCGACGAAAACCCGCTCCAACTCCTCGAACAAGGCACAACCCCCAAGCTCCACGCCCTCTGTCTTCACAACGGCACCGTCTACCGATGGAACCGCGCCTGCTACGGCGTCAACCCCGACGGCACACCACACCTCCGCATCGAAAACCGCATACTCCCCGCCGGACCCACACCCACCGACGAAGTCGCAAACGCCGCACTCTGGTTCGGACTCCTCCGCGGCATCTCCGACGCATACGAAGACATCACACGCGAACTCGACTTCGAGGATGTCCACCAGAACTTCATCGCCGCCGCGCGCTTCGGACTCGACGCCCAGATGAAGTGGATCGGCGGCATGACCATCCCCGCACGCGAACTCCTCGCGCTCAAAATCCTTCCGATCGCGGAACGCGGCCTCACCGCCGCCGGCATCGCACCCGCTCACATCGAGAAATACCTCAATGTCATCGAAGGCCGCGTCGCCTCCGGACAGACCGGCGCCGCTTGGATGCTCAAGTCCTACTCCGCCCTACGCAGCGGCGAAAACCCCGACCGCGCCATGTACCGCCTCGCCTCCGCCATCGCCCAGCGACAACTCCACGGCGCACCCGTACACACATGGGAACCCATCAGCCCCGACGAATTCGATGCCGACAAACACCACATCCTCACCGTCGGCCAGTACATGACCACCGACCTCTTCACCGTCAACGAAAACGATGTCATAGACCTCGTCACAAACCTCATGCACTGGAAGCACATCCGCCATGTCCCCGTAGAAGACGACCAGCACAAGCTCGTCGGCATCGTCTCACACCGCGACCTCCTCAAGCACATCACCCGCGCACGCACCCGCGATGACAAACGAACCATCCCCGTCTCCGAGATCATGAAGCCCGACCCCGTCACCGTCACGCCCACCACATCCACACTCGACGCCATCGACCGCATGCGCCAACACAAACTCTCCTGCCTCCCCGTCGTCGAAGACGGCCGACTCGTCGGCGTCATCACCGAGCACGACCTCATGCGCATCGCCGCACCACTCCTCCGACGCTTCCTCAGCGACGATTCGCCCGGGAACAATCCGGCCCCCCCACCTGTTCTGTAGATATGTCATGGGATTTCTCCGTCCCGGAACAATCCGCGCTTACTCACGAGGCGCTGCCGGCCGAAAAGGACGCTCCATTCGCTCTCAGGCGAGAATCATCGCCGTCCTCCTCATCGCCTGCTTCATCCTCTTTTTCACATTCTGCCGCGCGCTCTGACCCCCCGCTCTGACCCCCATTGCCGAAGCGAGGCCGAAATGCGCACCAAAAAACCGCACGCGACCGCAGCCCTGACGACCACAGTTGTGATTTGCTCTCTCACCATCGTCGGCTGCGCGCCAACCCACACCCAATACACCACACAGCGCACACACACCGCAACAGTCACGCGAATCTACGAAAGCCCCCTGGGCTACCACCTCGATCGCATCGACACACCCGGAGCCGGATCCATTTACATCTCTCCGCTCTACCGAAGCCCCGTCAGCAACTCAACCGTCTACCGGGTACGCACAACCGAGACCGCTCCGAACGAATAACGCGAGTATCGCCATCTACGCCCGAGTTGCTCAG
>REDD01000042.1 GCA_007693725.1 Phycisphaeraceae bacterium
TCAAATTCCCCTCGCGCGACCGCGTCGTCATCGCCACCAAGTGGCTCGGCAACATGTTCCCCGGAGATCCCAACGCCGGCGGCGCACACCGCAAGGCGCTCATCGAGTCCGTCGATCACTCACTCCGCCGCCTCCAGACCGACTACATCGACCTCCTCTGGATGCACTTCTGGGATCGACACACCCCCATCGAGGAAACCATGCGCGGCCTCGACGACCTCGTCACCGCCGGCAAAGTCCGCTACATCGGCTTCTCCGACACCCCCGCGTGGAAATGCGCCCAGGCCCAGACCCTCGCCCACTTCCGCGGCTGGAATCCCCTCATCGCGCTCCAGATCGAGTATTCGCTCATCGAGCGCACCGTCGAGGGCGAGCTCCTCCCCATGGCGCGCGAGCTCGGCATGGGCGTCACGCCGTGGTCGCCGCTCAAGGGCGGCATCCTCACCGGCAAGTACACCCGCGACTCGATGCCCGAAAAGGGCCGCTACCCCAAGGACTCCAAGCACCTCAACGACCGCACCTTCAACCTCATCGACACCATGCAGAAAATGGCCAAGGAAAAGTCCTGCTCCGTTGCCGAAGTCGCCCTCGCGTGGGTCCGCCTCCAACAAGGCGTGGACTCGACCATCATCGGCGCCCGCACCATGGACCAGCTCAACTCCAACCTCCGCTCACTGAATGTCGATCTCTCCGCGGATGATCTTGCAACCCTCGACGAGCTCAGCGCCCCCACGCTCAACTTCCCCCACGAATTCCTCCGCAACGCCATCGTCCCGACACAGAACAACACGACCATCAACGGCGTTTCATCCGCACAGTGGACCGCGGCGCCGAAGAATGATGACGAACGCTGGTGAAAAATGACTGACGAAGAACCGCCCCGCCGACCGAACCGACGCATCCAACGCTGGATATTTCTCCTGTTCTTCTCGCTGTTCGTACTCGGAGTCATGGCCATCTCCGCCCTGCTCCGCACCAACGCGGGCCCCTGAATCCACCCACCACCCAACCCGGAGTCCATCGAATGCTCACCGCCGACTTCCTCAGCACCAAGTTCCAGGCCGCGGCCGCCTACCACGACTATGTCAAATCCGGCACCGACTCGCAGCAGGACGCCTGGCGCAAGATCTACGACCAGACCGCCCTCTCCGATCGCCAGCGCGAACTCCTCAAATCCTTCACCCGCGAGATGCACATCCTCGTCGTCTCCGGCGTCTGGTGCGGCGACTGCGTCCAGCAGTGCCCGTTCCTCGCCAGAATCGCCGAGGAAAACCCCGAGAAAATCCGCCTCCGCTTCCTCGACCGCGACGAGCACACCGATCTCGCCGAGCAGATCCAGATCTGCGGCGGCATGCGCGTGCCCATCGCGCTCTTTCTCGCGGAGGACTTCCACTTCGTCTCGCTGCTCGGCGACCGCACGCTCACCCGCTACCGCGCCATCGCCGCCAAGCAACTCGGCCCGTCATGCCCCGTGCCCGGCGCTCCGCTCGATCGGGATGAAGCCGATGCCACACTCCAGGACTGGCTCGACGAGATCGAGCGCGTGCAACTCCTGCTGCGCCTCTCCACGCGCCTGCGCAGAAAACACAACGACTGAACGCGCACATTCCCCACTGATGCATAGGGATCTATTCCTGCATCAGAGCAGGTGATCTGCGAGCGCACAAATCGAATCCCCCACACTCGCATAGAAATTCTCGCTCATGCGCACCACAGAAACTCCCTGTGTTTGCTGGGGATTTTCGATATCCGCGAATCCTGCGCATTTATCCCCGACAACACCCTGTCATGCGCGATCACGGACCATTTTTTGCGCACAAAATCACCACTTTGAAACTCGATCATTTGCCCGCACGCTGAAGCGCGATCAGAATGAAACGAGTTGCGTGCCGGAGACGGCGCGCCGTGGCAATGGAGAGAAGAGAAGGCGTCTCGGGGAAGAACGCGTCACACCGACCCCATGCGTCATCTTTGAACCTCTGAACTCTCGCAGTGTGCGTGAGCCGCGGTGGGCGATTCCGTCACGCTCAAACCATTGTTCGCCTTTGGCGAGAGAAGAGAGGAAGAGACCATGAAGACAATTTCGGCTCTGTTTGTTCTGGCTGCCGCCGGAACCGCGCTGGCGGCCGGCCCGTCTACGATCGGCATCGATCGAAGCACGATGCTCCTGGACAATGGCCTGTACACCATCCAGGCCACCCCCTATGACACCGAGCACACCCAGCGCTCCGGCCTCGGCACCGTCTACGAGTCCATGGGCGCGGGCTCAGGCTTCCAAGCCTTCGGCGCCGCCTCTGGTCCGGGCGGTTTCGATGATTACACCAGCACCGCACCCGGCAACATCACCCTGGGCGAGTTCCAGTTCGTCGGTGGCGTCACCGCAGCAGGCGGCGTCGTCTTCTTTGATTTCTTCGACAGCGCCCAAAACTTCGTCGATGGCTTCGGCGTGCAGCTCCCCCAGGCGGGCAACTTCATCTACACCATCACCCTCAACACCCCCATCGTCGTACCCAACGCTGGCATCCTGCAGGCGTTTTTCAACGACGATGCAGGAGTCGGACCGTTCACGAGCGGCCAGTGGTTCCTCAGCGATGCCGCCCCTACGGTCGGCTCCTCTGACCCCAGCTTCGGCTCGCTCACCAACGGCCTGGAGCACCGGTTCGCTCTCGTCGATGTCCCCGCCCCCGGTGCCATCGCCCTGATGGGCCTCGCTGGTTTCGCCGCGAGCCGTCGTCGCCGCTGATCCCGTTCGTTTCCTTCCTCAGTGCCGATTTCCACCACCCCCCGCGTGCCTCCATGCGGGGGGTGTCGTTTTTGGCCGTGGCCCACATAGTCCAATCAAAATCCAAACAGAATCAGCCAACGAATCGAATACCGACCAGATTGGAAGGAATCTTCATCGTCCAGCCCCCCTTCCGCTTGACGAGCCCGGATTCCGCATCATCATCCACAATGACAGAGGGGTATGCCGTAGGCAACTCCTCTGTCTGAGAGTTGATTGAGAGTTGGCAGCCACGGCGGCTGCGGGGAAGGAACGCGTCACCCCCCTCCCCACATTCTGACCCGAATTCGGATTCATGCCCGTGCGTACGGGTTTTGTTTGTAGATCTGTCTCGATCGCTCGAGACGGGATGTGGTCGCCGTCGTGCGACTTTGAGAGAGAGAGGAAGAGATATGAAGACCCTTTCAGTGTTTGCGGTGCTCGCTTTCGCCGGCTCCGCCATGGCGTTGGATACCCTCGCCATCGACCGGTCCACTTTGCTGCTCAGCAACGGTGCGTTCTCCATCCAGGCCACCCCCCTCGATGATGCCTCGCCCGTGATGCGGACATCCGTCCTCTATTCGCACATGGATGGCCCGTACTCCGCTTTCGCCGCTGCGAGCGGACCCGGCGGCTTCGATGACTATGTCTCCACCGCAGGCAACGACATCATCCTCGAAGAGTTCCGCTTCGTCGGCGGCGTCACCGCGGCGGGCGGCGTCCTCTTCTTTGACTTCTTCGACAACGCACAGAACTTTGTCGACGGCTTCGGCCTTCAGCTCCCGCAAGCGGGCAACTTCATCTGGACCATCACCCTCAATGTCCCGATCATCGTCCCCAACGCCGGCATCGTGCAGGCATTCTTCAACAACGACCCGGGAATCGGACCGGTCACCAGCGGTCAGTGGTTCTTGAGTGACTCTGCGACCACCGTCGGCTCCGACAGCCGCACCTTCGGCGGAGCGGCAGGCGGTGCATTCCAGCACAGCTTCGAGCTGAGCGGCACCGTCATCCCCGCCCCCGGCGCCCTCGCCCTCATGGGCCTCGCCGGTCTTGCAGCGAC
>REDD01000129.1 GCA_007693725.1 Phycisphaeraceae bacterium
TCCCCGCAGGAGGATGGTTATGCATAAGGGATCTGTTCGGAATCCCCGGTTTGTTCGTTTCCTCGGCCCCGGGCTCGGCGGCCGCGTTGTGATGGGCGGGAGTGCTGCGCTGGCGGTGCTGGGGCTCGCGGTGCTGAGCGGCTGCCGGTCGAGCCAACCCACAACGACACCCGAAGCGACAAGCGCACAAATCGATGCGGAGGATCGCCCCGCACACTCCCGACTGGGTTACCGGCTCGATTGGCGCGGGCACGCCGCATCTCCGACCGACGCCTCGGTGCGCCACTTCATCCCGCTCGGCGATGTGGTGGTGTATCACGACACGCGCAACAACCTCACCATCATGGAGAATGACACGGGGCGGATTCGGTGGTCGATGTCGCTGGGCAGCCCGTTGACGCGCTTTGTCGGCCATGCCCGCATCGGTGACCGGCTGGTGACGGCGAGCGATACGGATGTGCAGCTCTTCGATGTGCGGACGGGCGATCTGATCGACCGGATGCGCCTGGAGGCGATCGCGAACAGCGGGCCGGTGATGATGGGGCCACTGGCCGTCTTCGGCTCGGCAACGGGCGAGGCGTACGCGATCCGGGTGTCGGGCGGTTTCAAGCAATGGGGGCACCTGCTCGACGGTCCGATCACCGCCCGGCCGACGCGTGTGGATTCGGAGACCGTCGCGTTCGTGAGCGATGTCGGCGATGTGATCTTCATCGATGCCGAGAGCGGCTCGGCGTTCGGACGACGCCAGAAGATCTTCGGCGGCACGCGGACGAATCCGGTGACCGATGGGCGCACCGTGTACATCGGGGGCATGGATCAGTCGGTGTGGGCGTTCGATGCGGAGGATGGCCGCCTGCGTTGGCGGCTGCGGACGGAGATGCCCGTCACCGCCCAGCCGCGGGTGTGGCGGGACCGCGTGTTTGTCGATCTTCCCCGGCTCGGGTTCACCGCGATCAACGCTACGGACGGCTCGGTGATCTGGTCGAACGACAAGATCCGCGGCGAGGCGATCAGCGCTCGGGCGGGGAACCTCATCGTCTGGGACGGCAAGGAAGCGGTGGTCGTGGACCGGCAACGCGGCGATGTGATCGAGCGCGTGCCCTTCACCGGCTTCGCACGCGTGATGGCCGAAACCTTCGAGGATGGAAGTCTGTTCACCATCTCGAACGACGGCACCATCCACAAGTATTCGCCCTCGTTCTGATCGCACCGACTGCCCATTGCGAACGCCATGGAAGACCTCATCCCCGTTCGGCGGGCCATTCTCTCCGTCAGCGACAAGTCGGGGATTGTCGAGTTCGCCAGGGCGCTTGCATCGCTAGGCGTTGAGATCGTCTCGACCGGCGGCACGGCACGCGCACTGAGCGATGCGGGCATCGCGGTCCGCGCTGTCGAGGAACTGACCGGGTTTCCCGAGATGATGGATGGGCGGGTCAAGACGCTGCATCCCGCGGTGCACGGCGGCCTGCTGGCGATCCGGAGCGATGCGGATCATGTCAAGGCGATGCAGGAGCATGGCATCGACCCGATCGATCTCGTCTGCATCAACCTGTACCCGTTCGAGGCGACGGTCGCCAAGCCCGGAGTGACCGAAGAGGAAGCGATCGAGCAGATCGACATCGGCGGGCCTTCGATGATCCGTTCGGGGGCGAAGAACCATCGGTTCGTGGCGGTCGCGACGGATCCGAGCCAGTACGAAACGATCACAACAGAACTCCGCGAACACAAGGGACGAACCACGCTCGCGCTGCGCCGTTCGCTTGCGCTTGCCGCGTTCGAGCGGACGAGCGCGTACGACAGCGCCATCGCATCCTACATGGGCGGCCGTGGCGATTCGGAACGGTCCGAAACGCTGCCGCAGAGACTCACGCTGACGCTCGAGCGCGTTGAAATGCTGCGTTACGGCGAGAATCCCCACCAGGAAGGGGCGAGCTATCGCGAGACGGCGGCCACGACTCTCTCGAAATCGCTCGTGGATGCCCGGCCCCTGCACGGCAAGGCGCTCTCGTACAACAACCTGAACGATGCGCAGGGCGCGGTCGCGCTCGCGGTGGATCTGCTGCGGTTTGCGCGGGAGCGGACCAGTGCGGTTGTCGTGAAGCACACCAACCCGTGCGGCGCGTGCATCGGCACCGATACGATCGGCGCGATCGATCACGCGCTGGCGGGCGATCCGATGGCGGCGTACGGCGGCATCCTCGCGACCAGCGGCACGGTCGATGCACGCTGTGCCGAGCGGCTGTGCGCGCAGGGCGTCTTTCTCGAGGTCGTGATCGCTGCGGACTACACACAGGATGCGCTGGCTCGGCTGCGCGAGCGCTGGGCGAACCTGCGGTTGCTCGCGATCGGGAACTTCGCGGATGTCAACATGCCGCAGCGCATGTTCCGTTCGATCTCGGGGGGGCTGCTCGTGCAGACGCCGGATGATGTCCGGCTCGATGTCGGCGCGTGGGAACACCGCGCTGGACCGGCACTGGATGCATCGGCGCTGCGTTGCGCGGGAGGCGTCTGGCTGATGTGCAAGCATCTCACCAGCAACGCCATCGCCCTCGGTGGCAGCGCGGATGGGGGATCGGTCATGCTGCTCGGCGCGGGGGCGGGGCAGATGGATCGTGTCAGCGCGTGCCGTCATGCGATCGACAAGGCCGGTGAGCGGGTTCGCGGGGCGATCGCGGCGAGCGATGCCTTCTTCCCGTTCCCGGACGGCCCGGAACTGCTGATCGATGCCGGGGTGTCGATGATTGTCCATCCCGGAGGGTCGAAGCGGGACGAGGAGACCTTCCGGCTGTGCGAGCAGCGCGGGGTCACCTGCCTGACCACCGGTACCCGGCATTTCCGCCACTAGCGGACCTTGGGGGCGGGGGAACCCGCACAATCGTGCGGATTTCGTGAAGGGGACCCGATCAGGGGGGTGCAAGAATTGCCCTGCCTGAATCGGCGGTGTACGGTTTGTCCGTCTGGACTTCGTTATGAGTGGCACCCCGACACATCGTGATTCGGAGCGCCGCACCGCGGCAGGTGTCGCTGCCATCCCACCCGCAGACGATCCGGTGGGCGTATCCATCGCCGGTGGGAGCAGAGGCATCGCCACCGGCGGGCTGGATGCGAAGGTTCTGGTCCTGAACAAGCTCTACATGGCGATACGCATCGTCTCGGCGAAGCGGGCGTTCACACTGCTCTGCAAGGATCTCGCGGAGGTGGTGCACATCGATAACGGGCAGTGGATCGGCTACGACTTCGAGAGCTGGACCGAGATCAGCGAGCTGCAGCGCGAGTTTGAACCGGATTCCTTCGATTGGATCCGGACGGTTCGTCTCCAACTCGCGGTGCCGAAGGTCATCCGGCTGTACGGCTACGACCGGATGCCGGCGCAGCATGTCAAGCTGAACCGCCGCAACCTCTTCGCGCGCGATCGGAACCAGTGCCAATACTGCGGCAATCACTTCCCGACGAACGAACTCTCGATCGACCATGTCCTGCCCCGCAGCCAGGGCGGGGGCGATACCTGGGAGAATCTGGTCTGCGCATGCGTGCGGTGCAACGCCCGTAAGGGTGGCCGTACGCCCGATCAGGCGAGCATGTCGCTCTATCGCAAGCCAGTGCGTCCCAAGCGCAACCCCCTGATCTCGGTGCGTCTGGGCAACGAGAAGTATCAGTCGTGGAAGACCTTCCTCGACAACGCGTACTGGTCGGTCGAGCTGCGCTGAGACCGCCCCGATTCCCCCCGGACCCGGACTCACCCCGGATTCCTCGGACTCCCCCGGTATCCCCTGATCCCCTCGGATTCCCCATGCTCCCGTAGCGGCCGGCCGGTGTGGCTCACCGATTTCGCCGACCCGGCCCTACACTTCCCGCGTGACAGCAAACAGCAATCCTTCCCGTTACGAACCGTTCTTCCGACCCTTCGAGGGGGCCGGTCTTCGACTGCGCAACCGCATCGCCATGGCGCCGATGACCCGACGCAAAGCCCCCGACGATCGCGTTCCGGAAGAGTCGATCGCGGCGTACTACGAGCGCCGCGCACGCCACGGCGTCGGGCTGATCATCACCGAGGGCACGCACATCGACGACGAGCACGCCCCCGACTCGGAGAATGTCCCGGGCATCTTCACGGATGCTCAGCAGGAGGGGTGGATCCGCGTTGTCGAGGCGGTGCATCGTGCCGACAGCGCCATCGTCATGCAGCTCTGGCATACCGGACGGCACGCGATGGACCCCATTGCTCCCTCGGCGCTCCCCGCGCCGAAGCACGATGGCGGGTTCAAGCCGACGCCGCGTGCGATGAGCGAGCACGACATGCTCGCGGTACGCGATCACTTCGCGGAAGGCGCTGCGCGGGCGAAGGCCGCGGGGTTCGACGGCGTGGAGATCCACGGCGCCCACGGATACATCCTCGATTCGTTTCTCTCCGAAACATCGAACCAGCGCACGGACTCGTACGGCGGCAGCTTCGAAAATCGGATGCGCTATCCGCTCCAGGTCGTGCGGGCGGTGCGGGATGCGGTCGGCGCTGGATATCCCGTCCTGTACCGCTTCAGCCAGTGGAAGAGCGAGGACTATCAGGCGGTCACCTTCCCGGACCCCGACACGCTGGGCGTCTGGGTGAATGCGCTGCAAGAAACGGGCGTGGACATGCTCCATGTCTCGACGCGCGATGCGGTGGAACCCGCCTTCGACGGTCCTTCCCCGACGCTCGCGGGGCTGAGCCGCTCCCTGAGCGGACTTCCGACGATCGCGGTCGGGCGCGTGAGCGTCTCGACATCAATGAACCAGGGCGAGCGCGTGCATGTGACCGATCCCGCGCCGGCGGCCGACCTGATCCGGAATGGCGAGGTGGATCTGATCGCCGTCGGGCGATCGCTCATCTCAAATCCAGATTGGTGCGAAAAGGTCCGTGCGGGGCGGTGGCGCGAACTCATCCCATACGAGCGTGCGCACCTCGCCGAACTGCAATGACAACCTTTGCGATCCAGAATCAGACACGCGTGCAACTCTCCCAAGGAGACTGGCTGGACCGGTGCGCAGCACTCGCGGCGCGATCGGTCGACATGCTCTATGTCGATCCCCCCTTCAACACCGGCAGCGCCAAGCGGTCCGGCGAGCATGCCTTCGAGGACTCCTGGCCGGACACGCAGTCGTACATTCGCTGGCTCGGTCAACGCCTCGAAGCAACGCTGCCGGCGCTGAAATCCTCCGCGAATCTCCTGATCCATGTTGACTGGCGCACCAGCCACCGTGTCCGCGTGCTGCTCGATGAACTGCTCGGCGAGGACCGCTTCGTCAATCAACTCGTGTGGTCCTATGGCCTGGGGGGATCCTCCCCCAGACGATTCGCCCGCAAGCACGACGACATTCTCTACTACTGCATCGATCCGAACGCCTACTGGTTCGATCCTCCACTCGTCCCCGCGACCAGCCGGAAGATGTCCGGACAACACAAGAAGTCGACGGATGTCCTGAGCATCCCGTCGATCAACAACATGGCCCACGAGCGCGTCGGCTGGCCGACCCAGAAGCCCCTCGCCCTCCTTGAACTGCTCATCGGTGCGTGCTGCCCGCCCGGCGGCACGGTGCTGGATCCCTGCTGCGGCAGCGGGACCACACTGCTCGCCGCGGCACGCCTGCAACGATCCGCGATCGGATTCGATCGATCCTCCGAAGCGATCGCCCTCACACAGCGCCGGCTCGCGGAGTTTCGTGCGTGCTCTTCGAGCGATGATCTCGAACAAAGCGACACGACAAACGAACCGACCCCTGACTCCTGACGGAGGAATCATGAAGAAGACACCCATTGTTCTCGTCATCCTCATCATTGTCGTCACCGGCGGTGGCTACTTCGCGTGGAGGCATTTCAACAGCGCGACGAGCGGGCTGGATGAGTGGGTCGCGCGTCAGGTGGTCCGATTCGGACAGGCCTACATCGTGCCCACGATCGACTTCGAATCGTTCCGGTACTCCAATCGTGTCCTGACGCTCAGCGATGTCACCTTCACCGCCCCCGACTCGACCGAGGTCATCCGCGCCGGCACCGTCACCGTCACGCTCGCACAACTCCCGTCCATCGGACGCCCCATCGTGATCGAGCGTGTCGAACTCGCCGATGCCACACTCCGGCTGCTGCGCGACACCGAAACGGGCGGATTCCGCGGCCTCGTCCCGTTCATGCGCACGGAACGCATCGCCGATCAGGAGCAGGTGGACGAGGATGTGCGCATCACCCGCGTGCTCCAGATACGCAAAGTCGGGCTCCAGAACTGCGGGTTCGAGTTCGACCCCGGCGATGGCCAGCCGCCGATGCGCATGGCTCAGATCTCGCTCGATCTCGATGTCACTCCCGTCGAGGGTCAGACCGACCGCATCTACGAACTCGCGCTCGACATCGACCGTAACCCAATCATCCACATCAAAGGCGAAGGACTGTTGAATCTCGACGCCCTCACGCTCGAAACCAAGTCTATCGAACTGATCGCGGATCTTGCGGACGACGAAGCGCTCGCTTCACTCCCGCCTCAACTCCAGAC
Organism: Phycisphaeraceae bacterium; assembly: GCA_007693725.1. Lineage (GTDB taxonomy): Bacteria > Planctomycetota > Phycisphaerae > Phycisphaerales > UBA1924 > REDD01. The sequence continues at coordinate 6,522 of REDD01000129.1, forward strand.
CATCGTCAATCAGTACGAAGCTCACGGCAAGCTCGATATGAAGGTCACCGGCCTCATCGCGCTGCTCGACATTTTCGGATCGACCATCTCGGCGGACCTCGAACTGAAGGACTTCAACATCGCTCAGGGAGAAGCTCGCCTGCCGATCGAGTCCGCCGTGGTGCAGGCCCAACTCCGCGATCGGATCGGTGTTCTGCGGGAAACCTCCGTCAGCGCTCTCCGGGGCACCGTTTCGTTGGTTGAAGCGACCGCCGATTTCAACTCGCCTGCCATGCCGATGACGCTCGGCTGGGCCGTCTCGCAGATCGAACTCCGGGAGATCGTCCGCGCGAGCACGGACCGCGAAGAGAACCCACGCTATGCAGGGATCCTGACCTCTTCCGGAAACATGACCGCGAACCTCGCGGAGATCCCCGAATCAATCTCCGGCTCGGGAACCCTCGAACTCCGAAATGGTCGCCTCGTTTTCATTCCCGTCATCAACGAACTCGTCAGAGCAATGGACCTGCTCGGACAAGTCACGGGAACGCCCCGATTCCAGGATCAGGCCGACATCGAGTTCAATCTCACCGGTACGGGCATCGAGATCACCCGCATGAGCATCACCACGCCCGCGGCGGGCGCTCGCGGCACGGGCACCATCGGCTACGACACATCGCTCAATCTTTCCGTCAACGCCGGACCGCTCGAACGCGTGCAGTCCGCGCTCGGAGGGGTCGGCGATATCCTGGGCGCCGTCACCGATCGGCTTGTCACCTACCGAATCCGCGGCACAACCAGCGAACCGCGCGTCTCCGTTGCCCCGCTCGGCATCGGCGGATAACCGAAGCACGCCCCGACCAATGACAAACACCCCCATCATCTCGGATGGAGGTGCAGCAGTGAAGTTCGATTGTTCCGACGACTGACAAAGATCCCGCGTCAGCGGACTCGCTTGTAGCGGATCTCCATGCCCTTCCACAGCTCTTCGCCGGGCTTCGCGGCGTAGAACTCCATCTTCCTGTTGTTCTGATCGATCATGTGGACATGCGAACGCGTCTTCTTCATGACATCATCGAAGCAGCAGTAGTTCTCCCCGCTGGTCGTGATGACGCCGTCCGTCCGCGCCTTGCCGCGCTCGATCCACATCCCCGTTCCCATGTTGTCGATCCAGACCGAAACCCACTCGCCCGCCCCGTTGTCGAAACCGGTGATCGACATGCCCTCGAAGGGCATCTGTGCGCCACCCATGTCGAGCGTGCCGCGAACATCCTCGACCAGGAAGCGCCCGCCCAGGACCATCCGCGACCGTGAGGTCGCGCGATTTTTCTGCGCCGGAGCATCGGGCGACATCCGCCACTCCATCTCCAGTTCCCACTCGCCGACGCTCGATGCCAGCTTCTGGTGCGGCTCGCCGGGAGTCATGTACTCCATCCAGCGCTGCATGCCTTCCATCTGCTCCGGGGTCATCTCCGGCATGCCGCGGTCCGCCTGCGACATGACCGTCGCCGTGCCGACGATGCTCACCAACACCAGTCCTGCACCCACTGCACACTGCTTGATCCGACCGTTCATGGCTCACTCCTGCTCTGCGAATGCGCACGCAGACACACCGCGTCGGTGGCGCACTTGCTGTTCGATCTATGATAGGTACGGGATAGCCCCATACGCCGTCAACCGTCCAGCAGGACAACGGTGCAAAACCCCAGCAAAGCACCGGTACAAAGTCGGACCAATCCTGCCGGCCCCCCGGAACATCCCCCGGAAGATCCCCCAGAATCAGTGGCCGCCCTCACGCATCCGCGTCACGCCCTCGGGGAAGGGGAACGAGGAATAGACACCGACAGAGCCCAGCGACCACATCGTCGGCGCGGGGTAGACATCGCCGCGGAAGCCCGCCTCGTACATGGTGCTCAGCACCGCCTCGAACGACGGCTCGATCGGATTGGCTTCGCTCTCGACCAGACGATTCGAGCGGGCGCTCAGGAACGAGACGCTCGCAACGGGCAGGCGTTCGCGCCGACCCGAGAGCATGTTGCGCACGGTCTGGAATCCGCGCGCGAGGTCGGCGATGGTGAAGTACTCGCGGTCCTTGGGACGCAAGAGCGCGAGAATCAGCAGGGAATCGAGGTCGTACTTGAGGATGTACGGCTCGCGGTCATGGGCCGCATGGATGCCGACCGATTCGCTGAACATCTTCGCGTACGAAGTCACGCTCTTGCTCGTCCACTGGCTGGTCGAGGTCATCTCGACGAGCTGCGCGATCATGCCGTGAGAGTTATCGACCTCGTTCACGCCGCAGACGACCGCACGGTACCGCCCGGCAAGAAGATCCGGCAGCATCTGCTGGCCCCACAGAATGCGAATGCGTCCGGAAGGATCCTCCGCCTTCGGGGCCTCCGGCAGAATGGTGATGCGCTCGCTGGACTGCGAGACGGTCATCAGATGATCGCCGTCGCCCTCGTACACGCGCGGCTCGCTGCTCGCAGTTGCCATGATGCACAACCTTTCCTGCCGGTGGCGAAAGAAGATGTTCGACAGCGCAGCATCGTACCGGGATGCGTGCGGGGCGGAAAATCATACGGGGGCAAAAATGAAAGCGGGTCCGTGAAGGTTTGACCTCCACGGACCCGAATAGTCGGCGATGACCTACTTTCCCGCAGGGCAGTATCATCGGCGGCCCGGGCTTAACTGCTGTGTTCGGGATGGGAACAGGTGTGGCCCCGGACCTATGATCACCGACAAAGCCGCGTGATGCGTTTCCGCAACGCGCGACGGATCAAATCCGGTTGGATGGAATTCCGTCTTCGCACGCTTCGATCGAGTGTCTGAGCATGCTGCGAGCAGCACACTCCGAACATTTGGACTCGGGACGCCGGAACGATCGCACCAATGATGGTGCGGGTCGGGCGGCGCCCGGTTGATGTGATCAAGCGTTCGACCGTTAGTACCGCTCTGCTGAAGGCCTCTCAGCCCTTACACATGCGGCCTATCAACCTGGTGGTCTTCCAGGGGTCTCACGCAAATAAATGCTAGCAGACCTCATCTTGAGGGGGGCTTCCCGCTTAGATGCTTTCAGCGGTTATCCCTGCCGCACTTAGCTACCCAGCGGTGGCCTTGGCAGGCCAACTGGATCACCAGGGGTGCGTCCTTCCTAATCCTCTCGTACTAAGGAAGACTCCTCTCAAGTCTGCAACGCCCACGACAGATAGGGACCGACCTGGCTCACGCCGGTCTGAACCCAGCTCGCGTACCGCTTTAATGGGCGAACAGCCCAACCCTTGGGACCGCCTACAGCCCCAGGATGCGATGAGCCGACATCGAGGTGCCAAACCGCTCCGCCGCTATGGACGCTCGGGAGCGATAAGCCTGTTATCCCCGGGGTACCTTTTATCCGATGAGCTACGACCCTTCCACACGGGATCGCAGGATCACTAGAGCCCTCTTTCGAGACTGCTCGACCTGTCGGTCTCGCAGTAAAGCCGGCTTGTGCTCTTGCACTCGACACGCGGTTTCCATCCGCGCTGAGCCGACCTTTGCGCTCCTCCGTTACTCTTTAGGAGGAGACCGCCCCAGTCAAACTGCCCGGCACCCACTGTCCGCCGCCCTGCTTCAAGGGAATCGGCGTTAGGCCAGAAACAAAACAAGGGTGGTATTTCACTGATGGCTCCATCGGGGCCGAAACCCCAACTTCAAAGCCTCCCACCTATGCTACGCATGCGATGCCTCTGGCCAACAGAAGCCTGCAGTAAAGGTCCATAGGGTCTTTCCGTCTTGTCGCGGGTAGGCGGCATCTTCACCGCCACTACTATTTCACCGAGTCGGTCGTGGAGACAGTGCTCCAGTCATTACGCTATTCATGCGCGTCGGAACTTACCCGACAAGGAACTTCGCTACCTTAGGACCGTCATAGTTACGGCCGCCGTTTACCGGTGCTTAGGTCGAGAGCTTCGCCGAAGCTAACCCCCTTCCGTGACATTCCGGTACCGGGCAAGCGTCACACTGTATACATCCTCTTACGAGTTAGCACAGTGCTGTGTTTTTGATAAACAGTCGCCAGAGCCTCTTCTCTGCGCCCTCCCCGAAGGGTAGGGCCCCCTTATTGCGAACGTACGGGGTCAATTTGCCTAGTTCCTTCACGACCGTTCTCTCGAGCGCCTGAGGCTATTCGCCTCGCCCACCTGTGTCAGTTTTGGTACGGGTCCGTATTGGGTGGCTTTTCTAGGAACCGCTTTGACTTCCAACGGCAGAACCTGCCAATCTAATAAGGCAGGAAGTCTCTACGATCCGCACCTTTCCCGGAGTGCAGGAATATTAACCTGCTGTCCATCGACTACGCCTTTCGGCCTCGCCTTAGGCTCCGACTAACCCTGGGCGGATTTACCTTCCCCAGGAAACCTTGGGCTTACGGCGAGCAGGATTTTCACCTGCTTTATCGTTACTCAACCCGGCATATTCACTTCCTGACGCTCCAACGCCCCTTCCGGGACGCCTTCACAGCCGACAGGAACGCTCTCCTACCGCGCTTACGCGCCCGCGGCTTCGGTACAACGCTTATTCCCGATCATTATCGGCGCCGATCTCCTCGACCAGTGAGCTATTACGCACTCTTTAAATGGTGGCTGCTTCTAAGCCAACATCCTGGCTGTCAGAGCGTTCCGACTTCCTTAAGAACTGAGCATCGTTTAGGGACCTTAGCTGGCGGTCAGGGGTGTTTCCCTTTCGTCCGTGAATATTGTCACTCACGGCCTCACTCCCTCGTCTTGGCCAATGGTATTCGGAGTTTGGTTGCGGTGGGTACCCCGAAGGGCCCCAGCCACATCCAGTCGCTCTACCCCCATTGGTTGCCACGAGAGGCTGCTCCTCAAAGCATTTCGGAGAGAACGAGCTATCTCCCAGTTTGATTAGACTTTTACTCCTCCCCACAGGTCATCACCTAACTTTTCAACGTTAGTGTGTTCGGTCCTCCAGGTGGTGTTACCCACCCTTCAACCTGCCCATGGGTAGATCACAAGGTTTCGCGTCTACCCCGTTCGACTCAACGCCGCTTCGGACTCGCTTTCGCTTCGGCTCCGGACCGGTAGTCCTTAACCTCGCCGAACAGGGTAACTCGTCGGGTCATTATGCAAAAGGCACGCCGTCACCTCCCGAAGGAAGCTCCGACCGCTTGTAGGCACACGGTTTCAGCTGCTCTTTCACTCCCTTAACAAGGGTAGTTTTCATCTTTCAGTCGCCTTACTTCTTCACTATCGGTCGTCAAGGAGTACTTAGCCTTGGGGGGTGGACCCCCCATGTTCACGCCAGGTTTCACGGGCCTGACGCTACTCTAGGGCTGTGCTGCTACATCGTACTACAGGATTGTCACCTTCTATGATCACTCTTTCCAGAGTGTTCGCACGGTTCACAGCTATCCGTTTTCGCTCGCCGCTACTTACGGAGTCGCGGTTGCTTTCCTTTCCTCCGGGTACTGAGATGTTTCAGTTCCCCGGGTTTGCCTCATACACCTATGCATTCAGTGCATGATAACCCTTGCGGGTTGGGTTGCCCCATTCGGACATCCACAGATCAAGGCCTGGTTACCGGCTCCCTGTGGCTTTTCGCAGGTTCCTACGTCCTTCATCGCCTCTTGACGCCGAGACATCCCCCGTGTGCCCTTCTCTGCTTTGGTCGTATCAACCAAGTGCCGACAACCACAACCCCCACCAGCCGATTCCTCTCAGAACCGCCCGGAAGGGCCATTGCGCCGACACCGAACTGATACGAACCCAATTCACTTTCTGTCACGCTTCACAGCGGGACAGGCCTGGACGATTGACCAGGCACTATTTCCCAACCACTCGCGTGGCCGGGCTCCAACCACTTGCGTGGCCGAAGTTTTCAACCATCCCGCAGAACGGGACGGCCATCTCAGGGCTCGTCGTTTTGACTCGGTGCTTCGTCGCCACCACGGTAAAAGGACCGGGCGACGACATACACGACTCTGCATCAACATGTCAGAGAGGAGGCCAGTCAAGCGTTTGGGCTGTCCTGGATCCCACCGGCTTGCCGACCGGTGCCCGCCGTTGCGGGAGGGACGATGATACCGCGCCTTCAACAGCAGTCAAGCGACGCTGAACACGAAATTTTCACCCTTAGATTTCCACCAACCATCCCGACTCACCCCACAACTGCATATCGGTGGGGCACGGGGCAAGCTACAAGATGTAGAGGTAGATCAACTCAATTCACCCCGCGCCAAGCCACGCCGGGCCACAGGATCCGCAATCGATCGAGGTTCTTTTTTACAGGCCACTCGCCAGCGATCGCGCATCAAGGGTCGCGCATTAACGGTCGGGCGGCGAACCGCCTCCACCTGGCGGGGTACCGCCACCGCCTGGGGGCGCTCCACCACCGCCCGGTGGCGCGTCGTCGGGCATAGGCGTGGGGCCGCCGCCGGGGATGGGCTCGCCCTGCTGGCCGGGACGGCGAATCTCAGCGGTCTCTCCAATCCTGGCCGATTCACGCAGCGCATCCAGCCGGATGCCGCTCTCGCGGGCCCGCTGCACCATCAGTTGCCCATCCGCGGTCGCGAGGAGCAGTTCCGCGGCCCCCGTTTCGGGCGGGGCATCGATCAGGAACAGCTCGAGCGAGCCTCTGAACTGTTCGGGCATCGTGTCGAATTCGGCCAGGAGCCGGCGATCGCTGCCGCTGCCCTCGAACCGGAAGATCGGGAGCTCGGTTTGATGCGTGCCCGTGCCCGCGATCCGCTGCCCGCTCTCGGTGGTCGCTTCGATCCGCCTCCAGTAGCCATAGATGAACCGGTACAGCTCGAATGAGCCCGCGCCGGCCCGCCTCGCGTTGGTCGGGCCCAGGCCGCCGATCGCGGCTCCGGAGCGGGCCGCGGTCGCGAAGAAGCTCACCTCGCCCGGCACCTGCACGGGCTCGCTCCAGGACGACCAAGTGCTCTCGAGCAGGAGTTGCTCGGCCAGCGGCCTCTGCTCTTCGTTGAGCGACCGGGCATTGCCGAACAGAGGGTTGGTCACAAAGGCGCGCAGCCGATAGCGGTACACCGTGCCGCGCTGAGCGCTGTAGTCGTGGGCCCACACGGTGAACGATTCGACATCGCGCAGGCTGAGCGAGCCGAGCGGCTCATCGATGGTCTGGGCGCACGGATCGGTCAGCGGGGTGCCCAGGCGGTCAAAGCCCATCTCGGCAAGCCGCTCCACCGCGGTGTCGATGCGTCGCTGGGCCGTTTCGATCTGCTGCTGCAGGCGTTCGCGTCGCCTCTCATCGGCATCGCCGGTGTCCGGTCGTTCGGGCCTGGGCCCGCCACCGCCACCACCCTGCGCCAGCACGGTCGGCGGGACCTGCGGCCATGCGGAGCCCGGCGTGGGCATGCCTTCGAAGGGGCCGCCATCGAGGTTCGGGATGAGCCAGGCCCCATCGCCGCCCGTTCCCGGATTGAGCAGGTTGTTCAGCCGCGTAATCTCGCGTTCCTGTGCCCGGATATCACGGATCAGGCGGTCGCGCTCTTCCATGACGGCTGGGGAGGGAACGAGGCTCCTCACCAGTTCGGGCCAGAGCCAGCAGTTCGGCGAGAGAATCGGCACGAAGCCCGGGCGGCGGACTTGCTGCCGATTCGTCCGCTCATCGTTGAGCAGCGCCCCGAAATCGCCGGCGACAAAGTCCGCCGACTGCGCCCGCGCCAGGAGGCTTTCGCTCCCCCGCAGTGGTGCGATGATCTGGCGATCCACCCAGGCGCGGCTCGTGGGGTCCCAGCGCTCTCGTTCCAGTTCGAGCCCGATGAGCTCCGTGCGCCCTTCCCACATCCGAGACGGGACCAGCTCTGAGCCATCGGCCAGTTCCACATCGGTGCGCTCGCCTCGCAGCTCCGCCACGAACTCGCCCACCGGGAAGCTGGCCTGAACGGTCGGGACGAAAAGATCGAACGGCTGCTCCGTGCCGACCGCGGCGGCGAGCTCGGAGATCCGGAACACCTCCAGCGGATCCACCGCGCCGCCGAAGACATTGGTGATCAGGTCACGCGGGGCGGGTGGCTCGGCCAGCACGAGGGTGGGCGGGTCGCCGACTCCCGTCGGTTGCTCCGGGTCGAACCCGCCGGGCACAGTCGTGCCGGCCACACCGGGGAAGAGCCCGACCAAAGCGACCGGCTGCGCCTCGCCGGCCACCGCGCGATCAAAGCGCGCGACCAGGTCCGGCACGGGCGGGAGTTCGGCGGGCATCGCGGGGCTGTTCATCTCCGCTTCGGCGCTGCTCGACTGCGTGCGGATCGAGTCCGCCGCCGAGCGAGGCGTCGTCGGATTGCCGCCCGTCATCTGCACCGTCAGCGGCGTGGCGAACTGCCACACGAAAATCCCCGCGGCCAGCAGACCGAACACGCCCAGCGCGATCTTGTCCGCGTGCTCCTCGAACGGGTTGATGCCCTTCAGTCCCATCGCAATTCGCCTTTCCGATCGGTGCCGCGCAACCCGGCCCGACATCTTTCAACCGCCGATGCGCCGAAGGTCAGCGCCGCGCCCATCCACAGGGCCCAAACGCTCAGAACCGACCGCCGGACCCATCATCGAACCCACCATCATCGAAGCCATCGTCCGCGCCGGCCGTGCCCGCCGTCTCGGTCGGCAGCCCGAGCCGCGTCCGGATCTCGGGAGGCATCGCCGGCAGGCGCCACTCGCGGAAATACGCCAGTTCAACACGCAGCGTGGCCTGCACCAGGTTCAGCTGCCCGTAGTCAAACCCGAACGACAGATCCGAGCCGGGCGGAATCGTCCGGGCCCGGTGCTCCAGCACCGTCATGAAGTTCGTCCGGTTGATCGCATCGATCACCTGAGGCATCCTCAGCGGATCAACGATCAACTCCACATTGGCGTAGCGCACATCGTAAAGCGCGTTCGGCTTGTTCGGGAAGCCGAAACGGCCGGTGTGCGCCCATGTGAAATCGGGCTCGATCGGCGTCGAGCCATCCGGGCCCGGCCCCGTGGGGCCGGATGGCCCATCCGGATCCCGACCGCCACGCCCACCCGTGGATTCACGGGCCCGGACCCACGGCTCGATGTCCAGGGAGAGCACCCGCTTGACCGGGCCTTCGATCACATTCTGGGGCCCGCCCATTGGGCCCGTGTTCGCCGCCACGATCCCGCGCAGCAGATCCTCATGGATCCAGAACGCTTCCTGCCAATCCCAGAGCTGCTCCGGCGTCGGGAGGACGGTCGTCGAGGTCCAGGGCAGCCATCGTCCGAGTTCGAGGAACATCGATGCATCGCCATACACCCGCGTCTCGTTCGCGCGGGTCCGGTACGCCGCCTGCCGCTGCTGCACCAGCACCGCGCGGATCGCCGACTCGTCTTCTTCGTCCAGATCCGGGGAGATCCGGCCACGCGTGAGCCGCTCGATCTCGCGATCCCGCGTCCGCTGGATCGCCTCGGTTAATGCGCTGGCATCCGGAGGCATTCCGAAACCGAGCGTTTCCAGCAGCCGATCGTGGGCCGCGGGCCACTCGGCCAGGAACCGGTTCGTCAGCCGGATCCGCGCCGAGTCGTTGATCGGCTGCGGGAACAGCTGCTCCGATTCGGCTTCGCCATCGATGAGCAGGAACTTGCCCGCTTCGTTCCGAGCGACCGCCGCCTGCCGAACCTGCAGCGCCTGATCGCGGATCGCTTCACGACGATCACGGACCGCGCGGGTCAGCGTTTCGGTCGGGCGGCGGCTGGCCTCGAAGCCGGGCTGCCCGGGCTCTGCCGAGGGGATGCTGTAGGTCACATTGAACCCGCGGAGGTCGTTCTGCGCACGGTTCAGGTCCGACTCCACGCCGGACTTCAGCTCGCCGGTCATCTTCATGCTGAAGAACACCATCACCGGCACCGCGACCAGCGCGACGACCAGCGGGATGATTACGAGCAGATTTTTCTTTACCCAATCCATGCGATTACGCTCCTGCCTCATCGCCACGCGGATCGCCTGATCCGACGGCTTCGGGGTCCTGCTCATCCTGCTCGCCGCCGGCGGTCTGCCCGACGGGCGCTTCCGGATCGGCGAGGTTCGCGAAGAAGGTCACGGTGTAGCGGAACACGGGCCGCTCGGTGCTCAGCCTGATCGGCGACTGGGGCAGCGGCGCCAGGCCCGCCAGATCCGTGGGCCCGCTTTCGCCCGGAGGCGTCGGCCCTCCGCCCGGCCGGGGCGAACCGTCACCCGGCCTCGGCGAGCCGCCACCGCCATCCGGCACACCTCCGCCACCACCGGGGGGCACGCCCCCGCCGCCACCAGGGGGCACACCTCCACCACCGCCGGGCACGCCACCGCCGCCGCCGGGGCGTTCATCACCACCGGGGCGACCGGGCCTGGGGCCATCGCCCGGCGCATCGCCGGCACCGGGCCGACCAGGGCGGTTGGGCATGGCCGCGTTGGCGGCACGGATCTCGGTGTAGCCCACCTCCCCGATCGTCGGCACGCCCGCCAGCGTGTAACGCCAGCCCGGCCGCTCCGCGTTCTCGCGCAGCCACGCCAGCACCGTGTCGTTGAACGCCGCGCGATCGTCCGAATTCGCGTCGAGTTGCAGCGTGATCCGCAGCGCTCCGAACTGTCCAGCCGTCGGCCCGGTCGGTGCGCCGTCATCGGCGCCCGGCCTCGGCCTCGGTCGGCCGCCGCCCTCATCCCCGCGGGCGACACGAAGCGAATCGCCGGGCCTCACATACGACACATCCCAGGAGGCCAGGTCGTAGATGAATGTTTCGATCACTTCACGATCCGGATCGCGGTGATCGGCCACCGCCGGTGCGAGGCTGATGATGTCGCGCCGGCCCTCCGCCGCCTGCAGCATCGCCGCGATGTCCGCGAGCACATAACCGTGCAGGTCCTTGCCCACGAACAGCCTCAGCACATTGATCGGGGCGAACGCCAGCTCGGTCTCGCGCATCGCTTCCTCGGCCTCGCGCTTCAGACGCGTGCCAAGGTTTTTCGCCGAGGTCAGTTCACGCATCTCGCTGATGTTCGGGATCGTGCCCTGCGCCGTGATCGGCTTGAAGAACGATGCCGCACCGCCCGCCAGCGCGATCAGCGCCGCCGCGATGAACACCGGCGTCTTCCGCTTCCACATCTCATCGCGGATCACCGACACCGGCACCAGGTTCGCCTTCACCGGCGTGAGCTCGAGCCCCTGCAGCGCCAGCCC
>REDD01000041.1 GCA_007693725.1 Phycisphaeraceae bacterium
CCTGAGTGCTCTCGACATCCCCCACGCAGGCACACACCAATGGGGCGTTCCCGTCGCGTCCACGCGACCCGGTATCTACATCATCTCGCTCTGCCCCGGCCCCGACTCCCTCGCCGCGCTACCAAGCGCGCCGATCGACCTCACGCTCATCGAGCGCTGGATCGGCCGCGTCCCGCGCATGGTCCTCGACAGACAACGCCCGACAATCTCGGTTCTCGCCGAGTATCTCCGCTCGTTCTGGCTCCCCGACGAGCCAATCCTCTACATCGGTACGGCCACATCCCTCCGCAGCCGACTGAATCAATTCGTCAATCACACACTCGGCGATCGAGCCCCGCACAAGGGCGGACACTGGCTCAAGACGCTCAACATCCTCGACGAGCTGCACATCCACTATGCCGTCGCAACATCCCCCGACCACGCACTCGACCTGGAGAGCCGCGCCATCCGCCTCTTCTCGGAACATGTCAGCGATGCGTCACGCGCGAACCTCCCGCGTCCCGAGGTTGCAATCCCCTTCGCAAACATGCGCGACCACATCCGCAGGCGCAAGCAGTCCCGCCTGCGTCACCAGTTCAACCCACGCATCGCGACCGGATGATCACCGCTCCACAGGCGACACATCCACCGCCACCGGCAGATGGTCCGATGCGTACCACCGAATCAGTGACATGGCTGCATTTTCAACTCCGTCCGAGGGGGGTGTGGGTGGCTGGAGTGGGGGCGGAATCCCCAGTGTTGGCTCTTGTGTGTCCGTCCGGGCCATCCTACCGGTGATGCCCCCCGGAGGCTGTCCCCGGAGGCCCCCGCGAGCATAACCCGCACAATCTGCCCGATTGGTCGGTCATCCCAATCAATCACACCCTCTTGAGGGGATTTTGCCGATTGTTCGTAAACGGTGAAACTCAAAGGGTTTTCGGCGGTCGATAAGATAACATGCGTGTGACCCCATCCGTTCGGACCACAACACGATCGAGCTTTGCCCTCAGAAATCCCCTCTTTGGGGGATTTTTGATGGCTCTGGTCGTCATCGGAAGCGCTGCAGCGACGGGCTGCGCCCGTTACGCCGACGAGCGGGACTCCATCCGCGCCACCCCGGTCTCGGTGTACTCCGAGCCGTTCCAGCCCCGCCCGGTGACCGCGGTTGTACGCACCGAGGATGACACCTCACTGTGACCCCCGGGGGGAAACACAAGGCGGTCGTGCGGCTCCCTGTTTCCGCCTCAAGCACTCTCAAACACCGCTCGGACCCCTCGCGTGCTGGCCGTCGTACACTGCGCGGCGGCGCACCTTGTGCGCGCTAGGGAGGCACCATGGCCAGAGCGTTCGAACCGGGAATCCACACCGATTTAGGGGGGCGGCTGACCTACGCCGGGTACCTCGACCTCGACAAGGTGCTCAGCGCCCAGCACCCCCTCTCCCGCCCCGAGCACCACGACGAGATGCTCTTCATCATCCAGCACCAGACCTCGGAACTCTGGATGAAGCTGGTCATCCACGAGCTGCGCGCGGCGATCACGATGGTGCAGACGGACAATCTGGAGCCGTCGTTCAAGATTCTGTCGCGGGTGAAGCAGATCCAGTCGCAGTTGTTCCAGCAGTGGTCGGTGCTGGAGACGCTGACGCCGACGGAGTACGCGCAGTTCCGGAGCGTGCTCGGACCGGCGAGCGGGTTTCAGAGCCATCAGTACCGCATGATTGAATTTTTGTTGGGGAATAAAGATCGCGATGCGCTGCGGGTGTTCGCGCACACGCCGAAGATCCACGATGCGCTGCTGGCGGATCTGGAGCGTCCGTCGCTGTACGACGAATTTCTGCGCCTGCTGGCTCGGCGCGGGCTGCCGGTGCCGCGCGAGTCGACGGAGCGCGACTGGACGCAGTCGTACGAGGCGAACGCGGCGTTGATCCCGATTTTCAAGGCGATCTACGAATCCCCGTCGGAGCATTGGGATGCGTACGAGATGTGCGAGAAGCTGGTGGACATCGATCAGTCGTTCTCGCTGTGGCGGTTCCGGCACATGAAGACGGTGGCGCGGATCATCGGCTTCAAGCCGGGGACGGGCGGATCGTCGGGGGTGTCGTTCCTGAAGCAGGCGGTGGAGATCCGCATGTTCCCCGAGCTGTGGGATGTGCGCACCGAGATCGGAAAGTGATGCCCATGGAACAGACCACGCTGGATCCGGCGTTCGAGGCCGCGCTGACCGGGCTGGGGGACGGTCCGTTGGATGAGGCGCGTCTCCGCCGCCACATCTTCCCGCTGTTCTCGCGGGTGCTGGAGCGGGACGAGATCTACCTGGCGAATCACTCGCTGGGACGCCCAGCGGACCGCATGGCGGAGGATGTGCAGCACGCGCTGGATGCGTGGTACCGGGACATGGACGGCGCGTGGGAATTGTGGATGGAGGAGATCGGTCGGTTTCGGGCGCAGGTGGCGCGGTTGCTGGGCCTGTCGCGGGCGGATGCGGTCGTGCCGAAGACGAACGCCGGGCAGGGGCTGCGCGCGGTGCTGAACGCGATCCCGAAGGATCGGCTGCGGGTGGTGACGACGCGGGGCGAGTTCGACTCGGTGGACTTCATACTCAAGGCGTACGCGCAGCGCGGGCGGGCGGAGGTGGTGTGGGCGGAGCCGGATGAGGCGGGGATGTTCCACGCGGAACAGTTGCTGGATTTGTGCGCGCGCAGGACGGATCTGCTGGTGGTGTCGCAGGTGTACTACGCGACGGGGCAGCATCTGACGGGGCTGCGCGAGCTGATCCGCAGCGCGCAGGAGCGGGGCGTGCTGGTGATGGTGGATGTGTATCACGCGGCGGGGGTGCTGCCGGTCGAGATGGAAACGCTGGGGGCGGACTTCACGATCGGCGGGTGTTACAAGTATCTGCGCGGCGGGCCGGGGGCGTGCTGGCTCGCGATCCATCCGAGGCATCTGGAGGACGGGACGGGTGAAGGCGGCGGGCGGTTCGGCGTGCTGGATACGGGGTGGTTCGCGAAGCGGGATGTGTTCTCGTTTGCGCGGGCGGAGACGCCGGAGTATGCGCCGGGGGGCGATGGATGGCTGGAATCGACGCCGCCGATTCTGACGGCGTTTCAGGCGAAGGCGGGGCTGGAGCTGACGCTGGGGCTCGGTGTGGAGCGGCTGCGCGCGTACAACCTGCATCAGCAGGAGATTCTGGCGGAGTCGCTGCGGAGCAACGGTGTGGAGCCGGTGTTGCTGGATGAGCGCGGCGCGTTTCTGTTGGTGCGGTCAGCGGATGCGCCGGGGATGTGCGAGCGGCTGGCAGCGCGCGGCGTGAAGGCGGATGCGCGGATGGGGTTCGTGCGCCTGTGCCCCGATGTGCTGAATACGGAGGCGGAGTTGGCGCGTGCGGGGGAGGTGGTTGGGGAGGTTTTGAGGCACTAGGCAATAGGCACTGGGCACTGGGGGAAGGCAACAAGACAGGATGTCGCTCCCCCGGACCCCGGAAGCGCTCCACGCTTGTGTTGGGCGGTGTTGCAGGTGGGGAGGGTGCGGGGTTGGAGAAGGTCGCGGAGGCCCAGCGCTGACGCTTTGGGCTGGTAAAGGCAGAAGAGACCATCTCGCTGACGCTCCACGCTCGTATTGGGCGGTGTTGCAGGTGGGGAGGGTGTGGGGTTTTGGGATATTTGGGTCATGGAGAAATCGCTTGCTGCGCTGCGCGATGTCTCCATGGCACCCGCCATGGCACCCGCTTATGAGGTGCGGGGCTGGATGTTCAGTCGATCGCACATGGCGCGGTACTCGTCGGGGTGTTCCGCGATGAACCAGTCGTGGAGGAGGGGTTCGTACTCGCGGA
>REDD01000040.1 GCA_007693725.1 Phycisphaeraceae bacterium
CCCCGGAGACACACCTCGATGACGCCGGCGGAGCAGACAGCCCGGGACACCGAGCAGCATGTCGATCTCATCCTTCGCCATGTCAAGGGTCTCCCCACGCTCTCGCCCATCGCCACGCGCGTGCTCCAACTCTCCGGCTCCGGCGATGCCGACATCAAGGAACTCGTCTCCCTGATCGAGTCCGACCCCGCGCTCTCCGCGCGCGTCCTGGCGATGTGCCGACGCAGCGATGTCGGCGCCCGCTCCGTCACCACCGTCTCGCGCGCGGTGATCCTGATGGGCTTCGAGGCCGTGCGCTCCGCCATGCTCTCGCTCGAAGTCATCGAGTGCATCGGACCCGCCGCCGACGGCCACGCCACCGGCTTCGACCGGCGACAGATCTGGCTGCACTCCCTCGCCGCCGCGTGCTGCGCCGAGTGGCTCTCCGAACGGCTCGGACGCGACCCCGGCGCGCCCGAACCCGGCGAGGCCTTCCTCTGCGCCCTGCTGCACGACCTCGGCAAGATCGCCCTCGACCGGCTCATGCCCAAGTCCTTCGCCCGCGCGGTCGAGGTCTGCCGTGCCGAGCGCATCGACATCGCCGAGGCCGAGCGACGCATCATCGGGCTCGACCACCACACCGTCGGCAAGCGCCTCGCCGAGCACTGGGGGCTCGCCCACGCCATCTCCGACAGCATCTGGCTCTGCGGCCAGCCGCCGACGCACCTCCCGACCGTCCCCCACAGGCGTCTCGTCCAGCTCGTCATCGGCGGCATCGCCCTCGCGCGCGAGCTGCACATCGGCTGGTCCGGCGCCATCCCGAGCGAGCCCACGCACGCCACCATCCGCGCCTGCGAGCTCGAACCCATCGACATCGCGCGCATCAGCGCCCAGCTCCACGAGCGCATCGGCCGACGCGCTGAGGCCATGGGGCTCATGGACCGCGACGACCCCTCGCTCCTCCAGCAGGCGCTCATCCACGCCAACCAGGAGCTCGGACGGCTCTCCGCCGCGATGGACCAGCGCGCCCGCCAGAGCGAGGAGCGCGCGGGCATCCTCCGCGCCATCGCATCCTTCCACAGCGCGCTCCGCAACGCCAACGGCATCGACGCCGCCATGCAGTGCGTCGCTCGCTCGGCGCAGGAGACCCTCGGCGGGCACATCGTCGGCATCATCTGGCAGCGCCGCCCCGACGAGGCCATCGACATCCACGAGTGCGCACGCGACGGGCGCATCATCAACACGCGCCGACTCGTCCCCGAGCACACCCGCGCCGACCTCGCCGCCCTCATCCGCGAGCGCGCCAGCCGTCTCGATGCCGGACAATTCTTCGAGGATCTCGTCACCGGCCTCGAACGCCCCTGCGACCGCGAGCGCATCCGCATCATCGGCCTGCCCATCCCCGGCGAGGCGGGCTGCGCACTGCTCCACGAGGCGCCCGAGGGCGCCCAGGGCTACGCCGCGCTCATCGCCTCCGAGGGCGCGGCGGGCGAAGCGCTCGTCCTCACATGGGCGGGCGCGATCGGCGCGGGCGCGGCCCACGACGGCGCGCGACGACTCGGCGAGGACCTCGCCTCCGCAAACCGCTCGCTCATCGAGACCCAGCGCGCCCTCGTCGAGGCACGCGCCAACCGGCGGCTCGCCGCCATGACCGCCGGCGCGGCCCACGAGATGAACAACCCGCTCATGGTCATCAGCGGCCTCGCGCAGCGCCTCGTGTCGCGCCTCCAGACCGACGACGAACGCGCCCTCGCACAGCGCATCGCCGGGTCCGCACAGACGCTCAGCACCATCATCTCCAACCTCCACTTCTTCGCGCAGCCCTCCGCGCCGGACTTCCAGCGCACGCTCCTCCACGAACTCGTCCGAAAAGCCATCGACTCCGCCGTCGAGACCGCACGCGCCGCGGGCGATCTCCGGTCCGATAGCGAGGTCGTCGCCGTCTTCAACGAAATGCTCCCGCCCGCGCGCCTGGACCCAGAACAGATCCACCAAGCCGTCACAGAACTCATCCTCAACGCCATCCAGTCCGGCGCGCGCGGCAGGATAGAAGTTCGTGTGGAAGTCGAGCGCGAAGATGACCGACTTCTGATCACAGTCACCGACCGCGGCGAAGGCATGACCCCCGAAACGCTCAGTCACGCCTTCGATCCGTTCTTCTCGGTGAAGCCCGCTGGGCGTCGTCTGGGCATGGGCCTCGCACGGGCGCAGCGGCTGGTCGAAGCGCACGACGGCACGCTCGAACTCGAGAGCACGCCGGGCAAGGGCACCACCGCCCGCATCGTGCTCAGGTCGTGGAGATGGCGCAAAGGCCTCGAAGCCGGACGCGCAGCATAGAGGACAGACAGCGGGAGAGGGCGAAACATGGCCAGTCGAAGCGAGCATGGCGGGAATCAGAACGATCGCGCAACGCGGAAGCGCATACGCGTCCTCTGCGTCGATGCCGATCCATCATCCCAGTCGCGCATCGCCGAGATCCTCGGCGGCCGACCCATCGCCCTCCACGCCGTCGCCGATGCCGATGCCGCACGCAGCGCCCTCAAGGCCCGCGAGTACGATGTCATCCTCGTCGATGCCGGAACGCGCGCCGACGGCTTCGCGCTCGCCCACGAGGCCTCCCGCGCCAAGGCACGCACACGCGCCATCGTCCTGTGCAACCGCCCCACCGTCGCGCTGAGCATCCGGGCCATGCGCGCCGGCGCCATCGACATCCTCCGCAAGCCCCTCGACGCCGAAGAACTCGCCGACCGCGTCGCCGCCGCCGCCGAGCAGGCCGAGACACTCCGCGCCCAGGCCCGACGCATCGAACGGCTCACACGCATCTGCAAGCGACTCAAGGACTCCAAGCGCGAGGTCGCCGAGCAGGTCGATGTCCTCTGCAACGACCTCGCCAACGCATACCAGGAACTGGCAGATCACATGGGACAACCAACCGTCACCACAGAATTCGCCAATCGCATCCGCGCCGAGCTCGATGTCGAGACCATCCTCCGCATCACGCTCGAATTCGTCCTCAAGCACGCCGGATCCACCAACGCCGCCATCTTCCTCCCCACCGGACACTCCGACTACTCCCTCGGCGCGTATGTCAACTACGACCTCCCCAAGGACGCCGCCGATGTCCTGCTCGATCACCTCGCCGACCGCCTCCCCACACACTTCGAGAACGACGAGCGCATCTGCCACTTCACCGAAGGCCACCACTTCGAGGCCGTCATGGATGAGCCCATCGACTGGCTCGACCGCTCCACCGTCATCGTCATGTCCTGCCACGCACGCGGCGAGTGCCTCGGCGTCGTCGCCCTCTTCCGCGACCAGCAGCGACCCTTCCCCGCCGAACTGCTCGCCACGCTCGAAAGCGTCCGCGAACTCTTCGCCGACCAGCTCGCGCGCGTCGTCCGCATCCACAACCGCCACAAGAGCCAGGAGGCGTGGCCCGGATTCGAGATCGACTCCGACGACCACGACGAACTCGACAACGGCTACAACTTCGGCGACCCCACCGCGGGCGACGACTACGGCCTCGCGGCGTGATCGTCTTTCGGATCGACACCTTCAGCATGACCCGGTGACCGCTCCAAGTGGTCGCGGATGTCCAGCGCCACGCTCAGCACCGCGCGCAACCCGATCACGATGAGCCCGACCAACGCGTACGCCAGCCAACCCCACGCGCGATCCACGATCACCATCACGATGGCATACACAATCAACCCCAGACCGAGGAGCGAGAGCAGAAGCTCCATCACCGTCCCTGTCT
>REDD01000039.1 GCA_007693725.1 Phycisphaeraceae bacterium
CTTGGTAGAACGCCTCGCGGGAGGCCGTGCTGTGCTGCGGATCGCCCATCACATGCTGAGTTTAGCAGTTTCGCGAGGGTTGACCCGATCGGTCACCGTTCGCTCGTTCCGAAGCCGAAATCAATGACCAGCATCCGGTGGTCCGTGACATCGGAGTCCCCCTCCTTCAGGCCCAGCGCGTTCCGCTGGGAGACTGTCAGCCCGCCGCTGTTCAGAGCGTAACTATTGAGCCGTGCCAGCAGGTCGGAGGAGTACGCGACCAAATCGAGCCGTCCGGGCGGAAACGATCCCGGCCGCTGGTGATGCGCTCGCCAGGTCGAGACGGAATAATCACCGGTGTGCACGATCGGGTGCGTCGCCATCCCTGTGTTCAGGATCATGTCCTTGGGAATGCGTGACCCGACCAGGTTGTAGTCGCCGATGATGATCGCCGGCGCGATGCGGTGTTCTTCGCGAGGCATGGCAACGATTCCTCGTCGAACATCATCCAGATCGGCCAGAACCCGGCCCATCTCCGCGATACGACGCTCATCCTCGGGGCTGTTGATCGATCCACAGCACTTGAGATGCAGATTGAAGATGATGACCGAGCCGCGGTCGCCCATATCAACCAGCCCCGCGACATACCGGGTATCGCGCACCGGGATGGGATGCACCGGATATCTCGAAACGATCACATTGTCGTTGTTCTTGTGGACATACCACTCGGCCCCGTCGCCGCGGGGGTCGATGCGCCGGAACAGCCCGGGAAATTGCTCTTCGGAAGACTGGTACTCCTCCTGAATCGCATAGATGTCCGCATCCGCACTGCGGAGAAGTCGTGCAAAGGACTCGAACCGTTCGGCATTAAACAGGCCTGTGTGCTCGGTGTTGATGCTGACAATCCGGAAGTCCGTGCCCGCGGGACGATCAAACCGGATCTCGGGAGTTCCCTGCTCTTCGGCCTCGAAAGTGTGCAGGATCGGCACATCGAGTGAATCGCTCCCGGAGAAATTGATGCTGACGGTGTCGCCGAGCCCGACTCCGACCGCCGCCAAGTCGAGACGCAGTTCAAAGTCGTTCGATGCGTAGGTCGGTGCGGACTCGAAACGGAGATCACGCCAACCCGGCGCGCCATCGGTTTCACCGTCGAGCATGAACGCACGCCGACGCAGATCGAGCGTCAGTGTCCGCTCATCCGGGAGTTCGATATCGAGGCGGAGTGTGCCTTCCTCGCGGGGACCGGACTGAAGATTCAGAACCGTCCCGGTGTCGAACCTCAAGAACAGCATCGTGCCTCGACTGGCTACCTGCACGCGTGTGAGATCGAATGCCCCGCTGGCATCGCCCGCGGGGTCGGTCGCCGCGATCGGAACACCGGCCCAGTCGCCGAAGCGACCGTCCATGATGTACGGTGCATCGGAGCGGGCGAGATCCGCAAAGAGAAAGAGTCCGGAGATGAACGCCAGAGTGGTGCGGAGAATCATGGTTGTTTCCTGCTTCTAAAGCGCGAAGATCGATGGCAGACAAGCGGCCGAATACCAGCTCGACTCAATCAGTCACTCACGCATACTGTACCGAAGTTTCCGGCCAGAATCACGAAATCGTTGAGATCGACAGCGCCGTCTCCGTTCAGGTCTCCCTGCGAGAGCGTAGCACCTGCGGTCGTGCCGAAATTCCCGGCCAGAATCACGAAATCATTAAGATCCACCACGAAATCGCCATTGATGTCGCCGGGGCAATCCGGAGCGGGCACGATCGAGAAGGCATCGGCACTCTCGACCCAGCCGCCGTAGCCGTCGTTCGGATACAGCGCCCTGAACCGAATCTTTGCATTCTCGCTGGTGCCCGAAGGTGACCAGCTGAACGATTGTGCTCCGACGGCCGTCTGGCCGAGCGGCTCCCAGTCTGTGCTGCCGCTCACGATCACCACATCGTCGATCCACGCGGTGTCGGATCCGACGCTGACGGAGAAATCCTTTGTGTAGGACCAGCGGAGCTCATGCGTTCCGGGGCCGACGCTTGTCGAGAAACTCGTCCACGCCACATTTCCAGAACGGGACAGCAGCGTCGTGCCGCCGACCGAGAATCGGAAAAAATCGTAGTTGGCCTCGCTGCTCACTCGGTACGCAAACGAGATGTCCGCGGGGCCCTCGATGGTCCGAATCAGCGTACTCGATTGATTGTGCGTAATGACTCCGGCGCGTGCGGAGTGGCTTCCGGAATTCGCGGTGGCGGTCGTCGTGATCCAGCCCGCGTTCCCGGCGAAGGAATACACCGGCGGAATCACGCCATCCTCGAAACCGTGATTGGTTGCCTGCAACGCATCGGCGTCTTGTGTCCACTCGAGTTCGTACGCGGCGTGACTCGGACCCGTCCACAGAATCTCGCTCGCAACACCCTGCGACAACATCTCACCGCCGTTCGGGGTGAGCAACTCGGGCGGAGCGCCGAGTGCCACATCCACGCGGGTCGCATCACCCGTTGACACCGCCACGCCAGGCACCGTTAGGGTGTCGTACCCAGGTGATGAGAACTGCAGGTCGTAGCTTCCGGGCAGCAGGATGCGGTGATAGTTTCCGACATCGGTGCCCGCTTTGACCGTGAAATCGCGTCCGAGCACATCAACCGCCGCAGCCAACGGCGCATCGCTTACTGCATCGGTGATGATGCCGCGAACACCCATCAACGCCCCCTCTAGATACGCCAGCATGGACTCCCGATTATCGTTCCAGAATCCCGGGATCGTCGAAGCGGGGGGATTCTTCACATTGCTCAACTCCAGCGTCACCTCCATGCAGTTGTTGTAGTGGTAGTTCCAGTCCTGCATTCCGCCGGAGATCGAGTACCAGTCCGCGCCGTTCGTGATCCCCTGTGGGAAACTCGGATTGTTGTACATCGGAAGGTTCTGCTCGGAGTAGCTCAGCGACAGCGCGACCATCACATCATCATCCGGAGTCGGCGTGTAAATGCTCGATCCGCTCGGATTGTTGTCGAACGGATAGTTCACCACGAGTGCGCCGGTGTGGATGTTGGCGCTCAGAACAAAGTTGTGTGCCCACGACCAGTTCATGATGACCGCGGTCTCGGGCTGTCGCCCTGCCGTGCTGTTGTTCGGACTGGTGTACGGGTCGGGAAAATTGCGATTCAGATCCACACCATTCGCGTTCGATCGTGTCAACGCGACATACCCGTCCGGGTTCATGAGCGGGACAATCCAGATGTCCAGACCGTCAACCATGCTCGTGATGCGAGGATCACTGCCGTAGTTCGAGAGCAGGTGCTCGATCAGGAACAGGCACATCTCGTTCCCGACCGTCTCATCGCCGTGCATCGTCGAGATGTACCTGACCTGCGGCTTGTCCGCCGGAACACCGACATCCGAAGAGATCCGGATCGCAGAGATATTCCGCCCCAGCACGGAGGTGCCAAGTACAGACCGCTCAGTGAGCGCCGGGTACATCGCATGCATGTCCGTCAGAAACTGCTCGATCTGCGCATAGGTTCGGTATGAACTCCGCGTGATCTCCGGCTCGTCACGAAAACCGCCCAGACTGATCCCGCCGCACTCCTCCAGCGCCTTTGCTGTTTGCTCCCAGCCCCACTCGAGCGCATAGGTCAAAGCGCTGCGACCGGCATGGTCGACATGGTTCACCGAAGCGCCATGATCGAGCAGCACCTCAGCCGTCTCAGCGATCAACGCATCCGCCTCCGGGTGCTCCGCGGCATGATCCGCGAGAAGCATCAG
>REDD01000038.1 GCA_007693725.1 Phycisphaeraceae bacterium
CTCAATCGCGCAACCGGCCGTGCGCCGAACAAATGATCCCTCAGACACAGCCTAGTCGACTGCATACGCGAGTGAGGAATACGATCGAGCTTGTCAGGAATGACCAGCGGCAGATTAAGGAGTGACGCATGCGTGTGGCGATTTTTTCGATTCACCCGTACGAGGTGCCGTTTCTCGATCGTGCCAACGAGGGGGCGGGGCACGATCTGGTCTATCTGCAGACGTCGCTCTCGGAGTCGACCGCGTCGTTGGCGGACGGTTTTGAGGGCGTCTCTCTATTCGTAGGGGACGATGCCTCGGCGGGGGTGCTCCAGGCTTTGCACGCCGGCGGCACCCGTGTGATCGCGCTGCGTTCGGCCGGTTTCAATCATGTCGATATTGAAGAAGCGGATCGGCTCGGGATCACCGTCCTTCGCGTGCCGGCATACTCGCCCAATGCGGTGGCAGAGCACGCTGTGGCGCTGATGATGGTGCTCAACCGCAAGCTGCACCGGGCATTCAACCGGACCCGCGAGCAGAACTTCGAGCTCACCGGCCTGATGGGCTTCGACATGTTCGAGAAGACTGCCGGGATCATCGGGACGGGCAAGATCGGCGAGGTGCTCTGCAGGATTCTGCTGGGCTTCGGGTGCCGCGTGCTGGCGAGTGACCCGGAACGGAACCCGGCGTGTGAGGCGATGGGCGTGGAGTATGTCGACCTCGACGACCTCTACGCTCGTTCGGACATCATTTCACTGAACTGCCCGCTGACGCCGGCGACGAAGCACCTGATCAACGCGAAGGCGCTTGAGATGATGAAACCTGGCGTGATGCTCATCAACACCAGCCGGGGCGGGGTGATCGACACCCGGGCTTTGATCGAGGCGCTCAAGAAAGGGAACATCGGTTCTGTGGGCTTGGACGTGTACGAGGAAGAGGGCGATCTGTTCTTTCACGATCTCTCGGACCGGGTGATCCAAGACGACGTCTTTGTGCGCCTGATCACTTTTCCCAATGTGCTCATCACCGCTCACCAGGGGTTCCTGACGCGAGAGGCCTGCACGGCGATCGCGGAAACGACCATCGCCAATCTCAGCGATTTTGCCGTGGGCAGCACGCGCTCGGAGAACGAGGTGACCAAGAGGCTGATTGCCCCAGTGAAAGGATCGAGGTGATCAGAGCAGCATTGCGCCGCCTGCGGCGATCGCTGCGTAGATGAACATGGGAACGATGGTGAGGCGTAGAATCGAACCGACACCACCGTGGAATTCGTCGGGTTTTTCACCATCTGCGGACGTTCTGTCCCGCAGTCCGATGACTGCGGCCACTGCCACGATGTTGTGAATGCAGACCATGTTCCCCAAAGAGCCGCCGACGGTCTGGAGCGCGAGCACGCTGGTGATGTCCATATCGAGCGAGCCGGCGATCGCTCCTTGGACGGGCGCGAAGGTGAGGTTGGACACGGTGTTTGAGCCGGAGAAGAAGGAACCGAGCGCGCCGAGCAAGGGTGCGAGGTAAAGCCATGAGCCACCGGATGCCCACGCCATGGCACGACCGATCAGCATTACGGGAGATGCCTCGCCGCCGAGCATCATCAGCTTGACGAGCACGAGCGCGCCGATAAGGGCCACTGCGGGGCGTGTGAGGCGTTTGAGTGTGTCAGTCCATGCTGACACGGCGGCTTCGCGTCGGATGCGCAGCGCGGGGATCGCCAGTAGTGAGACCAGGACGAACGGGATCAGGAACGGCACGAACAGCAGAGGCATACGCCATGCAATATCGGTGCCGAGAATATCGCGTATACCGACGACCAGTCCGGGCGTGATCCAGACGGTGCCGGCATGGCTGAGTCCGACCTCTACTGCCGGGCTGTCCGCGGTGAGCAGGGTGCGAAGTCCGAACGGCTCGATTCTCGTCAGGGCGAGCAGCAGCACGACGGCGATGAGAGGGCTGGCGGCTCTGACGGTCCCGAAGCGGTGTTCAGCGTCTTCGGGGTCGCAGCCGGGGCGTGATGCCGGTTCTGTGGTAGCAGATGATAAGCCGAATTGTCGATAGGCGAGGAGTGCGCCGAAGCCGGTTCCGGACAGGCCGCCGATGATCGAAGGGAACTCGGATGAGTGCATGGCCACGAACACGTATGGCAGCACGGTGGCTAAGGTGACGAGGAGGATGAAGCCGAGTGATGCTCGTATGGTTTGCCAGGGGAGCACCACACGCAGGGCGATGATCGGGATGACGAGCGCTGCGATCGCGTTGATAAGGGCGGCCTTGGTGCCGACGGTAAGGAGTTCGTCCGGACTGAGCCCGAGCTCCCCGAGGCCGAACCAGATGGGGGTGCCGACGGCTCCGAACGAGACGGGCACGCTATTCATGATGAGGCACATCGCTGCAACGCGGACCGGGGGGAAGCCCAGTCCGACGAGGATCGGAGCGGCGAGGGCGGCTGGGGCGCCGAAGCCGCAGAGGCCTTCGATGAGGAATGAGAAGCACCAGCCGACGAGCATGAGCTGTGCGATAGGGTGCGGGCTGAGGCTACGGATGCGATCTGTGAGGACGCGCATCGCGCCCGAGGCTTCCATGGTCTTGAACAGGAGCACCGCGCCGAACACGATTCCGATCGGGGTGAACGCGGAGAGGGCACCGTCAATGACCGCGGCGTGGATCCAGTGCCCAGCAGGTTGACCGAGGCTTGGTTGTGCATCGCCGGGTGTGACACCGGCTCGAAACCAGAACAGATGGAGGACGTACGCCAAGACGGCCATCGCCGGAAGGGCGATATGTGCCGGTAGCGGAAGCCAACGGCCCGGGCGCGTCACTGTCATCAGGACGATGAGCAGAGCGAGGGGGAGGATGGCTAGAGCAAGCGACATCATGACCTCTGAACACGTATCACGATCGTGAGCGCGGGATTTCGCTCAAGGGTAGCGGATTCGGCGGAAGTGCAGGCCGCGACGCGTCACGGCGCATCCGGATCATCCGTCTGATGCACCACGCGGCGGATGAGTTTTTCCGTCTCGATCATCGCGAAGATGATCACACCAATAATTATGATGAGGCCGATCGATATAAAATCGAGCGGCGCGAATTGGAACAGATTCGCCACCGGCGTAAAGTATATAAATGTGCCTTGCACGAGGAGCATCGCCGCGATGCCCACCCAGAGCCACGGGTTGGACCACAGCGGCACGCTCGATGCCGGGCGGAGAAGAGCCCGAGCGGAGAAGAGGTAAAGGATTTGCCCGAACACGATCGCCGAGACGGCGGCGGTGCGTGCGGCTTCTTCGGACTCACCCCGGCCGAGCTGCCAGTGGAACATTAAGGTTGCCCCAACGCACAGCAGGATGCCCACGAACGCCGTCCGCATGATCATTTCGTGCGTGAGCAACGGGCGCGACGGATCGCGTGGCGGACGATCCATGATGTTTCGCTCTTTGGCCTCAAAAATCAGGGGCATTCCGAGCAGGATCGCGCTGACCATGTTGATGTACAACGCCTGCACAGGCAGGATCGGGAGCGTCGCACCGATCACCATGGCAAGGAGAATCACCATCGCTTGCCCGGCGTTGGTCGGCAGCGTCCAGACGATGAACTTGGTCAGGTTCGCGTAGACAACCCGCCCTTCTTCAACCGCCGCCTCGATCGACGCGAAGTTGTCGTTCGCAAGGATCATGTCGGCGGCGTCCTTGGCCGCTTCGGTGCCGGTGATGCCCATCGCGATGCCGATGTCGGCCTGGCGGAG
>REDD01000089.1 GCA_007693725.1 Phycisphaeraceae bacterium
CGTTGCTCCAGAGTCTCAAGCTCGCCCAGCAGCGGTGCGATCTGCACCTGCAGCGATCCAACCGCACCGATGCGTTACGGGAAGTGACGGGCCGGTCGTCGTTCGACCACGCGATCGCGTCCGCCAAGCGGGCGATCGATGTGCTCGACAAGGCAGCAACGACCAACCCCCGGAAATAACCCCCGGAAATAGCCCCCGGAAGTTCAGCCCCGGAAGTAGCTCCCGGTCCCCCGGACCCCGGACCCCAGCGAGTCCCCCCACTGATCGTCCGCATTGATTCCACATCCACCCGACGGTGTGTGGTGCCGGCGTCATACTGTCGGCATGGAGATGTATCGACCGACCATGCGTGTGTTCAAGCTTCGCCCGGAGGCGATCGTGCCTCGGTATCACTCGGAGCATGCGGCGGGGCTGGATCTGGCGGCGTGTCCGGCGGATGGGCGGCCGGTGGAGATTCCCCCGGGGGCGATCCGGATGATTCCGCTGGGGTTGGTGCTGGCGATCCCGGTGGGGTACGAGGGGCAGGTGCGGCCGCGGAGCGGGCTGGCGACGCGTCATGGTGTGACGCTGCCGAATTCGCCGGGGACGATCGATGCGGACTATCGCGGCGAGGCGATGGTGCCGCTGATCAACCACGGCAAGGAGCCGTTCACGGTCGATCCGGGGATGCGGGTGGCGCAGCTCGTGATCGCGCCGGTGGCGCATGCTTCGGTCGAGGAAGCGGAGTCGATGGAGGATCTCGGCGCCACGGAGCGGGCAGCGCAGGGGTTCGGGTCGACGGGGCTTCGGTAGAGACCTGACGATAGAGACTGGGTCGCAATACCGCCCTGATAGACTTCCAACATGAATGCAACACTTGCGGTTCGGTTGTGCGGTGTGGTGGTTCTGTGTGCGTGCGCTGTGTTGCACGGGTGCACGCAACAGCGGACGGCGGATGACTGGACATCGCTGCCGATGACGCCGGCGGATGTGGAGTTGCTCGCGGAGTATCTGAGCGGATCGTTCTCGTCCGGTGCGCAGAGCGTGGAAGATCCGGAAAATTTTCTGGACATCCGGCTGAACACGGCGCGGATCTGGGCGGATCGTGATGATGTGCCCGGCGGCGTGTGGCTGTATGTGGAGCAGGCGGCGGCGACGAGTCTCGACCGGCCGTACCGGCAGCGCGTGTACCACCTGTCGATCTACGACGACCGGACGATTGAGTCGGCGATCTATGTGCTTCCGGGCGATCCGATCTGGTATGTCGGTGCGCATCGGGACTCATCCAAGCTGGCAGCGCTCAATCCGGATGATCTGGTGGCGCGGAGCGGTTGCTCGGTGTATCTGCGATTCGATCCCGAGGATGTCGCGTTCATCGGATCGACGCGGGGAGCGGAGTGTCCATCGGAGCTGCGCGGTGCTGCGTACGCCACCTCGGAGGTGGTCGTGACGCGCCATCGTCTGCTGTCGTGGGATCGCGGATTCGATACCGATGGGAATCAGGTGTGGGGCTCGACGGAGGGGGCGTACCGGTTCGACCGTCTCGGGCGGTGATGGTGAGCATGGGAGACCCCTGGTGAACCGACACGCGAGCAGGGATGAGTCGGCGCCGGGCATCGGGCGCGCCGTTGCGAAGGCGGGCGAGCGGCGGGCGCCGGGTCCGCCGCGGCTCGGGGCGGTACTGGTGGTGGTGTGTCTGGTGAGTGCGATCGTCGGGTGGTGGCTGCGCCCGTCGGAGTGGGCGTTGCTGGCGTTCGGCATCGCGTATGTGTCCGGGGGGATCGGGCCGACGATCACCGCGTTGGCCATGCTCGGGAGGGCGCGGCTGAGCATCGATCTGCTGATGATCGTGGCGGCGATCGGCGCGGCGCTCATCGGCGAGTGGCTTGAGGGCGCGGTGCTGCTGTTTCTGTTCTCGTTCAGCAACACGCTGGAGGCGTACGCGATGTTCCGGACGACGCGGTCGGTGCAGGCGCTGATGCGTCTGCGTCCGAGCGAGGCGGTCCGCATCGAGGGTGGCGTGGAGCAACGCGTGGCCGTCGAAGATCTGGTGATCGGCGATCTGCTGCGGATCCGTCCGGGTGAGTTGTTCCCGGCGGATGGCGAGGTGGTCGAGGGAACGACGGAGGCGGATGAGGCGACGATCACCGGCGAGAGCATGCCCATCTCGAAATCACCGGGGTCGAGTGTCTTTGCTGGGACGACGAATCAGCGCGGCACGGTCGTCGTCGGTGTGACGCATGCTCCGGGCGACACAAAGCTGGACAAGATCATCCGCCTCGTGCAGGAGGCACAGGCGGACAAGCCACCGACGCAGCGGTTTGTCGAGCGGTGGCAGCAGCCCTATGTGCTGGGCGTGTTCGTGATCTCCGCTTTTGTGTTGGCGCTGAACTGGTGGATACTCAAGCAGGAGTTCGGCCACGCGCTGTACCACGCGATGGTGATTCTGGTGGCGGCCTCGCCCTGTGCGGTGATCGCGGCGTCGCCGTCGGTGGTGCTGTCGGCGATCGCGCGTGCGGCGAGAAAGGGTGTGCTGTTCAAGCGGGGAGCCCATGTCGAGACGCTGGGCGAGATCCGGACCTTCGCGTTCGACAAGACGGGCACGATCACGCAAGGTAGGCCGGAACTCACGCACATCTGGACCACGGACGGGGTGGATGAAGATCGGCTGCTGACCCTCGCGGCCTCGCTGGAACATTTCAGCGAGCATCACCTGGGCATCCCGATCGTCGCCGAGGCGCAGCAGCGCGGGCTCGGCCTCCTCGATGTCCGGGACTTTGCATCCCACCCCGGTCAGGGCGTCTCCGCCATCATCGACGGAGAGCGCATCGCGATCGGGCGGGAGACGCTCTTTGCCTCGCTGGGGTTTGCGATCCCGGCCACCGTTGTGGACCACGCGGTGCAGAGGCGATCGCTCGGCGAGACGGCGCTGATCGTCGTGCTGCCCGATCAGAACACGGGCGCGGTGATCGGTGTCGCCGACAGCATGCGTCCCGATGCTCCCGACTCCCTCGCCGCACTCCGCCGGCTTGGGATTGATCGCATCGTGATGCTCACGGGCGACCACGAAAGCATCGCACGCACGATCGGAGAGCGCATCGGCGCGGATGAGGTGCACGCGGACATGATGCCCGAGGACAAGGTCCGGGAGGTCAAGCGGCTGCTCGATGAGCACGGCCGACTGGTGATGGTCGGTGATGGTGTGAACGATGCTCCGGCGCTCGCGAGCGCGACCATCGGCATCGCGATGGGCGGCGCGGGGACGGAGGTTGCGCTCGAGGTCGCGGATGTCGTGCTGATGCGCGATGACCTGAGCAAGCTGGCGTTCGCGGTGTGGCTGAGCCGGACCGCGCGCGTGCGGATCAGACAGAATGTCGCGTTCGCGCTGGCGATGATCGGGCTGCTCATCGTCGGCAGTTTCTTCGGCCTGCCGCTGTGGCTGGCGGTGCTGGGGCACGAGGGGAGCACGGTGCTGGTGGTGCTGAACGGGCTCAGGATTTTTTTGGATCGGGAGGGACTGAGAAGCAGGCAATAGGCACTGGGCACTAGGCACTAGGAAGAGATGAAAGCGGGTGGCGTGGAGACATCGCGCAGCGATTTCTCCACGATCCGAGAGACACGGTCATGGCACCCAGCGACATCTGATTGATTTCACCATTCATTGAAAAGCTGCTCGCAGGGAGATCTTGCGCGGAGTCTCAAGACTTCGCCTGTGCTTCACTGATCCAGTCGAGCA
>REDD01000037.1 GCA_007693725.1 Phycisphaeraceae bacterium
GTGCTTCTTCCGCGCGATCAGGTGCATCTCGACCCGCTCCCGGTCCGGGTTCCAGATCGCGCGGTGCCGGAAGTTGTCGAGGTCGAAGTCGGCGCCGAGTTCGCGGTTGGCCCGCGCGAGCAGATTGAGGTTGAACGCCGCGGTGATCCCCTCCGAGTCGTCGTACGCGCGTTCGAGCACCTTGACCGGTTTCACCATGTCGAAGCCGATCAGCACGCCGCTGCGATCCGAGTGGCACTTGCGCGCGAGGTCCGCGAAGTGGCGCAGCAGGTCGATGCGTTCACGCGGCTCGAAGTTCCCGATCGTCGATCCCGGAAACCAGACGACCGTGCAGCCCGGCCGCTCGCTGGGTGTGGGCAGCTCGTGATCCGCCGTGAAGTCCGCCACCACCGGCAGCACCTCCAGCTTCGGGAATGCCTCGTTGATCCGGTGCGACGACTCGACCAGATGCTCTCGGCTGATCTCCACCGGCACATACGAGGCCGGGCTGTCCAGCCGCGCCAGCAGGAACATCGCCTTCTCGCCGTTCCCCGCCCCCGGCTCGACGAGCATCGCCCGCTTGCCGATCGTCTCGCCGATCTCCCGTGCGCTGTTCGCGTAGATGCTCAGCTCCGTCTTCGTCGGGTAGTAGTCCTCGCAGCGCGTGATCCCGTCGAACAGCAGCGAGCCCTCCCGGTCGTACAGATACTTCGGATGCGTCTTCTTCGGCGTCGCGCGAAGCCCCGCCAGCAGATCCCGTCGGAAGTCTTCCACTTGCGGCTCGAAGTCCGCCAATTCCAGTTCCGATGCGTCGGCTGCATCCTCGTACGCCGGAGTGCTCGTCATCCCGTGAGATCCTTTGCCAGTCGCACCCCGGCGAACTGCCACCGGGCCGCTGGGTGAAAGAAATTGCGATAGCTCGCGCGGATGTGCGACCGCGCTGTCGCGCACGATCCACCACGCAAGACAAACTGATCGCACATGAACTTGCCGTTGTACTCGCCCAGCGCGCCCTCCGGAGCGCGATACCCCGGATACGCCCGATACTGGCTCCCCGTCCACTCCCAGCAGTCGCCGTACGCCTGACGGATCGGCATCTCCGGATCGTCCGAGGCCACCAGCGGATGCAGCAGACCGTCCTCGACGAAGTTCCCCCGCACCGGCATCGGCGCGCACGCGTGCTCCCACTCGAACTCCGTCGCCAATCGACACCCCATCCACCGCGCGATCGCATCCGCCTCGAACAGCGACACATGCGTCGCCGGCTCGTGCGGATCGACCGCCCGCTCCCCGCTCAGCGTGAACTCAAGCCACGCGCTCCCCTCGCGCCGCCAGTACAGCGGCATCGTCCACCCCTCGCCCTGCACCGTGCTCCAGCCCTTGTCCAGCCACAGCTCCGGGCGCTCGTACCCGCCATCCTCGACAAACGCGATCACCGCCTCGTTCGACAGCAGCCGATCCGCGAGCGCAAACGGCTCCAGAAACACGCGATGCCGCCCGAACTCGTTGTCGAATCCGAACCCCTCGCCCGTGTGACCGATCTCCACCACGCCCCCGCCGAACTCGACGAACCGCATCTCCGGCGCGGGCGCCGAGTCGTCGTGCGCACGCCCCTCGTACGCCGGGCGCAGCGGATTGCACCACAGCAGATGCTTCACATCCGTCAGCAGCAGCTCCTGATGCTGCTGCTCGTGCTGCAAGCCGACCTCCATGATCGGCAGCAACGCGCCGAGCACGCCCGCATCCGCGCGCTCCAGCACCGCCCGCACGCGCTCATCCGTCTCGCGCCGATAGGCCAGCACCTCGTCCAGGCCCGGGCGCGTCAGCAGCCCGCGCTGCGACCGCGGAAACTGCGCACCAACACTCTTGTAGTACGAATTGAACAGCACGCGGAACGCCGGATGGATCGGCTCGTGCGCTGCATCGAAGCGCTCCAGCACGAAGGTCTCGAAAAACCAGGCCGTGTGCGCGAGGTGCCACTTCGCCGGGCTCGCATCCGTCATCGACTGCGCGCCCATGTCCTCCGCAGACAACGGCCGCACCAGACGCATCGTCTGCGCACGCACCTCATCGAACCGACCGCGCATCTGCGATCGCGCTGCATCCGGATCATCACTACTGCGGACCACGGTTTGGCTCGTGCTGCTCATGGGCGTTCCTCCGTCTGAACGGGTTCGCCTCAGCCCCGCCGCCGGATTGACTCAACGCACCTTCCCGCGCGAGAGCCACGGGTCCAACACATCAACAGAGCAGCGCACCGGTCGCGCCGCCCTCACGATGATGCACCCTAGGCACCCGATCACCGACACAACACGCATTCCTCCGGATTCGCACAATTTTCCCGCGCAACCGCCCCATTCAAGGGAAATCGACTACGCCGCCCGCGACCCGCTTCCCTCATCATCCCCCGCGCACACATCACCCGCGTGCGCATCGTGCTCGGGAATCTCCGGTATTTCGTACAGCCACTCCGAGACATCACGCCCCTCCGCATGCACGATCGACACATCCTCGTGCAGCATCAGATCGATCGTCTCCGGCTTCCCGCCCCCCTTCCCCGGCTCCAGCATCCGCACCACCGGCCTGCACGGCCGCTCGCGCTGCGGCACCGTCACCACAGCACCGCGACCATCGCTCAGCCGCACCATCGCCCCCACCGGGAACGGCGGCACCTGACGCAGCACCCCCCGACGAATCACCGGATCAAACCACCCGTCGAACGCATCCGATGCGAACCGCGACAACGCCGCCACCGCCGGCTCCCGAGACTCCGCGCTCCCCGCCAGCAGATTGTCCAGCACATTCACCGCGCCGATGATCCGCGCAAAGACATGCACCCGCCGACCGCTCAGCACCGGTCCCTCGCCCCAGCCCAGATCCCGGCGCGACGGCCACCCCCGACCGTCCCAACGCTGATGATGCATCAACACCGCCTGACGCGTCGATGCGGGCACCCGATTCTCCGAAAGCATCTCCGCGCCCACAAGCGTGTGCTCGGCGTACGCCTTGTTCTCCAGGGCCTTCCGATCCGAAACCTCGTGCATCCGACGGATCGATTCCGCCCCCATCGTCTTCCCGATGTCGTGCAGCATCCCCGCCAGCCCCAGCGCCGTCAGATCGCGCGCGTTCGCCTGGCTCAGCCGCGGCCGCTCGCTCACGATGTAGGTCTCAAGCTCCAGACCCGTCAGCAACGCCAGATACGCCACGCTCGCGCAGTGCGAGAACAGCGGATGCTCCCCCGTGTACAGCCGGCACGCCAGCGAGGCGTACGCACGGCTGCTGATCACCTCCGTCGCCAGCGACAACACCGCCTGCCGGTACGACTGCAGCGAGGCCACCGTCATCGTCCGCTGCGCACTGCGAGCGAAATCGTCCCGCAGGCGGCAGTACACCTCCCGCTGACCCAGCGTCAGATTCATCGAGACCGCGTGGTTCAGGTCGTCCGTGCCGTCATAGGTGATCCACACGCTCCCCGTCCGCATGCTCTGCAGGCGCTCGATCATCGCCCCCGTCAGCACCGTCTCCGGCGCGATCAGCTCCAGTTCGGGACGAGACGGATGAAGCACCGAAGCGCCCACCATCATCCCGGGTTGCAGTTCGTCGATCGCGCACAGAATCATCGCACACCTGCCGGAAATCCTGATCGACCCGATCACGAACCCCATCCACCGACACCGAGAACGCCCCCCCACGCCCCCTGGAGCCCCGCCGCGCCAGAGCGATCCACC
>REDD01000036.1 GCA_007693725.1 Phycisphaeraceae bacterium
GCGAAGTCGTGCTTGGGGTCGGCGGGGTGGTGGGATTCGGAGGTGATGGTCCAGTCGTCGGGGTTGATCTCGGGGAAGAAGGTGTCGCCGTGGGGTGTGGCGTGGATGTGTGTGATGTCGAGTGCGTGGGCGAGCGGGAGGAAGGCCTCGTAGATCTTTGCGCCGCCGACGATGAAGACCTGCTGCTCGTTGCGGACGAGTTCGAGCGCTTCGTCGATGGAGTGTGCGATCTCGATGCCGCCCGCTTTCGGGGAGGCGCTGTAGTTCGGGTTGCGTGTGAGGACGATGTTGCGGCGCTCGGGGAGCGGACGCCCGACGGATTCGTAGGTGTCGCGCCCCATGATGATGGGGTTGTTGAGGGTGACTTGTTTGAAGCGCCGGAGGTCGGCGGGGAGGTGCCAGGGGAGTCCGCCGCGGTTTCCGATGACGCGGTTGTCCGCGACCGCGGCGATCATGGTGATGTGGGGGGTGATATGCGGAGTGGTCATACGGCGACGGGTGCTTTGATGGCGGGGTGTGGGTTGTAGCCGCGGATCTCGATGTCGTCGTAGGTGAAGGCGAAGAGGTCGGTGATGTCGGGGTTGAGGTGGAGCGTGGGGAGCGGTCGGGGCGCGCGGGTGAGTTGCTCGCGGACCTGATCGATGTGGTTGGCGTAGATGTGGGCATCGCCGAAGGTGTGGATGAACTCGCCGGGCTTGAGATCGGTGACCTGCGCGATCATGTGCGTGAGCAGCGCGTAGGAGGCGATGTTGAACGGCACGCCGAGGAAGAGGTCGGCGGAGCGCTGGTAGAGCATGCAGGAGAGGGTGTCGTTGCTGACATAGAACTGGAAGAGGCAGTGGCAGGGGGGGAGGGC
The DNA here is from genome assembly GCA_007693725.1 of Phycisphaeraceae bacterium. Lineage (GTDB taxonomy): Bacteria > Planctomycetota > Phycisphaerae > Phycisphaerales > UBA1924 > REDD01. The sequence goes on from REDD01000036.1 coordinate 857, forward strand.
CATGCGGTCGATGTCGGCGGGGTTCCACGCGGAGACGATGAGGCGCCGCGAGGTGGGGTTGGCTTTGATGTCGTGGATGACTTGGGAGATCTGGTCGATGGTGCGCCCGTCGGGGCATTGCCACGAGCGCCACTGGCGGCCGTAGACGGGGCCGAGGTCGCCATCGGCGTCGGCCCATTCGTCCCAGATGGTGACATTGTGCTTGTGGAGGTAGTCGATGTTGGTGTCGCCCCTGAGGAACCAGAGGAGCTCGTGGATGATGGAGCGCGTGTGGACTTTTTTGGTGGTGACGAGGGGGAAGCCGTCGGCGAGCTTGAAGCGGAGCTGACGCCCGAAGACGGAGCGCGTGCCGGTGCCGGTGCGGTCGTCGCGCGGGACGGCGTTGGTCAAGACATCGCGGAGGAGGTCGAGGTACTGCTGCACGATGGAAGGATTGTCGCGCGCCGGGCGGGATGCCAGTTGCGACTTTGGGCGACAGGTTATCCACAGCAGATGACAGCAGTTGTCAGCGCGTGGATGCCTGATTCGGGGGGATCTTCTCGGGATCCCAAGTTCCCGGGGATACCGGAGTGACCGCTTCCGGGGGTTCCGGGGGTTCCGGGGGACTTCCGGGGGGTGATTAATGGTTGTCGGCGACTTTGGCGATGAGGTCGCGGGGGATCAGGAGGGTGGAGAGTCCGGCGATGATCAGGATCGCGGCGAAGCAGACGAAGGCGATGGCGATGCGGTTGGCGGGGAGTTCGGGGGCGAGGTCGATGGAGACGCCGGCGAAGAAGAGGATGGCGAGGAGCGGGGCGACGGAGGAGATGGCCCAGCCGACGCCCATCATGAGGGCGGTGACGAGGGAGGTGTGGCCGGGCTGGAGCCGTTGGGCGAGGCCGGTGGCGATGGGGAAGGTCGCGAAGAAGCCGATGGAGCCGATGCAGGCGCAGAGGTAGACGGGGAGGAGCGACAGGTGGTCGGAGGGGTTGCCGGAGTAGGTGGCGTTGCCGACGAAGGGGATGAGGGCGGTGGCGATGGCCCCGATGAGGGACATCCAGATGAGCGGGGCGCGTTCGCTGCCGCGTGGGATGTAGCGGCCCGCGAGGAAGACGCCGATGCCCATGCCGAGGGTGAGGGCCGCGACGATGTTGCCGTTGAGGATGCTGGCCTGCGCTGCGATCTCGCGCTCGGAGAGCGGGACGGCGAGGGTTGCGGCGTCGGCGAGGATCTTCGACTTGGCCCAGACATTGATGATGACCGCCTGGAGCGCGACCTGGACGGTGAAGCGCATGGCGTTCTGCGAGGCGAGGAGGGAGATGATGCGCCAGCGGCGCTTGGACTCGGCGCGGGTGAGCGAGGCGCGGAGCTGGTGGCGGGGCGCGCTCATGTGGGAGTGGGTGCGGAGCTTGGCGTGGAGGATGAGTGCGATGAGCAGTGCGGGGGCGGCGAGCCAGATGAGACTCGTCATGCCGTGGGAAGCGTTGAGGCCGGGTCCGAGTTTCGCGCCGAGGACGGTGCCGAGCATGCCCGCGCCGATGAAGAGGCCGATGGCCTGTGCGCGTCCGTTGCGGAAGAGCGAGGCGCCGATCTGTCCGGCCTGAGCGGTGGCGATGGGGTGGTACATGCCGGTGCAGATGACGCCGACGACTTGGAGGACGAGGAGCTGCCAGAAGTTCTGCGCGAAGCCGATGGAGCCGATGGCGAGCGCCCCGATGAGCAGCCCGAGGGGCGCGCCGATGCGCGAGTCGTAGCGGTCCGACAGCCACGCGAAGAGCGGTTGCAGCGCGCCGGAGCAGATGGGGCTGATCATCAGCACGGCGGTGACCTGCCACTCGGTGAGCCCGAGGCGTTCGCGGAGCGGCCAGAGGAGCGTGGCGAGGAGGATCGGGAAGATGTCGATGTAGGCGTGGGATGCGGAGAGGATGGAGAACTTGACCCCGGAGACACTGACTGCGTGCGCCGGTGCGATGACCGTGCCAGGGAGGTCGGCCGGGAGTTCCATGACCGCAGGCGCCTCGTGGACGCCGACGGCACCGGCGGCATCCTCGTAGTTGGGCGCGAGGTCGGGGGATGGGGTGTGCTGGGTCTGGTTCACGGGGGTGGTGTCTCTGGGGGGGCCGGGATGGTAGGAGGGGTGTGGGGTGACTTACACTGTCTGAGAAGACCCCACTTCCGGTGCGGATGGGGGGATCCGGGAGAAGGGGCGCGCATGGCACGGTGTCTGGTGATTCGGACGGCTGGTACGAACTGCGAGGCGGAGATGCAGCGCGCGTTCGAGCTGGCCGGGGCACGGGTGGAGGTGGTGCATGTCGATCGGCTGATCCGCGAGCCGGGGATGCTCGATGGGTTCGAGTTGATCGGGTTTCCGGGCGGGTTCTCGTACGGCGACGACATCGCGGCGGGGCGGGTGCTGGCGGTGCGCCTGCGGGAACGGCTGTGGGGTGCCTTGCGCAGCGCGGCGGAGCGGGGGGCGTGCATGATCGGGGTGTGCAACGGGTTTCAGGTGATGACGCAGGTGGGTCTATTGCCCGGCCCAACTGGAGCGGTTGGTTCGGTGCCGACCAAAGCCCCCACGCCGACGGTGGCGCTCGCGGAGAACGCGGGTGGGCGGTTCGTGGATCGGTGGGTGCGGATGGAGCTTGGAGCGGGCGCGGAGCGATGCGTATGGACGCGGGGGCTGGTGGAGCATGGCGGTGATGGGGCGTTGATGATGCTGCCGATCGCGCACGGCGAGGGGCGGTTCGTGGGTTCGGAGGAGGTGGTGGCGGGCTTGGTGTCGAGCGGTCGGGCGGTGCTGCGGTACGCGGAGGGGGACGATCCGAATGGTTCGATGGCGCGGAT
>REDD01000142.1 GCA_007693725.1 Phycisphaeraceae bacterium
CTAGCCCGAGTGTCGGTATGCTTTCGCCCCATGCACTTCGCGCTGATCGATCGGATTGTGGAGCGGGATGAGAGCCGTCTGGTGGCGGTGAAGGCGGTTTCGCTCTCGGAGGAGTATCTGCAGGATCATTTTCCGAGTTTTCCGGTCCTGCCGGGGGTGTTCATGCTGGAGGCGCTGGTGCAGGCGGCGCGGGCGCATCTCGGGGAAATGGAGGGCGGGGGGCGGTATGTGTTGGGGGAGGTGCGGGCGATGAAGTATGGCTCGTTCGTGCGTCCCGGGGAGGTCATGCGCGTGGAGGTGGTGCGTGTGGGGGTCCCGGGCGCGGATGGGAGTGTGAGCTACAAGGGGCAGGCGGTGCGGCTGGGCGTCGGTGGGGAGGATGAGGGCGATGGACCGAGCGTGTGCGTCTCGGGGCGGCTGAGTCTGCGTCCGATGCGGAAGTGAGCGCGGGTAGCCCGGTGGGGCGGTCCGCCGTACCCTTGACCCTTGCAGAACGGCCAGCCGGCGTGTCTGGATGAATCGGGAGCGTTGGTTGGCTGAAGAGAGGAATGGTAGATGACGCGCGATGAAATCTTCGAGAAGGTGCGTGAGGTGCTTGTGGATGCGCTGGGCGTCGATGACGACGAGGTGACGCCCGATGCCCGTCTGGCTTCCGACCTGGGGGCCGAGTCGATCGACTTTCTGGACATCACCTTCAAGCTCGAACAGGTGTTCGAGTTCAAGATCTCGGAGGGGGAGATGTTCCCGACGAATGTGGCACAGGACCCGACCTATGTGCAGGACGGGAAGGTCACGCCGAAGGGCATCGCCGAATTGAGGGCGAAGCTGCCGCACTTCGACTTCTCGGAGTTCGAGAAGGATCCGCAGTTGCGCAGGATCGCGGATGTGTTCACGGTGAGTGCGATCGTGAGTTTCGTGGAGCGGAAGCTCGATACGAATGTCGCGGCCTGAAGCACGGGGGATGGTGCATCGCGATGCGGTGGATGTGGATTGATCGCGTGCTTGAACTCGTTCCGGGCGAGCGGATGGTCGCGATCAAGAACATCTCGCTCGCGGAGGAGCATCTGCACGAGCATTTCGCCGCCGATCCCGAGCGCGGTCTGCCCGCGTGTCCGGTGATGCCCGCCTCGCTGATCATCGAGGGCATGGCGCAGACATCGGGGATTCTGGTCGGTCAGGTGGGGGCGTTCCGCGAGAAGGTGGTGCTCGCGAAGATCAGCATCGCGCGGATTGATCGCGACGCTTTCCCCGGCGACACGCTTCGGTACACGGCGACCATCGAGCGGATGGATGAGGCGGGGGCCTCGACGCGCGGCGTGATCGAGCGGCTGGATCTGCATGGGCAGGGCGAACCGGAGCAGATCGGTCGGGTGGACCTGATGTTCTCGCATGTGGACAGGAACCGATCGGGCCTTGCGTTTCCGGAGCACAACTTCGTTTTCGGGGAATCATTCCGGACGCTGCTCCAGAGCAGCGGTTTCGCCATGGAGTAGCTGCGGGGAAGCGGGGACTCAGCGCCCGCGGGCGATGTCGAGCAGATCGAAGGGGGGATTGCCGTTGGCAAAGGCGATGAGGTCGGGGTTCCAGGCGAAGGCCTCGACGAGTTGGACGACGGCGAATGTGACGGGGATCGCGCTGATGATCACGGCGATCTGAGCGAGTCGGCGCGCGGTGGAGTCGCTGCCTGTGTTTCCGAGGAATTCACAGGAGAGCAGGACGACGACGACGGTGGCGAACTTGAGGAATGTTGCTCCGGAGAGCCCGGCGTTCTCGAAGACCCACGCGGCGATGATGTTGATCTCCGTTCCGCCGAGTCCGATGATGATGATTCCGGAGAGAAGAATATCCGCGACGGCGAGCGCCACGAACACCCCGTAGGCCGCAGGGTAGTGAACCGGCCGGGTGAGCATTGCATCACTGTATACGGTCGCCGGCGTGATCTGATGCAAAAGAGTCGTTCGTAATCCGTTCAAAGGTCGTGAGGTCCGGTGTGTCCCCGAGCCAAAGAGACGACTGCGCCCGGGCCTGATGAGCGAACATTGTGAGGCCGGAGATGGTTCTGAGCGACCGTTTGCGGGCGTTTTTGAGGAGTGGCGTTTCGGGCGGGTTGTAGACGGTGTCGAACACGAGGCCATCGGCGGGCATGTTGTCGAGCGCGGCATCGGAGAGCGGGGACGCCTCGGCGTGCTCGGTTCCCGCGAGGCCCAGGGGCGTGCAGTTGATCCACACTCGGACAGGGCAGCGAGAGGCATCGTCGAGATCGACGATGTTGATTCGGGGGCGCGTGGGCGCGTGCTGGGCGATGGACTCGACCATCGCTTCGGCACGGGCGCGGTTTCGGTTGGTGATGGTGATGTCGGCCCCAGCCCGAATGAGCCCCGTCAATGCTGCTCGGGCAGCGCCGCCCGCTCCGATGATGCCGATGGGCAGATTCTTCAGGGCGTCTGAGCCGCCGAATGCATGTTCGAGGGGGGCGGTGATGCCGACGATGTCGGTGTTCGTGATGCGGCAGGCGCCATCGGGTTGGACGAGCAGCGTGTTGGCAGCGCCGGCGAGGCGGGCGGAATCTTCGATGGTCCAGGCGCGCGAGGTGTCCTCGGAGGCGAGCCGGAGGAGGTGTTCCTTGTGGGGGATGGTGATGCTGGCGCCGCGGAAGTGGAGGTGCGGATCGTCGAGGAGCGCGAGGGTGGTGGCCTTGAAGGACTCCCATCCCTCGGGGACGGGCAGCGGGAGATAGACGGCGTCGTGGGCGATCTCATCGAAGACGGCGTTGTGGACGCGTGGTCCGATCGAGTGGGCGACGGGCCAGCCGAGGACCGCGTAGAGGTTGGTGGTAGGCGTGATGGAGCGGAAGCGGTAGGTCGTGAGCAACTCGGTGATGGTGGGTTGTCCGGGTGCGGTGGCGGTCTGCTCGCGGAGCGAGGCGAAGGTGAGGAAGCCGCCGAACTTGGGGGCGAGGATGCGGCTCATGAGCCCGGCCTCGCCCATGGCGAGGGCGATGGTGGGGTGGGTGCGGTGGCGGAGGAGTTCGAAGAGTTCGAGGTTGTCGCGGACGGATCGGGCTCGGTAGGCGATCTTGAGGACTTTGGCGGCGGACTCCTCGCGCATCCGCTCAAGGGACTGGAGGAGTCCCTTGGGGCGGGCGTCGAAGTCGTGCAGGGAGAGGATGAGCCGGGTCGAGAGGTTTTTGGGCTGTGAGGGGTGGTCAACCGCGAGACGGACCTTCTGGCGGAGGTTGGCGGAGCGGGTGAGGGTGGAGAGTTCGATGTCGAGGTAGGCGGGCGGGTGCTCGGCGGTTCCGAGTGCTTCGTAGAGGGCGATTCGGGAGGCGTCATCGCCTTCGTATTCGCCGCCTTCGTGGGCGGATCGGCAGGTGATGATGCAGGGGAGGGGTGCTTCTGCGGCGAGGCGGAGGGCGGTGGCTCGTCCGTCGTCATCCCCCTCGCCGTGGAAGATGCGGTCGATGCGGAATTCGACGAGGTCCGCTCCGAGGGACTTTGCGAGGGCGGCATCGTCGAGCGCTGCGTGGGCCTCTTCGACCATGATTGGCACGCAGATGAGCGTTCGAGTCATGGGGCGAGTTTATCGCGCGGATAGGGGCAGGAGCGGCTCGCGCCGGGGGTGGATTCGTTTACCATGGCCCCGGTGGGAAAGCGTCGCACACAGATCGAGTCATTCGCGCTTCAGCCGGGGCAGACGGTGGGTGGTCACTACACCGTGACGGCGATGCTGGGGCGTGGGTATGAGGGGGAGGTGTATCGGGTGCGCGAGCGGCGGACGGGTGTGACGCGTGCCGCGAAGTTGTTTTTCCCGCATCGCAATGAACGGGACCGTGCCGTTCGTCGGTATGCGCGCAAGCTGGAGCGATTGCGGGATTGCCCGTTGTTGATGAAGTATCACCACTCGGAGACGATCCAGTTTGAGACGGGTCCGGTGACCGCGCTGATCAGCGAGTACATCGAGGGCGAGATTCTGGACAACTTCGTTGAGCGTCAGCCGGGGAAGCGACTGGCCGTGTTCGAGGGGATGTGTCTGCTGCACACGCTTGCGGTTGGTTTGGAGAAGGTCCACTCGCGGCGCGAGTATCACGGTGACATGCACGCGGGGAATGTGATCATCCGTCGGCGCGGCGTGTTCTTCGATGCGAAGGTGGTGGATCTGTACGACTGGGGCGCGCCGTCCGCGGAGAATCGGCGCGAGGATGTCATCAACATGATCCGGTTGTTTTACGATGCACTCGGGGGCAAGAGCGCGTATCGGGCTCTGCCGGATGAAGCGAAATGGATCTGTTGCGGTTTGAAGCGGGGGATGATCGTCGAGCGTTTTCCCACGGCGCGGCATCTTCGGATGCATCTGGAGCGGTTCGAGTGGGATCGCTGAGGCGTTTGGCGTCAGGCGTGGAGTCGGAAGAGCACGAATGAGCAGTCGTCGGGGGCGGAGGGGGCGCTGGGCTCGGGCTCGGTCATGCGTTTGCGGCACGCATCCGCGAGGGCCTGGGCGGCTTCATCGAGCGGGCCTTTGCGAATCAGGGCGACGATCTCCTTGGTGGTGAGGTTGTCGGCGACGCCATCCGAACAGACGAGGACGGTGTCTCGTGTGGCGAGCTGCACGGTGGGGCCGAGTTCGATGCGCATGTCGGATGAGCCGAGCAGGTTGCTGATGAGGGAGCGATCGTCGTGGTGCATGGCATCGTGCTCGTCGAGCATGCCGGACTCGACGGCGTATGCGACGGGGCCGTGCGCGAGGGTCTGGTGCTTGATACGCCCGCGGAGACCGGTGACGAGGACTCCGGCATCTCCGGCGTGGTAGGAGCGGAGAGAGGTTCGATCGACCTCGGCGACCGCGAGTGTCGTCGCGGAGCCCTGTCCGAGATCGATGATGGCGTGATTGGCTTTCTCGAAGGCGTCGAGGATGGCCTCCCGGAGCGATGTCGTTTGGTGGAGGTTGCGTGTGGCCTCGAGCAGGGACTTGATGGCGACTCTGGAGGCGACCTCGCCCGCGGCGTATCCGCCGACGCCGTCGGCCACGGCGAGGATCGCACCGGAGTCGCCGATGGCAATGAGCCCGGCGGAATCCTCGTTCGGTGTCTGCTTGGCGGGGGAGCGGCTGGAGAAGATGGCACCCGAACCGAACTCGAACGAGACGAGGCGCGGTGACTCCATGACCCCTTCGTGCAGGAGAAGGGCTTCGGAGGAAGCGAGATCGCTGGGTTCTTCTGCCATGTTGTGGGGCATCCGGCCCGGATGATTCTTCGGCGGCATCCCGACCCCGGCATGAGTCGGGGTGTGAAGAGGGTCACATGACTCGGACAATGCTTACTACGCTGCAGTGTCGGCGGGTCTCGACCGGAATCTCAGGAGTGTGTCGGGTGGCTTCCAGAATCGCAGAGGGATGATGTTCGAGTTTGGGGACTACGGGCTTGTGTTGGGACTGACCGCTTCGGCCGCCAATGATGGTGTCTCGATGGCGTGGTACATCCCGCTGTTGATTTTCACAGCGCGGATTCTTGATGTCTCGATGGGGACGATCCGGATGATCCTGGTGATCTCCGGTTCGAGGTACAAGGCCGCCGCGCTGGGCTTCTTTGAGGTGATCATCTGGGTGTTGGCGGTGAGCGGTGTGTTCGTGTTTCTGTCGAACCCGATTGCATTGATCGCGTACGCGGCGGGATTTTCGGCGGGGACTCTGGTGGGGATGGTGATCGAGGACAAGCTGGCGATGGGGTATCGCGTGCTGCGTGTGATCAACTCGAAGCCGGAGCTGCATCTGTGTGCGCATCTGCGCGAGCATGGGTATCGGGTGACGCGGATCGAGGGGAAGGGTCGCGACGGTCCGGTGGAGATCGCCTTCGCCGTGGTGCGTCGGCGGGCGTTGCCGGAGTTGCTGAGGATGGTGAATCAGTACGCGCCGCTCGCGTTCGTGACGGTGGAGCGAGCGGATCAGGCGACCATGGCGGCTCACCCGGGGGACGCGACTCGATCGAGGCGCGTGCTCGGGCGGTTCAGCACGGTGCGGAAATAGAAGCGTGATGCTGTGAAGGAGCGTGTGCGATGATGCGATGGCTGGTTGTGCTCGGCGTGGTGGTGTTGATGGGGTGTGCCCGATCGGATCGGCCTGCGGATGCCCCGTTCGCCGAGTTGGTGCGCGATGGCGGGTGGTCGATCGTCACGGTCTCGGACGGGAACTCCGCGGCCGGCATTCCCAGCACCGATCCGCCGGTGTCTGTGCGCTTCGTGGCGGGGGAGGCGTCGGGCGAAACCGGAAGGGTCGAGGGGTTTGCGGGGGTGAACCGATTCAACGGCGCCTACCGGATCACGGAGGATGGCGGATTGAGCATCGGCCCGATTGCCGCGACGAAGATGGCGGGTCCGAGCGTGCTGATGCGTTTCGAGGCGGCGTTCCTGCGGGCGTTGGAGGCGTCGAGGAGTATCGAGCGGGATGGGAATACATGGGTGCTGCGGAATGAGGATGGAGTGACGGTGAGGATCGCGCCGGCGCGGTGACGGGTTATGCGCTTGAGGTCGTCGGTGTGAGTGACTGCAAGGGCGTGCCGTGTGTGCGCACGGCGATGCTGCATCAATGCGCGACGCTGCGGAAGTGGAGCGGAAGGGGCTCGAACCCTCAACCCCTAGCTTGCAAAGCTAGTGCTCTCCCAATTGAGCTACCGCCCCAAGGGGGTGAGCATCATACACGGTTGTGGGCGTGAATCCTCCACCCGCGGCGGTGATCGATTTGCCCGCGGGGTCGGTGTGCCGCGAGAATCGGTACCCTGACTCAGATGGAGGCGAGAATGCCCGAGGCGATGGCGGATGTGGGGCTGATCGGTCTGGCGGTGATGGGGCAGAATCTGGCCCTGAACATCGCCGATCACGGTTTTCTCGTGGCGGTACACAACCGAACCAAGGCACGCACGGATGCCTTCATTCAGGCCAATCCGGCGGAGAGCTTCGGCGCGACGGGCGGGGGCCTCGTCGCCTGCGATGAACTGGGGGATCTTGTCCGGGCTCTGAAGCGGCCGCGTCGGATCGTGATCATGGTGCAGGCGGGGGCGGCGACTGATGCCGTGATCGATGGTCTGGCGGGCCTGATCGAGCCGGGGGACTGCATCGTGGACGGCGGGAACGCCCATTGGGAAGACACGATCCGGCGGGAGAAGGCCCTTGCGGAGAAGGGTTTGCTCTTCGTGGGGTCGGGGGTCTCAGGCGGGGAGGAGGGGGCGCGGTTCGGGCCATCGCTGATGCCGGGCGGGAAACGCGAGGCGTGGGAGATTCTCGAACCGATCTGGACGGCGATCGCGGCGAAGGTCGATCCCGAGACGGGCAAGCCGATCGAGGGGGCGCGTCCCGGGAAGCCGGTTGCCGGCGGGGAGGCGTGTGCCGCGTACATCGGGCCGGATGGGGCCGGGCACTATGTCAAGATGGTGCACAACGGCATCGAGTACGCGGACATGCAGATGATCTGCGAGGCGTATCAGCTTGTGCGCGAGATGGGCGGGCTCACTGCGGAGGAGGCGGGCGAGGTGTTCGCTGCGTGGAATCGCGGCGAGCTCGACTCGTTCCTGATCGAGATCACCGCCGACATTCTCAAGCAGCGCGATCCCGTGACGGGGCAGCCGTTCGTCGACATCGTGCTCGACGCCGCGGGCCAGAAGGGCACGGGCAAGTGGACGAGCATCAATGCGCTGGACATGGGGGTACCGGGTGCGACGATCGCGGAGGCGGTGTTCGCCCGTTGCATCAGCGCGCTGAAGGATGAGCGCGTGCTCGCCAATGAGATTCTGTACGGGCCTGATACGAGCAATTCGAGCACGATTCGGGATGATCTCTTCGGATCACGAGACAGCTTTGTGAGTGCGGTCGGCGAGGCGCTGTACTGCGCGAAGATCTGCTCGTACGCACAGGGTTTTCAACTGATGGCCGCGGCCTCTGAGCACTATGGCTGGAGTCTCGACTTCGGTTCGATCGCGATGATCTGGCGCGGCGGCTGCATCATCCGTGCCCGTTTCCTGCAGAAGATCAAGGAAGCGTACGAGCGTGATTCCGGGCTGCGCAATCTGCTGCTCGATCCGTATTTCACGGAGGTGATCGCTCGCTCGCAGGGGCCGTGGAGGCGGGTCGTCGCGGCGGGTGCAATGGGGGGCATCCCGATGCCCGCGTTCACATCGGCGCTTGCGTACTACGACTCGTACCGCCACGCCGTTCTGCCCGCGAATCTGCTACAGGCGCAGCGCGACTACTTCGGCGCGCACACTTACCAGCGCGTCGATGAGCCGCGGAACAAGTCGTTCCATCTCGACTGGCCGCATCCCGAGCGGCCTCAGATCGAGATGTAGGTTCGACCGTTCAAGCTGTCGTTCCGACGGGACTCAACCGAGCATTTCGCGCTCGATCGCGGCGATCACATCGGCGATGTCGCGGTCGTATCCGGCGGCGTTCTGGCCGTGCCAGTTGAGGCCGATGGTGAGCCGTCGGGCGCAGACCTCGTCGGCCCATTCGCCGATGAAGGTCATCCACGGGATGCGCTTCGGCACGCATCCGGCGAACTCCGGGCACGCCGCCTGCGCGGACTCGGCCCGGTCCATCGATGACCACATGGGCACCGCCATGCGTCCGCCGGCGCGTTCGAGCGTGGGGCATCCTTCGGGGCCTGCGAGCGTCCAGATCGTCTGGTGCAGCGCGACTTCCCGAATGAACGCCGATGATTCCGCGGCCGACAGCGCCATCCCCGACAGCGGGACCGGTGTCTGTACGGTCGGCATTTCGATCGTGGGCATGACGAAACTCCGTTCGCCTCCGGTGTGTGCAATCAACTTCCGTGTCCAGCAGCCGCTGCTCCCTGGTGCGTGCGGCCGATCCGATGTGCCCTGTCTTCGGATGGATATCCCCGCCATTGTGATGTGCGGGGCTTGCTCTCGACTGAATCAGTTCATCACGAGCTGGCGTGGCATTGCCGAGGCGACGATGCGCACCGACTGTGCGGACATATCCGTTGCGAGGTGCGTCTCGTCATCGGTGCGAGGGTCGACGGTGATATCGATGGTTGCGCGTTCGAGCCGGGGTCCGATGTCATACTTCAGGATGAAGCGCACCGACCTCACCTCGCGGAGGAGAACAAACGATGTCTCGTTGTTGGTCGCGAGATCGATCTGGACAAGGTGGAGTTCGCCCGGTCCACTCGGCGTGAAACCGAGCGGCGGCGGCTGCTGGCCGATCCCCCAAGAGCGATGCAGCGCTCCCGCGCCGGGATAGTGGTACTCGACGCGTGAGACTGTCCTGGGCGATCCATCGGCGTTGCGGGCGCTGACGAACTCGAAATAGTCGGCGACGAGCGGATTGATCTCCACATCCAGCACATCGGCGGAGACGGGGCCGAACTCGGTTCCGGTGCGCACCATCGTCAGCAGACGATTGACCGCGATCCGCGTGACGACATGCGACGATGCGGAGTCCGCGTTCGTCTCGAAGCCCTTGAAGGTCGTGTCGAGCGCCACCATCATCGCCGACAGGATCGCAGCGCTGATGGCGACCGCGATGAGCATTTCGACGAGACTGAAAGCCCTGCGGCAGGCATTGGTTGCTTTGCGGCGGATCATAGACGGCCCTCCTGGTACGAACCGGGCACGGGCCGGATGCTCATCGGCAGCGCGAGGCCGTCCGGCAAGGGCGCTTCGGGGTCGGACTCGATGCGTGTGATGCCCATGCCGTTCCAGCGGACCGGACGCCTCACATGATCCGTGTCGACACCGGCGCCGGGATCGGGGACACCGGAATACAGGGCGTCATCGTTCGGGTCGCCCGCGAAGTCGGTCCAGAGAATGAGATTGCCGTTGGCGTCGCGCGCCCATTCCCATCCGATGTCGAGATGGCCGTCGCCGTTGAGGTCTTCGAGCTTAGATGGGTCGATGCCCTCCATGTCGCCATCCTCGATGGTGAGGTACCCGATGGAGGAGTTGAAGTTCGCGGGATTGCCGACCGGCGTGCCGTAGAGCACGAGCGGCGGTTCGCCGAGCTTCGGCCTGAAGGTCGAGAGCAGTACGCCGCGCAGCGACGCGTTGCCGCGGACATCGAGCACGCCCGCGACGATCGCACCCTTCAGCCGCACATCCTGCGTCGGCGGCGGATTGATCGCACCGATGTCGACAGAGAAGTGGGGGAGCATCATGGAAGAACGGCTGATCGCGTCCAGATGCTCCGAGTCGGGGTTGCGCCCCGGGTCATTCGGGAAGTCCGGGTGAGACTGCGTGAAGCGCGTCGCGCCGGAGAACTGGATTTTGTTGCGGATGTGCGTGTAGTCGTGCGGCTTGTTGGAAACGACGGAACCTACAAACAGGCAGTTGTGGAAGCGCAGATTGTTCGACACCAGCTTGGTGTCGTAGCAGACCTGGTGCGAGACGCCGCTGCCGTCGAGATCTGCGTACACCATCAGTGGGGGAGGGAGTGAGTCGTAGCCGGGAGCGCCGGGAGTCGAATACGACTGGTCGAGCGCCTGGTTGCTCTCCGCGGGCGGAGGCGGGTACTTGAGTTCGAGCTGCCCGCTCGACGGGTTCCGCTCGAGTTCGCCGTAGAAGGTCCACGACGGGTGCGTGTTGTCCGGGTAGGTCTCGATGAATGTGATGCCGATGAACTCGCAGTTGATGAACAGGGCGTTGGTGCCCATCGGGATCTTCACATTCTTGAAGACCATGTTTTCGTAGACGGGGCGCTTGTACCAGTCCGCGGCGGAAGTCGCGCCGAAGGGCGTGGCCTCCTCGCGGATGGGCGGTGTCCATCCGGCGCCTCGCTGCGCCGCGACCTGCTGCGCGAAGGACGGCGCGCCCGATGCCTGCACGAGCGCGATCATCATGGTTGATGCGGCCTGGAATGAGGTCGCATCGATCTCAGGGAGAATATCTTCGCCCGCATCGAAGACGATGGGGGGCTCGCCTTCCGGAGCGCGGATCGGCCCTTCGACGAACTGCTGGTAGTTCCCGACGGGGTTCCCATCCGGGCCGATGGCGGCTTCCCAGGCGCTCTTGCTGGCACGCAGGCGGATGGACCCGGCAACCTTCGCGTAGCGATCGCGATGATCGAGCACGCCGTCGCGGTATCCGAGGACGATGTCGCCGTGGTCGATGTCGTTCGAGTCGATGATGCCGTCGCCGTTGTTGTCGGGGAAGGTGGTCCAATCCCACGCGCCGTTGATGAGTCGCCCGTTTCGCCAGCCGTTGCGATTGCGATCGGCGAAACCGCCGTCGATCAGTTCGGCGAGGGTGTCGTTCACGGTGAACTCGGGCGTCTGGCCCTCGTTGGGTGTTCCCGCGGTGAGCGCATTCGAGAGAACCACACGCCCGTCACCGTTGCTGTCGAAGTGGAAGAGGAAGATGTCGAAGTCATCGATGTATCCGTTCCGAGTCATGTCACGGAACGCATTGTCCTGCGTGCCATCCCCGGTGTAATCGTTGACATTGAGCAACGCAACACCGGCGCTCTCCGTTGCGTGCGAGAGCGAGAGTCGGTTGTCGCCGTTTGTGTCATACTCGCGGATGATCGCGTAGAAGTCATCCAGTTTCTGGTCGAGCACAGGGTTGAGGCCGTAGAAGTCGCTGCGTGCGACGAGCGGCGGCCCGTCGATCGTGTCGAGGTCATTGCTGTCGAAGAGCACGCCGATCGGACCCTTCACGGAGGCGCCTTGTCCGAGTTGCGTCGCCACCGTGCTGATCATGGCAAACTCGATGCGCTTCGTGACGCGGAAACGCTGCTCCGCCGTGCGCTCCACCCAGCGTGCCCGCACCGGATCCCAGTCGTAGCCGGTCACGACGACTCGGAACTCGCCGTTGTCGGGAGGCCCGTACGAGACCTGAGTCGCCGTCACGATCTGTCCGGCATCGTTGCGGGCGATGCCGATGGGGAGCGTGACGAGCCAGTCTTCGCCCCGGTCGAGCACGACGATCGGCGCCGGTGCGTTCGTCGGGGACGAACCTTGGATGGTGTTGGTGGTGTTGTCCGCGAAGTGGATGTTGGCGATGGCCGCCTGGATCGATCCGGGCGTTGTTGTCTCGACCATGTCGCCCGGCGCATCGAGAACCTTGACCTCCGGCTCCGAGGGCACGGGCCCGAACCAGAGTGTGTCGACATATGCGGCGTCGATCAGGCCGCGCGTCACCAGGAATCGCGATGAGGCGCTGCGCAGGCGCGACTCGGCCAGGCGCATGCCCGAGTCGACCGCTCCGAGCGACCGCACGACATGCAGGTGTGACGATGCCGAGCGCATGTTGCCCTGCGTCGCCACGGCCATCGCCGTCGCGAGCGAGGCGAACATGACCAGAAACATCATGGCAAGTACGCCGACGATGCCCCGCCGGCGGCGTGAACGCTGCATTCGAGATTTGTTCCGGGATTTCAGTCGCATGGGGATCGCTCCAGACCTCCAGCATGAACCATTGACCGTTGCGAAGAATCGGCGTTCAAGGCGGCACCACCCATGTCACACTCGTGACCGCGGGGGCCTCGGCTTCGAAGGGGCCCTGATACAGAATCGTGACTGTGACTCGCAGCGGATACGAGCCGACCTCGCGTATGCCCGCCACATAAGTCGCGGGATCGACGATCTGCGAGTAGTCGTAGGGATTGACTTTGTGTACCTGGACGATCTGTGTCCAGCCGCGCATGGAGACCGGTTGTTCGTGGCCGCCGATTTCGACCATTTCGACCGAGCCGTCCCAGAGGACCTCGCTGATGACCTCGCCGAACGCATTGATGGGTCCGGGAAGTCGCCGGCGCATCGTGAAGCCGGGCGGGAAGGTGGTCGCTTCACCGAGCACCAGTCCGTCCAGATCGTCGAGGTCATTGATGTCCTCGACCGTGGTTTCGCCGGGTTCCGGCCCCCAGCCCGTGAGTGTTGCGGGGTTGCCCGGTGTGGTGAAGTAAAGCCCGCCGGTGGTCGGATCGTGGCGGGGCAGGGCTCGGCTGAACTCACGGAGTTCGTTCGCGAGATAGGTGGCGGTGGCGGAGTGGCTCGACCACGCGTTCGTCGAGAGGAACGAGCGCTGGGCCTGGACGACCGCAAGCACACCGACCAGCACAATGATCAGTGCGAGCATCGTTTCCAGCAGTGTGAACCCACGCACCGACGCGGCGGGAGAGGAGACTGTTCGCAGCCGGCATGATGCACAGCGCGGTGCTCGACTCCATCCTGGCGGTGTGAGGGCGAACAGAACGCGGACCATGCCGACTCCTTCGCAGGCAGAGCGGTCACTTCGACCGCCCTCCGGCTTTCGCCTCCACACCATCAACATCGGCTAGCGGACGATCTGGCTCATCCGGAAGATGGGCAGGATGATCGCCATGGCGATGAATCCAACGATTGAACCCATAATGACGATCATGAGGGGCTCGATCATGCTGGTGACCGCCTTGATCGCATCGCGGAGCTGCTTCGCGTAGTAGCCCGCGATCTCGTCGAGCACCTCGCCCAACTTACCGGACTCCTCGCCCGCGCCGATCATCTGCACCACTGCGTGCGGGAGAAGCTTTGAGCGTTGCAGCGGCTGGGTGATCTTCTTGCCCTGCTTCACCGCGCCGTAGACGCCGCGCCAGAGCCCCTTGTACAAGCGGTTGC
Organism: Phycisphaeraceae bacterium; assembly: GCA_007693725.1. Classification (GTDB taxonomy): domain Bacteria; phylum Planctomycetota; class Phycisphaerae; order Phycisphaerales; family UBA1924; genus REDD01. The sequence continues at coordinate 13,597 of REDD01000142.1, forward strand.
CCGAGATGTCCCCCGTGATCGCGAGCGTATCGAGCATCGGCACGCCCGCATTGATCAGCTCGCCCATCGTCTGGAGCGAACGGCTGATGTACAGGGCGCGGAACATGCGCCGGACGATCGGGAAGCGCAGTTTGAGCAGGTCGTACCAGTACGCCCCGACGGTCGTCTTCCCGAACGCGAACAGACCGCCGCCGATGACCGCGGCGAGAATCAACAGCACTATGTACTGGTTGCGGACGAATTCACTGAGATTGATCAGGAAGATCGTGGCCCACGGCAGGGCGTCTTCCTTGCCCTCGAAGACCCCGGTGAACTTCGGGAGCACGAAGGTGAGCAGGAAGATCGTGACGCCGACCGCCATCGTCGCGATCACGCCGGGATAGATCATGGCGCCCACGACCATCTTGCGGGTCTCGATCTGCTGAGATGTGTACGCCGCGATCCGGTCGAGCATCGATCCGAACGAGCCGGACATCTCGGATGCGCGAACCATGTTCACATACAGCGGTCCGAACAGCTTCGGATGGCGTGCGAGCGCTTCGGAGAACTGCTTGCCGGATTCGACATCCGTCTTGAGCGCCAGGATGATCCGCTTGAATTTCGCGTGCTCCGTCTGCTCGGCGATGCCCTCGAGGGCCATCCGCAGGCCGATGCCGGCTCGGATCATCACCGCGAGCTGCGTGGTGAAGTCGAGCACATGCTTCTGTGTCGGCTTGCCGGAGTTCATCTCCCGCAGACGCGACATGAGCGCGTTGCGATCGACACCGGACATCGTCGTGATCGACAGAACCTCGTTGCCCTGAGAGCGGAGCGACATCGCCGCCGCGGCGGCGGTCTGCGACTCGATCACGCCGATCACGGTCTGACCGTTCCCTGAACGAACCTGGTAGCGATACGCCGGCATCGGTCACGCTCTCCCAGTGAGCGTGCCTCAAGGCACGCTGATTCACTTACTCAGGCAGCCAGTTGCTGCTCGAGCTTCTCCGGATACACGGCCTGCGCCAGCGCATCCTCCCTGCTGATCATTCCGTTGAAGAACAGCGATCCGATCGCTGAGTCCAAGCTCTGCATGCCCATCGCGCGGTTCGTCTCGATGACATTGGGAATCTCGAAGGTGCGACCCTCGCGGACAAGGTTGCGAACCGCGGGGGTGCAAAGCAGGATCTCGATGGCCGGGACCATGCCCTTGCGGTCGATGCGACGGAACAGCGTCTGGCTGATCACCGCCTGCAGCGTGTCCGCGAGCATCGCTCGGATCTGGTTCTGCTGGCCCGCCGGATACATGTCGATGATTCGTTCCACGGTCTGCGCCGCATTCACGGTGTGCAGCGTGGAGAGCACGAGGTGACCGGTTTCCGCCGCCGTCATCGCCAGCGCCGTCGTTTCGAGATCGCGCATTTCGCCGACCAGAATGATGTCCGGGTCCTGACGCAGAGCGTGCTTCAGGGCCGAGGCGAACGACGGGGTGTCCTGCCCGTGCTCGCGCTGCTCGATCAGGCACTGGTGGCTCTCGAGGGCGTACTCGATCGGGTCCTCCAGCGTGATGATGTGCTTCTGATAGCGCTCATTCATCGCCTGGATCATCGCCGCGAGCGTCGTGGACTTACCCGAACCGGTATCGCCCGTCACGAGGACCAGCCCGCGGGGCAGATAGGTCAGACGCTCGATCACCTCGGGGAGGTTGAGCGTCTTGATCGGGGGCACCTTGGTCTTGATGGCACGCATCGCGATGCCGACCACGCCACGCTGCATGTGTGCGTTCACGCGGTAGCGGCACAGATCCTTGACCTCGTAGGAGAAGTCCGAGTCCTTCTGACGCCCGAAGTTCGCGAAGGCCTCCTCGGAGGCCATGTGCTTCACCATCGCGAGGGCCTGCTCGGGCGTGATCGGGTCGAAGTCCATGGGCTGCATGGCGGTGTGGACGCGCATGACCGGAGGATGCCACGCCACGATGTGGATATCTGAGGCATCATGCTCCGCCGCCGCACGCAGGATCTTGTCGATGTCCATGGCCTTCGAATCCTCCGAGTGGTTCCGAGAACCGGGCGTCAACCCCGGCCCATTGCTCGCCAGTGCCGGATATCGCGCAGGCGAGGTGGCGAGAGCATTCGAGCCGAGCCGAACCTCCGCACGGTGAAAGCATCGACCCGACGGGTACCGGGCATCACTGCCACGCAGCGTCGGGGCGTCAATCTGGGGCGTTGTGGAGGCGCTTAGCGTCTGAAACACCTAGGAAAGATCACGGGCCTGTAGCACTTCCCGGCTCTGGGGCTTGCTCTGCCCGTGATGGCCGCTATGTTCAGAGAGGTTCGATGTCCGAGCCGCACATGGGGCGCCGGACCGCCGACGGTGAGTGTGTCCCGTCGGTACGGGAGCGATTTTGGTGCCGCTCCCGGGCACCAGGGGAGAGGTCTGATGGCGTCCATGCAGGGGGTTCCCCCCGTTGAGCCGGCCCGCAAGCCGATGGGTCTCTCCGAGACTCGTCCCGGTCTTCGTGTGGTCACGCGGTCTTCCATCCGCCCCGCCGACCCCGACCAGCCCCCGAAACTCGAACTCCGAGAGGCCGAGCGTGCCTATTTAGAGCACACCTTCCGACGCCTCACCCGACGCGAGCGGCAGGTCATTTTCGAATTGTGTTCGGGTGGCACCAATGAAGGCGTCGCGGATCGGCTCGGAGTGGCCCTTCCCACGCTCAGGACCCACATGATGCGGCTGAATCAGAAGCTCGGCACCACGAGCAAGAGCGATGTGGTCCGCCTGGTCGCCTCGGAATTGCTCGATGGCTACCGGGAGGGCAGGATCACGCTCCTGAAGGCGTGATCAGAAGGCGGCGGCGCAACGCTGCCACCTAAACAGGTGGTTTTTAGGGGCTTGCGGCACCCGAAAGTGCATCGCAAATACCTTAAGACCGGAAATCCCTTCAAAATTCCGATCATCGGGGGGGCAACGGCCGATAGTCTGGTCCGGGCTGTTGGTAGGCACTCACTTGGTGCCGGCAGTCCCATGGAGCCAGTGGCGTGTGGTTTACCCAAACTCCTCAGTCCGCCTGGCTTTGCGTTGGTTCCGACCTGGCTGTATCGTGAGTCCGAGAATCATGGTGAATTGATGGCTTGTGGGCGGGTGGCCCATTGCGTCGATGATCCACAACAGCCAGCCAGGCGAGAGATTTCTCTGAGTCGAGTTGCCAAGAAGCACGAGAGTCCTCAAACTAGTCAGTACAAACTTGCGATTTCGCCGAGGCGGCGTGGATGATCCACCCCCCGGCAGGCATGCCGCCGAGGGTTCTCCCCGGAGCATCAGCACAAACGGTCCATCAGATGGAGCAGAAGAAAGGAAATTTCGGCATGAACAGCACCTCACGGTTCGGGCTGACCGCGCTTGCGGTCCTCGCCCTCACCGGCGCAGCGTTCG
>REDD01000259.1 GCA_007693725.1 Phycisphaeraceae bacterium
CGATGAGCTTGAAGTCTCGCATGTAGATCTGTCCGTCGATGTCGCCGGCGATGTCGATGATCTCCTTGACCTTGATGCGGAGGGTGGGTGCGTTCTTGGATCCGCCGTATTCGTGCGGCGCGAACTCGATGGACTCTCGTCCTTCTCGTGCCGCTTCGATGGCGAGTTCGAGGAGCAGTTTCTCATCGACATCGGCGGGGTCGAAGGTGATGAAGTGGTTGGCGAGGGCTTCGCGGAAGATGCGGATCTCTTCGAGGACATCGGGGAGATCGACGACATGGCTCATGGGGAAGGACGGGTAGACCTTGCGCATCTCGGGTCGGCAGACCAGGCGGTATGCGGAGCGGTGCGTGAGTTCGTGGCGGCCGCGCGAGAGGATGTAGAAGGGCTTGTGCGTGGCCTGGGCCATGAGTTCGGTGGCGAGGATTTCCTCTTCGCGCCAGACCATGCAGTCCTTGAGCGTGGCGTCGATGTCGTGATCGCGGTGGAGGCGGTGGTGGACGACCTCGATGTTGTCGACGAGGCAGATGTACATGTCGGCGTCGAACTTCTCGAGCTGATCGAAGTCGAACGCGGCGAAGAGGCCGTGACGCCAGCGGAAGGTGGCGTGCGTGTTGACGATGACATTCTCGTGATGTCGTGACTCGGTGATGATGTCCTTGAACGCCGCCCGACGGAGGGAGTTGAGCCGCGACCAGGGCAGATCGAGGATGCGGCCGGGCGCGATGTCGCGTCCCTCGGCGTACATCATGTCGCCGACATTGAACAGTTTGATGGTCTCGCCCTGCTCGCCTGCGAAGTCGACGACGCTGTTGAGGTAGTCCTTCTTGTCCATGCCGATCTGGCCGGTGACGATCGCGCGCATGGGGATCTCCGTGATTCGTCCGGAATCTGTCCGGGTGTGCCTTGTGGATGGTCAATCAACGAGTACTTGCCTGCGGAGAGGGTAGCGGCTTCGGGCCCATTTCGGGTGATCGCGGGCTTTTCGAGCCGGGAGGGGGAGACTGAGGCGTTCAGGTTCCCCATCTCGGTGCTGCTGGCTATCCTCCGACCCCCCGGCGTTGCACGCTCGGAGATGCGCGCCGCCTTCGAATCCGGCACTTCAACCCGACAAGGCAGGAACAGCACCGCATGGCCATCCTCATCAACAAGGACACGAAAGTCATCTGTCAGGGCATCACCGGATCCTTCGGGGCCCAGCACACGCGCGGCTGCCTGCACTACGGCACGAAGCTCGTGGGCGGTGTGACCCCCGGCAAGGGCGGCAAGAAGGACGAGAACGGCCTGCCCATCTTCGACACGGTCGAGCAGGCGGTGGCTGCGACGGGGGCGAGCGCCACGATGATCTTCGTTCCGCCGCCTTTTGCTGGCGATGCCATCCTCGAAGCGGCGAGCGTGGGGATGGAACTCATCATCGCGGTGACCGAGGGTGTGCCCGTGCAGGACATGGTCAAGGTCCGGGCCGAGCTGGACCGGATCAACAACGAGCGTCGGTTGAACGGCGAGCCGGTGCTGTATCTCGTCGGGCCGAACTGTCCCGGCGTGATCACGCCCGGTCCCAAGACCGGTGGGGGGACGAGCACCTCCGACCCGTACACCAAGGCCGGGTGCAAGATCGGCATCATGCCCGGCTACATCAATCGGCACATTTCGGAGGTGAAGTCGGGCAAGGCGGTCGGGATCGTGTCGCGCTCGGGCACGCTCACCTACGAGGCCGTGTGGCAGACCTCGAACCTCGGGCTGGCGCAATCGACCTGCGTCGGCATCGGCGGCGATCCCGTCCGCGGCATGGGGTTCATCGAGTGCCTTGAACTCTTCGAGCAGGATCCCGAGACGCACGGCGTGCTGATGATCGGTGAGATCGGCGGGTCTGACGAGGAGGTCGCGGCACGCTGGGCCAAGGAGCACATGACGAAGCCGCTCGCGGGGTTCATCGCGGGTCGCACCGCGCCTCCCGGCAAGCGGATGGGGCACGCCGGTGCGATCATCTCCGGCGGCGAGGGTGGCGCTGAAGAGAAGATCGCGGCGCTGCGGTCGTGCGGCTACGAGATCGCGGAGACTCCGGCGGACATGGGCGCGGCGATGGCGCGGGCGCTCGGGCTGAAGTGAGGATCTGATCATGGTGTCCAGAAGGTCCGGCGGATGGCTGTGCATGCTGAGCGTGGTCGGCCTCGTGCTGTCCGCGTGCGCCGGATCGGGAGGAGCGCGGGATCCGGACGATCGCCGGTATGTCGAACGCGGGCTGGCGGCTTCGGAGCAGCGTTCTGCTCAGGGGCGACCGGTCGGCGGCTCGGCGATGGATCGCCCGCCGGTGATGCTGCGCGGCGAGGCGATCTCGTGGGACACGCTCCTGCCTCGACTCGGCGAGGCGGCGGGGGCGCTGGCGGTGGAAGAGGTTGTGCTGGAACGGCTGCTCGAAGGCGAGTGTGCCCGCGCGGGGATTCGTCTGACCCCGGAGATGCTTGAGCGCGAGCGCGATCTGCTCGTGAGCACGATGGGCGAGGCGGCGGGTGCGACGACAGCGCAGGAGTCCGAGCGGTTGCTGGATCGGGTGCGGCGGGAGCGGGGCGTCGGGCCGGTGCGCTTCGAGTCGCAGCTCCGTCGCTCGGCCATGCTCCGGGCGCTCGTGCAGGATCAGGTGTCTCTGACCGAGGAGGCGCTGCGGCTCGGTTACGAACTCCGCTACGGGCGCACCTATCGGGTCCGGGTCATCGTCGTCGGCGCTGCGCGCGAGGCGAGCGCGGCGGTGCGCCGGATCCGTGCGGGTGAATCCTTCGGCGAGGTCGCGGCGATGGTCTCGACCGACGACTCCGCGGCCCGGGGCGGTATCATCGACCCGATCAACCTTGCGGATACCTCGTGGCCGGAGAGCATCCGTCGGATCGTCGGCATGCTGGAGCCGGGGGGGATCAGCGAGCCGGTGAGTGTCGATCAGGGGTACGCGATCGTGCGTCTGGATGAAGTGATTCCAGCTCCCGCCGATCGCCCGAGCTTCGAGGAGGCGCGCACTTCGCTGGTGCGCGAGGTGCGGCTGCGTCAGGAGCAGTTGCTGATGGCTCGTCTCGCACGGCGTCTGCTGGATGAGGCCGAGGTGCGCGTGCTCGATCCGTCGCTGGGCTGGACGACGCGCTAGCGGGGCATCGTATTCGTCACGCGCTCGCCGACGAATGTGCCGCGCTGGATGTCCTTCCGTACGCCGGGAAACCGCAGCGCCTGGGCGTGCATGACGCAGTAGACGCCCGGCGGGAGGAGCGTGGACGCGAGCAGCGCTTCGGTGAGGTTCTGGAGCGCATCGGAGCGCTTCATCTCGAAGGGGCGCATGGCGCCGGTGAGGACGATGCTGGCGCTGGTGTCCTTCAGGTGCTCGTGAAGCAGTTCTCCGGTGTTGCTGAGGGTGTCCGTGCCGTGGAGGACGACGATCGAGGGGGTGAGCTGGGTGACGGCCTCGACGGTTTTGAGGATGAGGAGGCGGTCCTCATCGGTGATGTGCAATGAATCCTTGCTCATCAGCTCGCGGACATGGACGCGGGTCTCTTTGAGTTGGAGGCGGTGGAGCATCCGTTGCACGATCGAGCCGTGGTTGAACAGTTGCTGGTGGACCTCGTCGTAGGTCTTCTCGATGGTGCCGCCGGTGGTGATGATCTCGATGTGCTGCATGGTCGTGAGGGTTCATTCGAGGATGGGCGTCGGTCGTCCCTGGTCGTCGACGCTGACGAGGGTGACCTCGGCCTCGGTGACATTGATGTCCTGCGGCTCGCCCTCGCGTTGTGCGAGGACACGGACGCGGACGGTGATGCTGGTTCGGCCGATGCGTGTCGACTCGGCCCAGAGCGAGAGGACATCGCCGACGAGCACGGGCCGGTGGAACTCGACCTGCTTGAACGAAACGGTGACGAAGCGTCGCGGGGCCTGTCGGAGGGCCTCGACGAAGGCCCCCTGGTCGATGAGGGAGAGGAGGACGCCGCCGAAAATCGTCCCCTGCGGGTTGACATCGCGGGGCATCATGACGACGCGGATGGCCGGGATGGTGCTGGGGGGCTTCACGCCCAGACTGTAGCAGCGAGGGGGGTCGATCCGGCCCCCGCAATCGGGGTCGGACTCATCTGTACAATCTACATCGCCGATAACCGGCCTTCGATGAGGATGAACGAACCAGAACCGGCAGGAGCAGCGATGGACGAGCGGATGATGCGTCGAGCGGGACAATGGGTGCTAGCGATGGTGTGTGCGGCGGGGCTCGCGGCCTGCGGGGGAGCGTCGACAAACGATGCTCCGAACGGTGAGCAGAGGGATATTGCTGAGACTCCTGATCACGCACAACAGGAACTCGATGGCATACCAATGAACTTGGCGACGCTTCTCGATCGACGCGTGGAGCGAATTGTTCTGCCTGACGATGCGTCCGAGCACGAGCGCGTGCTTGTGGAGTTCATCGAATTCATGCGCGAGGGTGACTTGGAGACCGCGATGATGCTCGTTGATCCATCGTCGCCGGGATACGAGGATCTCGAACGGGGGCTCGCGGCGATCGCAGTCGGAATCGAGCGTTACGATGCCGAGACGGGTATTCCCGTCGACGATTTTCTCCGCATGATGTTTACGATCGCGTACGACTCTTGTCGCTACGAACTCGTATACAGCGATGAAGCGGGGCAAGCCGTGCAGTATCGGCTGACTTTCGATGACGCCCAGCCCGTGCTGTTCCAGACGGAAGAGGGCGAGATCATTCGATACATACCTGGTCGACCCGCTGCGGCCGAGATCACCGTCACGATTCATTCCGTTGATGGCGAGTGGATGATCTACCCGGAGCCGCATCCGGACGGCCTCATACGCCCGGTCGGTCTCATGCGAGAGGGTGCTACTCCCCAGTGATTTTGGGGGCCTTCTACGGCATTCCGTGGCACTTTGGTCTCGGAAACAAATGAGGCCATCCGTTTGCAGGATGGCCTCATGGGTTCGTGAGGAAATAGTGTAGTGTTTTGTTCAGCGTCGACGCCTGGAGATCGCAAGGCCGCTGATGCCCGCGAGCGCGAACGCTCCGGGGCTCGGCACCGCCGCGACCACGAGCGCCTCGCCGACTGTTGCTCCGGTCAGGTTCGTCAGCGCGAGTCCGGCCGTTTCGAGCAAGTCAGCGAACTCGCTGGAGACGAGCAGGTTCGCTCCGATCTCCAGCCCGGAACCAGTTGCCGATACCGTGCCGGGGTTTTCGATGTCGAACAGGATCTCCTCGATGCCCAGTCGGCTCTCGACGAAGAAGCCAGATCGATCTCCACCCACACGCAGCGCATCGAAGCCGATCGTGAAGTTCCCGACGACGATCGCGCCGCCGTTGAATTCCACGCCGCCCGTGTGTTCGATGGTGCCGGAAAACCCAGCGAGACCATCTGCATACGAGAATGTCGTCGGAAGCGGCACGGCGTTGCGGGGGTTGATCGGGAATGCAACGCTCCCCTCGCCGAGGTCACCCGGAGCGATGGTGTCCCCGACAACACCCGCGAGCGTCAATCCGGCGGCGGATTCCAGCGTGGCAAAGTCCAGCAGCACATTCGTCTGCCCGCCGATGACATCGATCTGAGCCGAGGCGCTCGCGGCGGTCCAACCCACCACGCCTGAGGCCGCGATCACGAGCATCGCCATGTTCCCTGTCTTCATCATCTGATCTCCTCTGCTTCTTGAGGATGCCGGCGTCCGCGTGGCGTGAACACACGCTGTGCCCGGATTTCGACACGCAGGACCGCAGACTCCTCACGCTGCTGTGCGGCAGCGTTCTCGGACTCAAGAATACATCCATGCCCGACGAGTCAAAGTGGAGATTGTGGCCAAATACAGCGACGACAACGCTTTACAGCTTCTTTACAAAGGAGAGATCCCCCACGGCGAGCGGGACACCTCGCGCCGAACCCGCGCGGACTCACGCTACACTCTCGTCGGCAGTGGGCCGATCACTCAGCGACGATTTGGGACTGTGGGACCAGAACCGTGATGGCCCGCACCGCGATGGATAGAGGAAACGCTTTGCATCTCTACATCACCCGCCACGGCAAGGCACAGCCGGAATCCCCGACAGGCAGGGATGAGGATCGCCCGTTGCGCAAGCGCGGCGAGCGCCAGGCGCATCATCTCGCGGAGATCTTCGCGGCGCTCGATCGGCCGCCGACCCTCGTGATGACCTCGCCCCTCAAGCGGGCGATCGACACGGCACAGATCATCCTCGCCTCGCTCGATTGCGAGTGCCGCGTCGAGCCGATCCTCGGCCTCGGACACACCGCCTCGGATGTGGTCGAGGTTCTCGAAGTCATCTCGCGCGCGGCGGATCATCGCTCGATCGTGCTCGTCGGGCACAATCCGCAGCTCGAAACGCTCGTCGGCGTGTTGACCTCCGGCCCGACCGGCGAGCCCATCCGGCTCCGCACCGGTGAGTGCGCGGTCGTCGAGATCAGCACCCCGGAGAATCCCGTTGGGACGGGATTGCTCCACGGACTCTGGCGCGATGGACGCGACGACGAGCGCATCTCGCCTTGATCTTGAACAGTGGGATTGATCGGTAGACGACGGATCAGCGACGACGGCGTGCCAGTCCCAGCGCACCCAGGCCGAGCAAGGCCACCGTGCCGGGAGCGGGAATCGCCGGATCCTTCCAGTTGTCCACCTCGGGTGATGACACCGTCGTTTCGTCATCCAGCCCATCCACGATGCCGAGCCAGCGGAACGAAGGCCCGAGCAGCAGACGGCTGTCCACCTCCGCCGTGCCCCCGTTGGAGATGAAGGTGAACAGATTGACCTGCACCTGCACCGCGATGGTGAAGGGCACGCCGTACTCGAAGTCCACATCAAGCTCGACGATCCCCGGCGGGAGCACATCCGGCTCCTGCAGCGGACCGTCGACACCGATCCGACGCCATGTGCCGCCCAGCGCGCTGCCGTCGATCTCGGTCACGCTCTGGCCGATCACGATGCCCAGTGAATATCCGCCCTCGAGCACGAGCATGCCCGCTGCGAGCCCATCGGAGAGTGCTGCGGAAAAATCGATCAGGCGTTGGACATCGAAGCGTGCACGGAAACTTCCCGGCGTGCCCGTCGCGATCCCGTCGCGCTGCACCACCACCTGATCATCCACAAACGATGCCGATGCGACCGCCTGCCCGATCGAGGTCGCGCTGGTGATCGAGGAATACACCCCGATCGTGCTCGTCTCCACCCGCAGATATCCGTAGGCCGCCTCGGCGAAGGCACGGCTGACAGATTGGCTTCGACTCGCGATGGCTTCCGCGCGCATCAGCGGGCCCACCATCATGCCGGGGTCGATGTCTGCCTCGCCGCTCGCGGGCCCGGTGGTGTAGTCGTACGCCTCGGCGGTTGCCTTCAGACCGGGCATCAGAATCGACGCCTCAGCCGACGGGAGGCAATCGATGCCGATCACGCCGCCCAAAATCGCAGCCACACACATCGCGCGATGGGATGCCATCAAAGTCTCTCTCCGTTTGTCTCATCAGCGCGTCGTCCCTGTGCTGAAACGATCCGCGCAGACCCTGTAGTGCTGTAAAGACCCTACCTCCCAAGCGGGGAGGGTCAAGGCAGATCGTCCCAATCGGCTGAATCTCGTGGATTCATGGGCCGCAGGTTTTCCCCACCTTCAATTTCCCACACGCCCCAGCCCCATACGGGGTCCGAAAACGCCCCTCTGCCCAGTCCCACGGCTCCTCTGGCTCCCCCAGACTCAGTCCTCGCCCTGGGCCTTCGAGAAGGCCTCCTTGCCGTCCAGCATCGCGAGTTTCTCGATGTGCATCCAGCGGTGCTTGGACCCGACCTTCTCCAGGAGCTTCAGCAGATCCGCATCCTGCATGTCCCCGCCGGCATCTCGGAGGATGAAGCGGCAGCGCCAGTGGTCCACGCAGTCGGTGATGCCCCCCTCCATGGGCGGGTACACCCGGGTGCCGCGGTTCGAGATCATCTTGAGGCGCAGGGCGGACCCCTCGCTCAATCCCTCGAGCGACCGGCCGAGCTCCACCGCATTCGACGCCGACTCCACGAAGACATCCGCGCCCACCGTCCGACGCTCGCCCACCTGCACGAAGTCCGGTCGCGTATCCACACGCGGCAGTCGGATCGGTCGGTACGCCCGCGCCGTGTAGTTCTGCGCCTCGCGCCCGAGATTCCCGATGACCGCCTCGGTGAACTCGTCGGTCGTGGCCGGATGGCGATCCCCGACGATGTCCACCGTGAGCGCCTTGCCCTCCGAGAGCGTCACACGCAGCGCGTGATCGATCTTCATCGCCGCCTCGAACTCGCCGAGGTGGCGCAGCATCATCACTCCTGACAGCAGGATCGCCGTGGGATTGGCGATGTTCTTCCCCGCGATCGTCGGCGCCGACCCGTGCACCGCCTCGTACATCACCGCTTCGTTCCCGATGTTCGCCGAAGGCGCGAGCCCGAGCCCACCAGTCAGCCCGCTGGTCAGATCCGAGATGATGTCCCCGTTCATGTTCGTCGTCACGATCACATCGAACCACTCCGGCGTGCGCACCAGCAGGTGCGCGCAGTTGTCGATGATGATGTGCTCGGACTCGATCCCGTGCGATTCCTTGTACTCCGGCGCGATCTCCTCGAAGGTCCGCTTCAGCAGACCCTCGGTGAGCTTCATGATGTTCGCCTTAGTCGCGCAGTGAACCTTCTTCCGTCCCTCCGCCACCGCGACCTCGAACGCCAGGCGCACGATCTTCTCGCACCCCTTCCGCGAGATCAGCTTGAGGCACTGCGCCACACCCGGCGTCTGCATGTGCTCGATCCCCGCGTACAGATCCTCCACATTCTCGCGCACGACGATCAGGTCGATCTTCCGCCCAGCGAACGGCGCGATGATCCCCGGCAGCTCCACGCAGGGACGCAGATTCCCGTACAGCTCGAACAGCTTCCGCAGCGTCACATTCGCGCTCTTTTCGCCGTACCCCACCGGCGTCTCCAGCGGACCCTTCAGCGCGACGCGGTTCCGGGAGATGGAGTCGATCGTCTCCTGCGGCACGCCCGAGGCGATCCCCTTCTTGAACACCGCCGCCCCCGCCTCCATCGGCTCCCAGTCGATGCGGACGCCGGCGGCTTCGATGATCTGCTGCGTCGCCCGGACAACCTCCGGTCCGATCCCGTCGCCCGCAATCACCGTCACGCGGTGCTTTTTCCCTGTTTCGCTGTGGTTCATGGCCTTCTTTCTCGTACTGGTGGGGGCACGATGTTAGCCCCGCCGACCAATCCCCTCAGCACAGCCGATCCAGCGCCCGCGCGATCAGCCGATCCAGTTTTTCCGGACGGTGCATCGCCAGCGCCCGCAGCCCCGGCGTCGCATTGACCTCCAGCACCTCCGCACCCTCCGTTCCATCCCACCGATTCAGCAGGATGTCCACGCCCGACACACGCAGCCCCAGACAGCCCGTCGCCCGCACCGCCAGCATCGCCACCTCCGGATGCAATCGCTCGCTGACATCCGTCCATGCGGCACCCTGCGACAGATTCGCCCCGATCCGACCCTCCGCCCGCTCCTTCCCGAATGAGGCGAGCACCTCGCCATCGAGCACCATCACCCGCACCTCCGCCGCGCTGCGATACCGCTGCACGACCACCACCGAGTCCAGCGCACTCGCCGCCGTGTACGCCTCCTCGATCTCCTCGACGCCGCGCGCCAGACCAACCCCCAGCCCGCCATGACCGCGGCAGGGCTTCACGACCACGGGCCACTCCCACCCCGAAAGCACCTCCACCTCCGCCGCACTCGGCAGCACCCGCGTCTCGACCACCGGCACCCCGTCGACGCCGAGAAAGTGCGCCGCGAACGCCTTGTCCTGTGCCACCCGCCGACTCGCCGAGTCGTTCAGCCCCAGATCCGTCCCGACCACGAATCCCACCCCCGAGCCGGTCACCACGCGGCAGCAGAACCGTGTCGACGGCTCGACATCCACGCGCCACCCCCGGGCCGCCGCCGCCGCGGAGACAAGCCGCACCGCCTCCGTCTCGAAGTCCGTCCGCATCCCCGTGCTCATGACCGCAAGGGTATCCCCGATGCCGAATCTCGGCGGACCGGCTGGCAGCCCGCACGCAGAGCACTACCATCGCACCAAACAGGAGGCCCACCATGCGGAACCGCATTTTCCCGATTCTTTTCGCTGTGCTCCTGGCCCTGCACGCGCTATTCGCCGCCCCGGCGTGTGCAGCCCAGACGACGGTCCGCCCGGTCAGCATCGCTGATTCCATCAATCCGGACGACCACGGCGGGCGCGTCCTCGTCGTCCACTACTTCCGCCCGGACGATGACTACGACGGCTGGAACCTCTGGACCTGGGGACAGGAGCAGGACGGACGGGGCGTGAATTTCTCCGGGCGGACCGACTTCGGCCGCTACGCCATCGTCCCCGTCGAGCGGAACACCTCCCGACAGGGCTTCATCATCCGTCAGGGCAACTGGCAGGCCAAAGATGTCGACCGCGACCGCTGGGCGAATCTCCAGCGCCGCAATGTCACCGAAGTCTGGCTCGTCAGCGGCGATCCCCGCGTCTTCACCGATCCGCAATCCGTCGATTTCACCATGCGCCTCACCAATGCCTTCCTCGACGCCGCCGACAAGATACACCTCATCTCCACCGGACCGCTCGATCAGGATCAACGCAGCAGCATCACGATCTCCTCCACCCGTGACGAATCCGCCGACTACACCGTTCGGCGCGTCGAGCGATCGCGCGCCCGCGCCATCGGTCGCCTCGTCTACGAGGTCCACTTCGATCCGCCCGTCTCATTCGAGGATGTCGCCTCGCTCAACATCCATGTGCCGGGCTTCGATGCCCAGACCGTCTACGCGCGCGATGTCCTCACCGAAGACCGATTCACCGCGCTCGATGCACAACTCGGCGCCTTCTGCACGCCCGAGTCCACCGTCTTCCGCGTCTGGTCGCCCGTCTCCGAGTCCGTCGAGGTCATGCTCTACGAGTCCGTCGGCGTCCCGCGCCCCTTCAATGTCGTTCCGCTCACGCACACCGGCCGGGGCGTCTGGGAAACCGAGGTCGAGGGCGATCTCCACGGCTACGCGTATGTCTACAACTACCGATCCTACGGCGTCGATCGGATCGTCCCCGACATCCACGCCTTCGCCGCGAATGTGGACAGCACCCGCTCCGTCGTCGTCGACCTCTCACGCACGCACATCCCCGGCTGGGGCGAGATCGACCCCCCGAAGCTCGCGCAGCCCACCGATGAAGTCATCTACGAGATCCATGTGCGCGACTTCACCGTCGCCGACACATCGCTCGATCCGGCGCTCCGCGGCACATACCTCGGCCTCCTGCACGAAGGCACGGTCGGCGGCGTCCGCACCGGACTCGCGCACCTCAAGGAACTCGGCGTCACCGCCGTCCACCTCCTGCCGATTCAGGACTTCACCGCGCCGCTCGATCAGTACAACTGGGGCTACTGGACCGCGCTCTTCAATGTCCCCGAGTCCAACTACTCCACCAATCCGCGCGATCCGCTCCAGGCCATCCGCGATGTCCGGCAGATGATCCACACACTCCACGAGAACGGCATCCGCGTCATCCTCGATGTCGTCTACAACCACACCTCCAGCAGCTTCGAGTGGTCCCCCTTCGATCAGTCCGTGCCGTGGTACTACTTCCGGACCAGCATCGACGGCCAACTCCTCAACGACGCCGGCGTCGGCAACTCCATCGCGGATGAGCGTCCGATGGTCCGCAAGTACATCGTTGATTCCACCGTCTTCTGGATCGAGGAGTACCGCATCGACGGTTACCGCTTCGACCTCATCGGGACCCATCACCCCGCCACCGTCCGCGCCGTCTGCGAGGCGCTGCTGCCCATCCGCCCCGACATCACGCTCTACGGCGAGCCGTGGACCGGCGGCGGCCCCACGCACTTCCCCAAGGGAGCGCAACGGGGTATGCGCATGGCCGTCTTCAACGACCACCTCCGCAACGCCATCCGCGGCGATCTCGACGGCACCTCCACCGGCTTTGCCACCGGACCCGGCGGCGATCGTGCCGCCATCCGGCGCGGCGTCGCGGGCGCCATCGACGATTTCACCAACCAACCCATCGAAACCGTCAACTATGTCTCAGCACACGACAATCTCACGCTCTGGGACAAGCTCCTCCACGCCCGGCCCGATGCGAGCGAACGCGAAAAACGCGCCATGCAGAAGCTGTCTCTCGGCATCGTCCTCACCAGCCAGGGCATCGCGTTCCTCCACGGCGGGTCCGACTTCGCACGCACCAAGGGCGGAAACCACAACTCCTACAACGCCGGTGATGAAGTCAACAAATTCGACTGGCCCCGCAAAGCCCGCTACCGCGAAATCTTCGACTACACCCGCGGCCTCGTGCAGCTCCGGCGCGAATGCCCGCTCTTCCGCTTCGACGATGCCGAACTCATCCGACAGCGACTGCGATTCCTCAGCGCCGATCCGCTCGTCGCATTCACCATCGACGGCAGCGACATCGACGAGGCGTGGCCCGAGATCCTCGTCGCGTACAACGGCGAGCCACGCCGCCAACGCCTCGCCCTCCCGCCGGGCGATTGGGACCTCATCGTCGATCACCAGCGCGCCGGCACCGATACCATCCGACGCATCCGCGCGAATTACACACTGCCCGAGTACTCCATGGTCGTGTTCCGTCGCTCAGGACGCTGAACCCGCCCCAGGCGATCATCTCGTCACCGGCGCGCCGCCACGCTCGTCCCGTCGTCGCTTTCACTTCCGCTTCCGGAGGTGGGAGTCGTTCCCGTGATACTTCCGGGGACGCTTCCGGGGGTAGTTCCGGGGGCGGGGGGGCAGTTGAATCCGTAGCAGTCGTCGCAGCATCCGGCCGGGTCTTGGCTGTAGTAGGCCGCGAGTTTGGCGTACAGCTCCGGGTGTTCGCGTCGCATCGCGACGGGCTTCTCGAAGAAGGTTTCGGTCGCGACCGCGAAGAACTCCGCCGGGTTCGTGGCGCCGTAGGCGTTGAGGAGTGTCGGGCGTCCGCTCTGCACGGCCCGGCGCAGTTGCTGAAACTCACTGCCCAGCACGCTCGCCCACGCCTGGTAGCACTTGTGCGCGGGGAGTTTCGGTGCGCCCTGCACCGCGCCCGTCTCGCCGTCGAGTTGGTGCGCGAACTCGTGAAAGACGAGATTCTTCCCGTCGCGGAGGTCCTGCCCGCCCGCCAGCGCATCGCTCCACGAAAGCACGACATTCCCGCGCAGCCACGACTCGCCGAGCCGTCCCTGCATCCCTTCCGAGACGGTCCCGTCCGGGTTCATCTGTTTCGACGGCGCGACATACCGCTCCGGATACACGATGATCGAGCTGAGCGTGGGGAAGAAATCCGTGATGTCATCGCGTCCCAGCATCAGCACGCACGCCTGCGCTGCGATCGTCACCCGGATCTCATCCGTCATCTTGAGCCCGCCCACGCCCTCGAATCGTTTCTCGTTGAGGAAGATGTGGATCAGCCCGTGCAGCCGCTCCCGCGACGGCTCATCCATGACCCCGTAGTACGCGAAGTTCCGCTCCAGAATCGCACGCCACGACTCCGGAAACGCCCGCTTCCGTACCCGCTCCCGCATCATCCGCTTCACGATCCCGAACATCAGGCGCAGTGCCTCCCGAGTAAGCCAACCTGGGTATCAGGCATCCTAGGAACAACCCTCGGCCCGCCATGATTCCCGCCGCATCGCTCGAATCCTCAGGAGCGACCCCTCAGATTTACCGGACCCGACACGAACCGCCCGAGAAGAACCCTCCTAACGCCCGGAAATGCTTGTTTCCGCCCCGGGGTGAGGTACATTGCAGGTGGTTTCGTGTTGCAGACGGCGGACAGGCACAGGGTCCATCTGCATCCGTGTTTCATCCAGAAGCGATCCGGCATGCTTCATATCGCATGCGCAGCGCTGTGCGTCAGGCGCTGATCCCGATCGTCCCACCGGATGCCGCACGCCCGCGCGACCTGCACAGTCGGATTCCGTACACAGGAGGAGAAACACATGTCCCGAATCATCATCGCGGCGATCGCTCTCGCGTCATTCGCTTCCGTCGCCGCCGCGCAGCGACTCCCGGTCCTGCTCACCGTCGACATCACCGACCCCACGAATGTCATCATCAGCGCCACCGGCGAGGCCCCCGCCTTCGACGACAGCTCACTCTTCATGAGTTCCGGCGTCTCGCTCCTGGGACTTTTCGAGGGTATGGGATTCGAGATCCTCGTCCCGGCCACGATCGCCGGAAACCTCGCGCCCGCCGGAAACGCCGTCGGTTACAACCGCTTCGACAACACCTTCGAGAACCTCACCCCCAACGACCTCAACATCTTCGCCGACGGCGTCGGCGGTCAGCAACTCTTCGACATCAACGAGCCCGCCTTCTCCGGGGCCACCTCGCCCTTCGACTTCAGTGGAGCCGTCTTTCCGCCCGTGGGAACCTCCGGGCGCATCGTCAACGGCATCAACCCCCAGAGCTCCACGCTGGGCTCGTGGCAGATCGTCCCCGCGCCGGGCAGCATCGCCCTCGCGGCGCCCCTGGCATGCCTCGCACTGCGACGCCGCCGGTGATGACTCAGCGCAATGGGCGGCACTCCGTCGCGCCCTCGCAGCACGAGGCCAGCACCCGTCCGCACCGTGCGCACTGCTCGTGAGACGACACCCACACCGTCTCACGCCCGCCGCACGGGCACACGAAAAAACCGGGCACGCCCACTCCATCCGAGCGAGCGTGTCCGGTTGTGTGTTTCATCTCAGAACCCGGCCCAGCGTCTCCCTGCATGGCTGGGGTTCCTTTCTCGCTGTTGAAGTGATCAGTCGAGGTCGCGTTCCTTCATCGTCATCGCCATGCTCATCGTCTGCGACATCGTCTGCTCGCCGCCATTCATGGTGATCTTGACCTCCTGGTCGGTATTCATCTCCATGTCGGACTCGATCGCGATCATCTTGGCCAGGTCCATCTTGATCGTCCCGGTCCCGTTGCCGTTCATCTTGACCAGTTCCATCGAGCCCGGCGGGAGCTGTGGGTTCTCCATGCCTTGACGCGGCGCTTCCACCTTGACCTCCATGCCCAAGGTCACCACATTCCCCTCGATCGCCTTGACCTCGTAGGTCGTGTGCTGGCTGAAGCGGACCCCGCCCTGCTCCATGCTCCGCCGCTCGACCCAACGGCCGCCGACCCCCATCGCCTCCTCGGGGAAGCGGATCGACATCTGGTCGACCCCGCCCGGCATCGCAACGCCATCGCCACCGAGCCGCTCCGAACTCACCACCTCGCCCGTCGGCTTCTGGATCGCCCGCGTCTTGCCGCCGACGCCCGCCCGGATCGCCTGCTCGACTGAGCCGCGCACCATCGGGTTCCCGCCCTCACCGAGGCGAGCATCCACCGTTTCCACGCTGGTCACGATCTCGCCCGACGCACGGATCTCGTCGACCGTCAGCGTGTAGTCCGTGATCATCGAAGGCATGTCCTGCGCCGGCATCTGCATGCCGTTCATCTCCTGCGTCATGGACATCTTGGTTTCCATCGAGAATCCGGCCTTGCTCCCCGCCTCGGGCGCGTACCGCAGCGCCTTCTTGGTGCCCGAGCCGGTCGTGAAGACCTCGATCTCGGCGGAGTTCTGTGCAGCGTTCACCGGCGCGAGCAGGCCGAACGCCAGACAGCTCACACCAAGAAGCGGAAGGAATCGTTTTGTGCGCACATGCATGGTCTGTCTCCTCCGTGATGCCACGGATTAAGGATCTGAAGAAACGCCCGGTCCACCTTATTCGGACCCATCGGGCTCCTTCTGAGGGTACCGGCGGAACGCCGAATCGTCTCATTCGACGGGGAATTCCCCCCGCCAGACGCCCGGATACGCTCATCCACCCGCTTTTTTGGCCTGATAGCCCAGAGATTTCAGGTATCCGACGACTTTCTCGCAATGATCGCCCTGTAGTTCGATGGTCGGCGCACCATCGTTTTTCGTCACGGAACCGCCTGTTGCCAGGGTTGTGCGCAGGGTCTTCGCCATCCCGGCGAGGTCGGTCGCGACGGGATCGAGGTCGGCGATGACCGTCACGAACTTCCCGCGCCGCTTTTCCCGCCGGACGCGTGGCTTCTGGTGCGATGGAGGGCAGAAAGCCCCGTTTCCATCGCGTGGGCAGGTGCAATCGGCGGCGGCGAGGCCGCAGTGCTCGCAGGTGACGGGGCGCTCGAGCGGGGTGCCGTCGAAGAGTCCGGGCATGGCTCGGGTCCTTTTCGGGTGTTCGGGGAATGGGCTATCGCGGGATCTTTGGGGTGGTTCCGGGGGTGGTGGGGGAGTGTTTCCGGGGGCCGGGGTGCTTCCGGGGTACTTCCGGGGGGGGGTGTTTTGCGGGATTTACCGAACCACCGGTTTTGGGGGCTTCCGCCGGAAAACAGGTGGTGTATACTTGACTCGTCCTGATGGTCGACCGCTCAGATCGTAGAGCGGGCCTTTTGGTCACCGAAGCTTTCTCCTTTGCCCGAGTTCAGCAGCGGTCAGAAAAAGTCTCTTGGGCAAATGATGGAAAGCGTCTGATGATGAAGTTGTATGTCGGAAATCTGCCGTTCAGCACTACCGAGAACGATCTGCGCGAGTTGTTCGAGCAGCACGGCGAGGTGAGCTCGGCAACGCTCGTGATGGATCGCGAAACCGGTCGTCCCCGTGGCTTCGGTTTCGTCGAGTTCACGAACGATGATGATGCTCGCGCGGCGATCAACGCCCTGTCGGGCCACAGTGTCGACGGTCGTGATCTCACCGTGAACGAAGCGCGTCCCCGCGAAGATCGTGGCGGCGGCGGTGGCGGCGGTGGCCGCGGCCGTGGTGGCTTCGGCGGCGGCGGCGGTGGTGGTCGCGGCGGCTGGCGGCGGCGGTGGTGGCGGCGGCGGCGGTCGCGGCGGCTGGTAAGCCGACCGACTCCCGCTGAGTCGATCACACACTCATGTGTTCAATGCAGGCCGTCCCGAGAGGGGCGGCCTTTTTC
>REDD01000035.1 GCA_007693725.1 Phycisphaeraceae bacterium
TTCGGACTGATCAGGCGAACGCACCCGAGTTTGTCGCGAAGGGATCGCCCGTCTCGGGTTCCCGCGCGGCGGCGATGAGCGTGCGGACGAGGATCTTCCAGGCCACGATCGAACCGATGAAGACGATGAGGATCGCGCCCGATGCGGCGAACCCGAAGATGATGGTGCGCGGATCGTCGGCGGGATCGGCCGAGACACGGGCCGGCGAACTCAGGCGTGTCGCGGCGCCGTCGGCCCGGAGTGTGCGCGTGTCGTTCGCGTATGCGATCATGGCCGTGGAGAGGGTTTCGAGCATGCGCTCGGTTCTTCCCTGTCCCTCGGAGAGCGCGGAGATGTTGACGATTCCGGGCTCGGGGCTCTCGATGGTGCATCGCTCGACGAGGAAGTTTCGCAGGTCGACGGGGGTGGCGAGTTCGCTGTAGCCGCGCGAGCGGAGGCGCGCGGACGCGCGCTCAAGGAACTGGGGATCCTGCGGCAGCGACAGCAGATACGCGCTCCATGCGCTGAGCGCCGCATCCGAATGGGCATCCGGGCCCTGCTCGATGGCGAGCACCGACTGCGCGGCGTAGGTCGCGGGGACGAACTGGCGAACACCGATCCATGATGCACCGATCGCGACGATGCAGGCGATCATCACCCACATGACGAACGCGCCGGCCTTGCTCTTGGATGACTTGGCCTCGATGAGTCTCCGGGCCTGCTCGATCTCATCGCGCTGCGTCTGCAACTCGTAGCGGACGCGCTCGGCATCCTTCTTGAATTGCTCATGCTCGCGCGTCTCCTTGGACTTGCTGTGTCCGGGAGGCGGTGTGGAGCCGATCTGCATTTCCTTCTCGGCCAGTGTGCGCTGCTTTTCCTGGATCTTCTGCTTGACGGTGTAGAGCTTGGCGGCTTCCTGCTGGAGCAGGGCCTTGTATCTGGTGAGCCGACGCCGACGGAGGGCGGCGAAGTCGTCGGTCTGTTCTGTGCCGAGTTGTGTGGTGTTCTCGGCGATCGCTTCGAGCTCGTGGGCTCGCTCCTCGGCGTGGGCGACGCGGGCGTTGAGTTCGTCGATCTGTGCCTGGAGGGTCACGACGGTCTGCTCCGCTGCCTCGGACTCTGTCTGCATGGATTGGATCTGCTGCTGGAGGCGCGTGACTTCCGCAGTGCTCTCCTGCGAAGACTGCTGGGCGGCACGGAGTGATTCGGCTTCCTTGCGCGCCTCGGCGAGCTGGGTCTGGAGGGCTTCGATCTCCTTCTTCGCCTCCTGCGAGGCGTCCGCGGTGCGTTGGAGCGCGATGCGCTCGCGTTCGGCTGCGGCACGCTCGCGCTGGCTGACCGCGGCCTCGCGCTCCTCGATGGCCTGTTCGCGCACCTCGACGGCATCGATCCGCTCGACGATGCTCTCGCTCTCGCTCTGGAGGGTCGCGGTCCGTTCGTCGAGGGCCGCGGTGCGGGATTGGAGTTCGCGCTCGCGCTGCGTTATGCCGGCTTCGCGCTCGGCGAGCGTTTCGAGTCCGGATCGGAGCTCCTCGGATTCGCGTGTCAGCCGATCCTCAAGCTCCTTGAGCTGCACTTGCCGCTGGTCGATCGCCCCGGACTGCTGCTCGATCTCGGCGATCTTCTGCTGTGAATCGCGGAGTTGTGTTTCGAGCGCCTCGATGCGCCCGCTGAATTGTTCCCGCTCGGAGGCGAGGGCATCGCGTTCCTGCGTGATGGCATCGATGCGTGTGGCGGTCTCGGTGCGGATCTGTTCGATCTCGATGCGTGCGGCGGTGAGTGTCTCGCCCGCTTCGCGGAGTTCCGCTCTGGCGGCGTCGAGCGCGAGTTCGGTTTCTTCGGCGGCCTTGGCGTGCTGCTCGGCGAGTTCCTGCGCTTCGCGGAGGTCGAGCGCCAGTGCGGTCTCGCGCTCGGCCCACTCCCGTTCGCGGGATTCACGCTCGGACTCCATGCCGCGAAGGGTTTGGAGTTGTTTCTCGATGTGGTCGAGCAGCGATGCCGCGGCGACCTCGGGTCGGTGGAGGTCCGGCGGATGACCAGAGGCCTCGGCGTTGGGGTCGAGCGTGGGCTGGTGCTGGGTTTGATCGTCGCGCATTGGTGGCGTCTTCCTGGCTGTGTGCCTCGCCGGCGAGGCGGACCGCGCCCCATCCCCGCTGGGTGCGGATCCGGACCCCTGCCCGGTTCTCGGATCGGCACAAGTGGGGGGAGAGTGAAGCGGGAGGGGCTGGAGGGGCGGAGGTGTTCGGTCGGTGGTGCTGATTGGGTGGGGAAAGGTTCGGTGGCGGGACGACGCCGGGGGCGGGAGGGCCTATGCTGCTGAAGTTTCACTCTTGACTGAAAGTTCGACCATGACGACTGTGATGCCCGCGGAATCAGGATCGGTCCGGACGACGCCCGCTCGTCGGGGGGCATCGCAGCGCGATCCGGCTCTGGAGTCGATCCGGGAGAAGGTGCAGCGCGGCGAGCGGCTCACGATGGCGGACGGCATGGCGCTGTACGGGTCGCCGGACATCTGGAGCGTGTGCGAACTGGCGGACTCTGTGCGCCGGCGGCTGCACGGGGATGTTGCGTACTACAACATCAACCGGCACATGAACTACTCGAATGTGTGCGCCCTGTCGTGCAAGTTCTGCGAGTTCTACCGCAAGCGGGACGAGGCGGGGGCGTACACGCGCGACCTCGATTACATCCGCGAACAGGCGATCGGCGCGGTGGAGTCGGGGGCGACGGAGATGCACATCGTCGGAGGTCTGCATCCGTATCTGGAGTGGGAGTACTACCCGTCGATGCTGCGTGCGATCCGCGAGGTTGCGCCGACGCTGCACATCAAGGCGTTTACGGCGGTCGAGATCGTGCATCTCGCGAAGATCGCCAAGGTCTTCAAGCGGGACGATCGGAAGGCGGGAATCCGCTGGGTGCTGGAGCGGCTGAAGGAGGCGGGGCTGGGATCCCTGCCGGGGGGAGGGGCCGAGGTCTTCGACGATCGCGTGCACGACGAGGCGTTCAAGGGCAAGATCCGCTCGGATGTGTGGCTGGATGTGCATCGCGTGTCGCACGAGCTGGGATTGAACACGAACGCGACGATTCTGTACGGCCACATCGAGGATCGCGCCGAGCGGTTGCACCACATGGACATGCTGCGCCGGGCGCAGGATGAGGCGCTGGCACGGTTGGGATACAGCGCGGCGGGCGATGGGGCGATCACGCTGACGCGCGAGGGTGTGCATCAGCCGACGCCCGCGATGAACGATCGCGGCGGGTACTTCCAGACGATCATCCCGCTGCCGTTCTTCCCCGACGGATCGGAGCTTGAGACGCTCGCCGGGCCGACGGGCATCGAGAATCTCCGCACGCTGGCGATCGCGCGGTTGAT
Source organism: Phycisphaeraceae bacterium (assembly GCA_007693725.1). GTDB lineage: Bacteria > Planctomycetota > Phycisphaerae > Phycisphaerales > UBA1924 > REDD01. The sequence goes on from REDD01000035.1 coordinate 3,353, forward strand.
GCTCGACAACTTCCCGCATGTCAAGGCGTTCTGGATCATGCAGACGCTGGCGATGTCGCAGATGATGCTCGAGTGCGGCGCGGACGACATCGACGGCACCGTCGTGTGGTACGACATCACGAAGGTCGGGGGGGCCTCGACGCATCAGGAGGTCGATGTCTGGCGGTTGCAGAAGGCCATCCGCGAGGCGGGATTCGTGCCCGTCGAGCGCGACACCCTGTACCGCCCGATCGCGCGTGACGGCCGGTCATGGCGACTGGCCGAG
>REDD01000265.1 GCA_007693725.1 Phycisphaeraceae bacterium
AGCCGATCCCAGATCCACGCCGCGAGCACCTCGCTCGTCGGATTCTCAAGACCCTCGATCTCGTTGAGGCAGTAGTGGTCGAGCCGGTCCTTGATCGGCGCGATGGCCTTCTTGATGTCTCCGTAGTCGATGAGGTACCCCTTCTCCGCCTCGACCTCGCCCTCGACCACGACATCGACCCGGAACGAATGGCCGTGCATCCGCCGGCACTTGTGCCCCTCGGGAAAGCACGGCAGCCAGTGGGCCGCCTCGAAGTCGAACGATTTCACAAGCCGTACGCGCATCGCCCGTTCACACCCCTCTCGTCTGCGGATCCCAGATGAACTTGTGCAGTTGCGACTGCAACACCGCATCGAGTCCATCCTCGAGCATCCACTCCGCCAAGGCCCGCATCGAGAGCCCGCGCTGCCCGATGATCTCCAGCCCCGCCGGCTGCTCGAAGACCGGGCTGAGCAGCACCGCCGCGACACGATCCGTCAATCCGTGCTCCCCAATGACGCCCCGCGCCCACTCGTAGTCCGCGCGGTCGCAGATGACGAACTTCACCTCATCGTGCGGGCGCAGGCGTGGGATGTTGTCCCAGTCGTTCCGCTCGCACTCGCCCGAGCCGGGGGTCTTGAGATCCATGATCCGGATCACCCGCGGATCGCACGCCCCGGCTCCGTCGATGTCCAGCGCCCCGCTCGTCTCGACCGCCACCGTCTTGCCTGCATCGCACAGGCGCTGCATCAAGCCGAAGACCCGCTTCTGCGCCAGCGGCTCGCCGCCCGTGAACTCGACGAACCCGCACCCGTACCCCATGACACGCTCGTACACCTCGTCGAGCGTCATCGGGGCGCCCTCGCGGAAGGCGTACTCCGTGTCGCAGTAGTGGCAGCGCAGCGGACACCCCGTCAGGCGCACGAAGACGCACGCACGCCCGGTGCGCGTTCCCTCGCCCTGAATCGAGTGAAAGATCTCGTTGATCCGCAGCGTCTCGGACATGAGCCGCAATCGTAGACGCCACCGGCCGCCCAGGGGCGGCGTGGCGATCCGGCTACATCGGCACGCCCCGCTGCTCGCACCACTTCCGGGCGTTCTCGTGGCCCATGTACGCCGCGCGCCGCCCGTAGGCCGCCGCCTCGTCCACCCGGCCCACCCGCTCGAGCCACTGCGCGGCCTCGAAGGCGATCTCGGCATCCGTCGGGCTTGCCTCCGCCGCCCGCACATACATCGCCGCGACCGCCTCGCGCTCGCCGAGCATGCCGAGGCACATGGCGAGTTCCGCGAGGATCACCGCGCTCGTCAGCCGCTTCTGTTCCGGAATGGCATACAGCGTGTTGGCCGCCTCCTCGGCGCGCCCCTCGCGCCGCAGCGCCCGCGCCTCGATGATGCGGTACACCGCATTCTCCGGATCGATCCGGCGTGCCTTCTCGATGTGTTGCAGCGCAATCGCAGGACGATTCTCGTTCAGCGCGATGTCGGCCAGCGTGGCCCAGCCCTCCGCGATGCTCGGATCCAGGCGCGTCGCCACCGTCAGCGACACACGCGCCGCATCCACATCGCCCAACGCCCGCTGCGCCTGGGCACGCAGCAACGGGTACTTCGCGTTGGAGGGATCCAGCCGCTGCGCCATCCCGAAGTGCGTGGCGCTCTCCTCCCACTTCTCCAGCGATGCGGCGATCGTCCCCGCGAAGTCACGCCATCCCGCGCGATCCGGGCCAAGCTCCGAGGCGTGCACGAACTTCTCGAGCGCTCCCTCGGGGTCCCCCACCCCCAGCAGCGCCTCGGCGTGGAGCGCGTGCAGCACCGCCTCGCGCGGATACCGCTCGGTCGCACGCCTGACGATCGTCAGCGCCTGTTCCCACGACCCCGTGTTCAGGTAGTTCCGCGTCGCCGCGACGACCGCATCCACCGTCTCCAGCGATGCCTGTCCGGCGTTCTCCGATGCCTCGGCGTTCGATGCCGAGGGCGACACGAAACGCACCAGCCACACCCCGCCGAGGATCAGAACCGCCACCGGGACCACCGCCACCGCTGTGCGCCAGCCGATCGTCCGCTTCCCGCTCGAAACTCCCATCAACGCCTCCTGCTTCCGCATCCGCGCTTCATCTCAGCCACCATACCCCCGTCCGATACACTGATCGGCCCGATTTTCCACACAATCCCACGAAGTTCGACCCATCCGATGCCCCGAGGAGCCCCAAGTGCCCGGACTCGACAAAAAGTACGACCCCAACGCCCACGAACCACGCATCATCGAGCGCTGGGAACACTCCGACGCCTTCCGCGCCGACCCGGCCCGCGCCCCCGGAACGCGCCCCCCCTACTGCATCCTCATCCCGCCGCCCAATGTCACCGACCGGCTCCACCTCGGGCACGCCCTCAACAACTCCCTTCAGGACATCCTCATCCGCGCCCACCGCATGATGGGCTACGAGGCCCTCTGGCTCCCCGGCACCGACCACGCCGGCATCGCGACCCAGACCCGCGTCGACAAGCAGCTCAAGGCCGAGGGCAAGCCCGGCCTCGCCCACTACAAGCAGCTCGAACTCGCGGGGGAGAACGGACGCGAGCAGTTCGTCGCGCTCGTGCAGGCGTGGAAGGACGAGTACGAGGCGACCATCATCTCCCAGCTCAAGCGGATGGGCTGCTCGTGCGACTGGTCGCGCCAGCGCTTCACCATGGATGACATCTGCGCCCGTGCCGTCCGCGAGGCCTTCTTCCGCCTCTTCAAGGACGGCCTCATCGAACGCGGCAAGCGCCTCGTCAACTGGGATCCCGCCACGCAGACCGCCCTCTCCGATGATGAGGTCGAGATGCAGGAGGTCGATGGCATCTTCGCCTACCTCCGCTACCCGCTCGTCCACCCCGGCACCGATACGCCCGTCACATGGTCCGAACTCTTCGCGCGGGGCTATCCGAAGCAGTTCACGCCCGAGGGCGAGACCGGCGACGACGACCCCGCCTTCATCACCGTCGCCACCACCCGCCCCGAGACCTACCTCGGCGACACCGCGGTGGCGATGCACCCCGACGACCCCCGTGCCGCGAGTCTGACACCATTTCACGCCGAACTCCCCCTCGTAAAACGCCGCCTGCCCATCATCACCGACGACTATGTCGTCATGCCCGACTTCATCACCGGCGAGGACTCCGGCGATGCCAAGGCGCAGATGGCCACCGGCTTCCTCAAGGTCACGCCCGCGCACGACCCCAACGACTACGAGATCGGGCGTCGCCACGAAGAGACCATCCGCGAGCAATGCTCCGCCGGGACGCACCTGATCAATGTGATGGCGCCGGATGCCTCCATTGCCGCCACAGACGAATGGAATGATATCGGCGATGCGCACCTCTTCATCGGGCTCTCGCGCGAGGAGGCGCGGAAGAAGGTGCTCGCCGAGTTCAAGGCGCGCAACCTGCTCGAAGCGATCAAGCCCCACCGGCACAGCGTCGGCCACTCGTACCGCTCGCATGTCCCCATCGAGCCCTATCTGTCGGACCAGTGGTATGTCCGCGTGACCGATGACCGCCTCGCCGGCTTCGCCCAGCGCGCCCTGAGCGCTGAGCAGCGGAGCACACAGAAACA
>REDD01000046.1 GCA_007693725.1 Phycisphaeraceae bacterium
TTCTCCCGCTCCGCATCGTCCGGAAGATTCCGCGTCGAGCGACGCGATCCATCCAGAAACAACCCGTCCGTGATGCTCGGCATCGTCCGCTTCACCATGCGTGAATACGCCTGCGGATGCTCCATCACCGACACGCGGATGTCACCCGAGTTCGTCCGCGCGAGCACACGGTTCGTGCCGTCGCCCAGCGTCGTCCGGAAGATCGGCCCCGTCGCGTACACCTCGCCCGCATCGCCCGAGACATCACGCAGCACCGAATTCCCGCCCATCGTCTCCAGATCGAACGCGCCCTTCGAGCCCGGCGGAATCCGCACCCAGATCGCGCCGTCCGTGTTCAGGATCGTCAGATCCTCCGTCAGCGGATGGTCCGTGCGCAGCTCGATCATCCCGAAACGGTTCTCGATGTAGGTCGCCCCCCGCACACCCACCACCTCGACATACCCGCCCTGGTTCACGATCCGCGTCCCGTCCGCACGCGGCACCTCGATGTACAGCCGCACGGCGTGTTCGTGCCCGTGCATCTGCTTGTCCGTCCGAACGCGCAGCACCGCCAGCCCGGGGCCCTGCTCCTCGATGTACGCCTCCACCTCCACCCGCTCGCCCACCGCCGCACGCTGCTCCTTGTCCGCATCCCACGCAGTCACCACATGCGCGCGCACAAAGGCGGCACCTTCGCGCCCGCGATCCGCACGCAGCTCCACCTCGCCCCAGAAATTCTCAACATCCACCGCCAGCTTCTGCATCCCCTCCGGCAACTCGATCCGCTGCTCGTGCACCCGCGCGGTCGATGCACAGCCGAAAAAACTTGCCGTAAGAGTGGCAAGCACGAAAAACGGCAGTATTCTTTTTGTTCGGAGTCTGTTCATGTGTCGTCGCAGTCGGTGACATGGGTATGGGACGAGGGTGCGTATCACTGTATTCGATCGGTTGGATCGGTCCGCGGGGCCAGTTTGGGGGAGCGATCCCTGTTGAGGGGGGTTCCGGGGGCCGGACTTCCGGGGGTACGCCCACTCGGTTCGGTCGGTTCAGGTCGGTGTCGTCCAACCTCCGTTCAGAGGAGAGGGAGCCTACTTCCGGGGGTGCTTCCGGGACAGGATCCAGATGGCGTAGCCGTGGGCGTGCGGTGTATCCCACGATTGAGGGAGGTGGCAGGGTGGAGCGGGGCTTTGCGTGTCGGTTTCGGGGGGGCTTGCAGAACCCCCCAGATCAAGGGCATTTTCATCGACGACGGCGACGGGTTCGAGCCCGCTCGCGCGGACGATCCGCAGCCATTCCGGGCCGGTCCAGGCGCGCAGTCGGTAGGTCGTGTCCAGATGCACCTCCCGTCGCGGCGTTGTCACCGTCAGGTGCGACAGCACCGTCTCGAACCTGGGAGTCTCCGAACCTGCTCGCTTCGGCATGTTTTTCGAGGATGCTTTCGCTGTGGGCTGCTCCGGGGATTCTGGGGGGAGGTATTGGACGAGTTGGGTGACGCGGCAGGGTCCGCGTGCGCCGGACCAGACATCTTCGGAGGGGTGCTCGATGCCCTCGCCCATGATGGAGAGGCCGATCGCCGCAACCCCTTTGGGTTGCAACACTTCCCGCACGCGCGCGAGGTGGCGCGTCAGGGATTGCTTGTCGGGGAGGTGGCGGATGGTGTTGATGAAATTGATGACCAGATCGAACTTCGCACCGGCACGCGGCAGCGTGAAGGATTCCATGCTGTCCTGCCAGATGGATCCTTTGAGTCCGCGTCGGGCGAACGAGGCGCGGGCGTACTCGACCATCGCGGGATTCATGTCGAACCCGGCGACGCTGTGCCCGCGTGCGCTGAGTGTGCGGAGGAGGCGGGCCGTGCCGCAGGCCGGTTCGAGGATGCGGAGCTTGGTGGTGCGCGGGAGGAAGCGCCGGGCGATGGCCTCGACGCTGTCGGCTTCCTCGCTGGTCCCGGCGTGGTGGAGGATGTCGTACCAGGCGGGTTTGTCGTACCAGTCGGTTTCGCCGAGGTGGATGATTTCGCGTTTGGGCGGCACGGCGTGAGGGTAGTCTGTGGGCGTGCATTGTGCGGGTGTTGCGAAAGGTTGAGGAGGATCGCATGGCGAGTCGGATGAATGGTCGTTGGCTGGGCGTGGTGGTCGGCGTGTGTGCGCTGCTGGTGTTCGGCGCGTGCGCGGAGGCGGGGCCGGGGGCGCGGTTCCGCGTGAACTTCCCCGATCCGATGCCGATGCCCGAGCATGGCGCGGAGGGTCGGCTGATGGTCTTCGTGGTGCGGGCGGATGGGCCGCGCCTGGAGCTGGGCGAGATGGTCTTCAGCGATCCGCAGCCGATCTATTCGATCGCGATCCCGAACGCGCGGGCGGGGATGGAGGCGCTGGTGGCGGATCAGGCCGATGCGTTCCCGGATGTGCCCAGCGCGCTGCCGGCGGGGCGGTATCGCGCGATGGCGGTGTTCCGGCGGGTGCGGTCGAACTCGTCGTGGCGCCGGGAGCCGGGGAATCTGTTCAGCGATGAGGTGCGGTTCGAGGTGCGCGACGGGGGGGGTGGGCAGGTGCGCGATGTGCGGTTGATGCTCAACGGCGTGGTGCGCGATGAGGGTGTGCGCGAGCGCCGTCTGCCAGGCGCACGCGCTCCCGGAACAGGCGCACAGGTGGAGAGCGTGGAGATCGATTCCAAGATCCTCGAAGAGGCGCAGGGCGCGGTGCGCCGGTTGCGGGCGCGGGTGGTGCCGCCGATGCGGATGGAGGCGGGGCGGAAGTACCCGGCGGTGTATGTGATCCACGGTTTCGGCGGCGATTTCCGCGAGGATGCCGCGATGGAGGCGCGTCGGCGGGCTTCGCTGCAGCGGGGCTCGGTGGAGCAGCGCATCCGCGAGCACGCGTACCTGGTGTTTCTCGATGGCGAGGGGGCGTACGGGCATCACCTGTTCGCGGATTCGGCGAACAACGGGCCGGTGGGGCGTGCTCTGGTGGAGGAACTGATCCCGGCGATCGAGGAGCGGTTCGCGATGCTGGGAACCGCGCGGGGACGCGCGGTGACGGGGCACTCGTCGGGCGCGTGGAGCGGGATGTGGCTCGCGCTGAACCATCCGGAGGTGTTCGGCGCGTGCTTCGTGACCGCGCCGGACCCGATCGATTTCCGCGGGTTTCAGAACACGGACATCTACCGCGAAGATTCGATGTTCACGGATGAGGCGGGGCGGGAGAAGCCGGTGTATCGACGCGCGGGGCGCGTGCTGATGACCGTCGCGCAGGAGAACCGGATGGAACGGGCGATGGGTCCGGGCGCGTGGAGCGCGCAGCAGTGGTCATCGTGGCACGCGGCGTTCGGCGCGCGCGGCGTCGATGGCGAGCCGGTGGTGCTCTTCGATGCACAGACGGGGAAGATCGACCGGAGCGCTCGAGAGCACTGGCGAGGGTACGACATGGGGGCGATGCTGCGCGATGATCCGGAGCGGCTGCTGCCACTGTGGCGCGAGCGGGTGCGGATGGTGATCGGGACGGAGGATGCGTACTACCTCGAGCGTCCGGCGATGAAGGTGTGGGAGACGATCGAGCGTCTGAGCGCGGA
>REDD01000269.1 GCA_007693725.1 Phycisphaeraceae bacterium
CCGATCCGCGCGATGAACTGCACCACGCCCAGCGGCCGCTCCGCATCCTCGCGCACCGCATGCCCCCGCGCCTCCAGCGCATCCGCAAACCCATACCCCGGCTCCACCACCGCCTCCTGCGGCATCCACTGATGATGCACCCGAGGCATCGTCACGCACACCACCGGATCCATCCCCCACGCCAGCCGGCGCGCCAGCACCGTCGCAGTCCCCGAGATGATCCGCGGCCCGCCCGACGCCCCCGCCACCATCTCCACCGTCCGCCCGTTCCCGTCCAGCACGATCGTCGGCGACATCGAACTCAACGGCCGCTTCCCCGGCCCCGGAAGATTCGCCGCGCCCTGCACCAGCCCGAACGCATTCGGCTCGCCCGGTCGCGTCAGAAAATCGTCCATCTCGTTGTTCAGCACGAAGCCGTACTCCCCCACCGCGATCCGCGAACCGAAGATCAGGTTGATCGTCTCCGTGCACGCCACCGCGCTCCCGTCCGCATCGATCACGGAGAAGTGACTCGTCCCCCCGCCGCGCGCCGGGAACAGATCATCATCGCCCGGCAGCACCGGGATCGTCCCGTACTCCATGCTCGGGCGCACCCCATCCGCATCCATCGCCGTCCCGATCCGTCGCAGCCGCTCGCGTTGCAGCATCCGCGCCACCGGGATATCCGTGAACTCCGGATCACCCAGATGGCGCGCTCGATCCGCGAACGCGTGCTTCATCGACTCCACCAGCAGATGATCGAACAGCCCGCGCCCCTCCGGACCCCGCACACGCGCCCGGTGCGCCTCCAACGCCGCCTCGAACATCGTCAGGATCTGGATCACCGCGATCCCCCCGGACGAGGGAGGCGGCATCGACACGATCACCCGCCCGAACGCCTCGCCCCGCACCGGCTCCACGAACTTCGGCGCATACCCCCGCAGATCCTCCATCGTCATCACGCCGCCCCGCGCCCGCACCGCACGCACCACCGCCGCCCCGATCGGCCCGCGGTAGAACGCATCCGCCCCGTCCCGCGCGATCAGCTCCAGCGCCTCCGCCTGCGCCGGGTTCGTGATCCGATCCCCCACCCGCAGCACACCACCCGGAAGATAAGTCTCCTTCAGAAACCGCTGCCCGGTATCCGGGGGAACTTCCGGGGGGATCTCTGCGAGCGCTGCACCCAGCTCGCTGCTCGCCATGACCGCCTCGCGATCCGCGATGAATCCCTCGCGCGCCAGCCGGATCGCCGGAGCCATCACCGTCGCCCGATCCAGCACCCCGAACCGTTCGTGCGCTGCCAGCAGCCCCGCCACCGTCCCCGGCACACCCACCGCATGACCCGAGTACCGGCTCGCATCCTCCGCAAGCCCGACGAAGTGCTCCGCCCCCACCGCCCCCGGCGCACGCTCCCGATAGTCGATGCAGATCGTCACCGGATCGAACGCCCGCTCCGTCCGCGGGTCGTCCATCAGATGCACCACCATGAACCCCCCGCCGCCGATCCCGCACGAGTGCGGGCGCACCACCGACAGCGCAAACGATGTCGCCACCGCCGCATCCACCGCGTTCCCCCCGCGCTCCAGAATCTCCAGCCCCGCCCGCGAGGCGTCCGGATGATCCGCGCTCACCGCCATCCGCCCCGTCGCACCATGCATCGGCATCGCCCTAGGAAGTCCGCCCGGAACGCCGCCACGCACGCCGCCCCCATCCCGCACCGGCGACTGACACGCCCCCACCACCCCAAGCACCCCAACCACCGCAACCGTGACGACCATCCTCAGCACCATGACATTGCTCCTCACCCGCAGCATACCCCCCACACCCGCCTAGAATCCGCCCCTCGACCCTCCAGCCGCGTCCGCGACGACGCAACAGGTGTACGCATGTTCAAGAAACTCCTGAACATTCTCCTGCTCTCCAACGGCATCTCCGCGCTCGACGAGAAGCCCCCCGAGGACAAGTGGGAAAAGTTCCGACGCGAGCGCGAAGAGTGGGAGCGCGAGCACGGCGTCGACCGCACCGGACGCCCCAAAGTCCACGACGCCATCAACCACAACGCGCGCACAAACCACGACACTCCCGAGCGCCATCACCCCGAATAGGTGGCCTTTCACGCGCTCCGGTCAGCCCTCAACCGCGCACCCAAAACCTCAGGAACTCGCGCGAATTCACTCCGCCTCCAGCGCCACCACCGCGAACGCCGTCACCTCCACCAGCCCGAGATCGCTCACCTTCAACGCCGGGATCACCGGCAGCGGCAGGAAGCTCAGCGGCATGTACGGATCGTGATGCGGACACCCGAGTTCCCTCGTCGCCGCGAGTAATTTTTCCTGCTGGGCGATGATGGTTTCGCTCGGCTGGTCGCTCATCAACCCCGCGATGGGCAATGGCAGTGCGGCAAGCACCGTGCCATCCGCGACGGCGCACTGCCCGCCTCCGATGCGCTCGAGTTCTCGTGCGGCGAGAAGCATGTCGCGATCATTCGTTCCGACGACCGCCAGATTGTGCGCATCGTGCCCGACGGTGCTCGCGATCGCGCCGCGCTTGAGCTGGAATCCGGTCACGAATGCGCGACCGATCGCGCCGGTTGCGTTGTGGCGCTCGATCACGCAGATCTTCAGCATGTCGCGCTCGACATCGGAGACATACGCGCCTCCCTCGATCCGGGCGGGCATCCGCGCCTCCCCGGTCACGAGCTGATGCGGGTGCATCCGGATGACACGCAGCGTTGCGCTGTCGCCCTTCGCCGGGATCCGGAACGATGCCTCGTTCAGGTCTTTCGGGAGCTTCACCGTATCACGCGGCGAAGCGGCCAGCGGGCGCGTCGGGCCGGTGTAGCGACCGGCGCGAGCGACCTCCGCAGCGCGGTAGAAGACGCGATCGGGGCGGAGACTCTTCGGGTCGTCGAAGGTGAAGAAGTTGGCATCGCGTCCGGGCGCGATCGCGCCGGTGTGCGTGAGTCGGTAGTGGTCGGCGACATGGATGGTGGCCATGGCGATGGCGGTGGCGGGGTTGAGGCCGCGGGCGATGGCGAGGCGGACGACATGGTCGATGTGGCCGTCGTCGCGCAGGTCCGCCGGGTGGCGATCGTCGGTGCAGAAGCAGAAGCGGTGCGCGTTGGCTTCGGTGACGAGCGGCAGCAACGCCTCGAGATTCCGTGCGGCCGATCCCTCGCGGATGTACACACGCATGCCGAGGCGCAGCTTCTCGCTCGCCTCCTCGATGGCCGTGCACTCGTGATCGGAGGAGATGCCCGTCGCGACATACGCCTGCAACATCCGTCCGGAGAGCCCCGGCGCGTGCCCGTCGACGATGCGCCTCTCCAGACCCAGCTTGATCTTCGCGAGCACCTCGGGATCTCCGAGCGCTGCGCCGGGGAAGTTCATCATCTCGGCGAGGGCGACGATCCGCTCCTCATCGAACAACGGCGCGAGATCGCCGCTCGTCAGCACCGCCCCCGAGTGCTCGAGGTGGCACGACGGCACGCACGACGACGCCCCGAAGCGGATGTCCATCGGCACGCCCTCGGCATCGCGCATCATCCAGCGGATGCCGTCGATGCC
>REDD01000287.1 GCA_007693725.1 Phycisphaeraceae bacterium
AAGAACCGCGGATGGATCGGGTTGCCCTGGGCATCATGCCACTGCTGGCTCACCCGCTTCCCGTTGCCGGTGAACACGGGCTTCTTGTCCGAGTCGAGTTGCAGCGCAACATTGCCCATGTAATGCCCGAAACCCGCGGCCGGACGACGCTCGAAGTCCGGATGCCCGTTCGGTTCGGACCGCTCATGAAAATCCCTGATGACACCGGTCAGAACCAGCGTCTGCGGCAGGTGGTCATAGTTCCCCTGCTGATCATTCGCCTTTGCAACCGGGGTTGCCTGCGTGATCGCCAGGACGACGCCCGCGGCGGTGAACAGACCCGCTGCCGTGAGCACATTCCGAGAGAGAGATGACTTGTTCATGGTGTGGCTCCTCATGCGAGACAAATGCGGTCGGTTGCCACTTTCAAATTACGATTCACAGTGGGAGTTCAAAGCGGGGGAAGCAGGGAAACTCCGGAAAGCGGGGCGTCTGTGAGGGCTGGGGAATTTTCCCATCGACCCCCGAGCAATATTCGCCGGGGGAGGTCGGAGAGGCCGATATGATCGGACCCGGGCGGAGTCGATGAAATCGAAGCCCGCCGTTCATCAGCAAAGACCGGAGCAAGGCATGGATGCGTTCGTCATCCAGGGGGGGAACCCCCTGCGAGGGGAGATCAAGGTCAACGGGTCCAAGAACGCGGCCCTGCCCCTCATGGCAGCCGCTCTGCTGACCAATCAACCCGTAACCCTCGAAGGAATCCCCCGGCTCGCCGACATCGGCAATATGCGCCGCCTCCTCATCGAGCTCGGCGTCGACATCGAGGAGCAGCCGGACGGGCTCCGCTTCCAGGCCACCGATGAATCCGCCTCACACGCCAGATACGAGATCGTCCGGACCATGCGGGCGAGCATCTGTGTTCTCGGTCCCATGCTCGCTCGGCGCGGCATCGCTCGCGTCTCGCTCCCCGGCGGCTGCGCCATCGGCGACAGGCCCGTGGACCTCCACCTCAGAGGCCTCGAAGCGCTCGGCGCGGAGGTCAGTCTCGATTCGGGAGACATCCTCGTAAAAGCCCCCGCCCCCGGGGGCCGCCTCCGAGGGGGACGCGTCTTCCTCGCCGGTCCGTTCGGACCAACCGTGCTCGGCACCGCCAATGTCATGTCCGCGGCCACGCTCGCCGAAGGCGTCACCATCATCGAGTGCGCCGCCTGCGAGCCGGAAGTGGTCGATCTTGCACGCCTCCTCAACGCGATGGGGGCACACATCCGCGGCGCCGGCACGCCCCGCATCGTCATCGAGGGCGTCAAGGAACTCGGAACCGCACACCATCGCGTCATCGGGGACCGCATCGAAGCCGGCACCTACATGATGGCCTCGGCCATGACCCGCGGCGATCTCACGATCCGCGATTGCCCCCTCGATGCCTTGCTCGCCACATGGGACCACCTGGAGAGGGCCGGAGTCGCACTGACGGTCATCGACGAATCCGATCCCATGCGGGCCAGCATCCGAATCCGGGGAACGGATGCCATCCAGCCGGTCCATGTCACGACCAACCCGCACCCCGGGTTCCCGACCGACCTCCAGGCGCAGATGATGGCGCTGCTCTCGATGGCCTCGGGCAACAGCAGCATCACGGAGCGGATCTTCCCGGATCGCTTTCTCCATGTCGCCGAACTCTCACGCATGGGGGCGCGCCTCTTCCGTCAGGGACCGACCGTCATCGTGAGCGGGGTTCGGGAACTCATCGGCGCCCCGGTCATGGCGAGCGACCTCAGGGCCTCCGCTTCGCTCGTGCTGGCCGGGCTCGCCGCGAAGGGACAGACCATCGTGCGCCGGGTCTACCACCTCGATCGGGGGTACGAGCGGATGGAAACCGGGCTCGCATCGCTCGGAGCCGACATCCGGCGTGTCCGCGAGGAAGAACTGCCGCTCATCGAGTGATCGCGCCGGGAAGAGCGACGGTCAGTCTTCACCGAATCCGGAATCGACGAGTTTCCTGAGCGCTTCGCAGGCCGTTTCCGCGTCGTCGCCCTCGGCCTCGATCACCAGCACGGTCCCCTTCGTCGCCGCGAGCATCATGACCTGCATGATGGACTTGCCGTCGACGAACTCATCCGAGTCCGCTCTGCGGACCCGCACCTGCGCCGAATACTCCGCGGCGAGATCCACAAATGCCATCGCCGGTCTGGCGTGCAGACCGAGACGGTTTGGGATCGTGGCCTGCGTGGACGCGGGCGAGGCCAAAGGCGGACTCCTCAAAGCAAAGGCATCTCATCAAGTGCACTGATTCAGGCGGGCAGTTGCTGATCGTCCGCATCCGTCAGGAGTGTCCAGACATCATCAACCTGCGTCGCCTGACGGAGAAAGCGCCGGAAATTGTCCTGCGACAGGTTCTTGAAAATCACTTCCATCGCACGGAGATGCTGCTCCGGGTCCTCTGCCGGGCTGATCAGCAGAAACACCGAGTACACCGGCTGCTTGTCGAGGGCATTGAAATCGATGCCGCTCTCGGAGACACCGACCGCAGCGACCATGCCCTTGACGCCCTTCTGCTTCACATGGGGAATCGCTACGCCCTTGCCGAAGCCGGTCGAGCCCTTGCGCTCACGCTCGAGCACCGAAGCAATGATTTCCTCGCGAATATTCGAAGCCACCTTCCCCGCACGAACCAGCGCATCGACCAGTTCTGCGACGACTTCGTCTCGTGTGGATGATTGCAGTCCGGCGACGATCGCATCGCGTGAAACAATGTCGCACAGTTTCATACGATTGTTCTCCGTGGCTGAAGCGTTCATGGCTCTCTCAGCGTTTGGCATTCTTGAGCTTTTCCTTGAAATCCGTGAGCTGACGCGTCATCTTGTCGATGGCCGCATCGATGCATCCGTAAACATCCGCTCCGTGTGACTTCGCGACGAATGTGTCGTGCTTCTCGACTTCCGCCAGAAGCTCGACCTCGAACTCCTCGTTCCGCAACTGATTCAGCACCACACGAATGGATTGCACGCCATCGTAGTACTTGGTCAGACGATCGCACTTCGTCGTCGCGTACTCTTCGATGGCCGGGGTGACTTCGAGATGTTTGCCGCTGACATCGATTCGCATGGAACCGTCTTGCCTTTCGTATGGTGCCTTCAATTCACTCGACCGCAATCACCGTGAGTCCGGATCGGGGGAATCCGGAGGAGTGGACCGCCCCGGACCGTCCGGACCGCTTTGAGGGGATGCGGCTGTCCGGCCCATGATGGCGTCATTCGTGGATTCTGCCAAGTTGGTCTGAGACCGTTTGGCCACAATCTCTGCCAGGGGTATCTCCACCACACGACCACTCTGCTGACGACCCGGCACCAGAACCCCGCCGCTGACCACGAATCGGATGGCTTCATCGAGCGAGATCGGCAATTCGTACACTTCCTTGGCGGGCACGGTGATCGTGTAGCCGGTGAACGGCGTCGGGCTCGATGGAATGAAAATCGTGACGCAGGGCTCCCCGATGACATCCTGGAGCACCCGCAGACTCTCCCCGGTCATCAATCCCACCGTCCAGATCCCCTTCCTCGGATACTCCACGACGACGACGCGATTGGATGGCATCGCGGGGCCGGCGCCGGAAGACCCGCCGAGCAGGAAGTCCGTCACCTGCTTCACATTCGGGTACACCTGCTTGATCACCGGGAGCCGGATCGCCCATGACTCGATGCGGGCGTAGATCCGCCGACCGAGGTAGTTCCCGACGAACAATCCCGCGAGGTAGATCAGCAGAATCGCGATCACAAACCCGATGCCCTGCAGATACCAGTGCCGGGACCACACCCGCTCGAACTCCTCGGCACGGACGAGCCCGATGATCTGCTGATCCGGAACATTGCGGAGATTCCGATTGCCCGCTCGAAAATCCGCAATCTCCTGCGGAGCCACGCTGTACCAGCCGGGCATGTTCGCTTCGCCGCCGACGATGCGCGGCCCGAATGCGATCACCGCCGACCGCACCCCGCCGTTGATCGGCTCGGCGACGCGGTCCCGGAGGAATGTGTACGCCCAGAGAAGCAACGCAAGCGTCACGACGGACGGCAACAGAATCGCAAGCCCCCGGAGGAAGAATGTCCGGAAGTCACTACCGAATGTCCTCTTTTGAGTCTGCTTCACCATACCGACGCGAAGTTCCCCGCGCATAGGCGCTTGTCAACCCTGCAAACCCCGTACTGTAGCCGATTTTTTGCCCCCCGCGAACGGATGCCGAATCCCGCGCCTCAGAAGATTTCCTGCTTCGGACGCTCGATCAACTCGATGTTCAGTTCGTATTCACGCTGCCCCCGGCGCACACGGACCGGAACGATGTCCTCCGGCTCGTAGTCGCCGAGCACGCGGTACAGATCGTCCAGCGTTCGCACCTGCATCCCCCCCACCTCGATGATGACATCGCGATTCCTCAACCGGTCGCCGCGACCCCAAGGGCGGACGGTCCGGGCCAGTTGATCGTTGATCAGGTTGACTTCCGGACCGATGCCCCGTCCGGGCTTCAGATCCACCCCCAGCGAGGCCTCGCCCGGGCGGTCGATCTCCGCGACACGCGGCAGATTCAACGACCAGACCCGGTACGCACGCTCGATGTCCCGCAAAGGAGCATCCAGCGTCGCGATCAGCGCCTCCAGCCCCGTCGGATCCTCGTCGAAGTTCTCCACATACGCCCGGTACCACTCCGCGAGCAGCCCCTTCTCATGGAGGTAGTACATCATGGCCCGCGCCTGGGCGTAGTGGGCGCTCACCCTCCGACCCATGAACTGCTCCCGCTCCATGCTCGTGAACCGCTCGAAGGGGATGACCGCCCCGCCCCGGACCAGCCGGGAGGCGATGTTGGTCCGCCACGAGGGGCGGATCTCCATCCCGCCCGAGCCGTCCGCGGGTGCGTCGATGTCCTCCACGAGCGTCGCCAGCCCCTCCTGGATCCAGATGGGATGGACCTGCCCCAGCCGGTCCATGTGCCGCCAGTGGAGGACATGCACGAACTCGTGGCGGAGCGAGGGCCCGATGTCCCGGGTGATCAGGCGGGTCCGCTTCCGGTCGTAGATCCCCCCGATTCGGGCGGAGGGGACGAGCCGGAAGAAGTCCTCGTAGGTCGGCAGCAGGATGTGGACCCACGGGTCCGGGCGCTCGGCGGAGGGGGCTGGATCGGCAAAGAGATCAGAAGCCCACTCCGCCACGCGCTGGATTTCGCCGCGTGCCGCGACGAACGACTCCTCATCGAAACTGTTGACATAGTTCAGGCGGAGATCGGGGTCGCGCTTGTAGGTGTACCGAGGCCCGAAGAAGGCCTCCATCGCCGCAAACTCGGCTTCGGACCTGCGGTCGAGGAGCAGGGCCCAGTTTTCGATGATGGCGCGGTACTGCGGGTGGTCGCGGATCGAGTCGAGGTTGGGGTCCTGCACCATGTGATGGAACTCAACGAAGCCGCAGGACAGGGCATCGAGGAGATACTCGATCGCGTTCTCCGGATCATCAAGAACGGCGTAGGCGCAGGCGAGGTTGTAGAGCGTGTACTTGTCGAGGGGGTCGATGCGGTGAAGCTCCCGCAGGGCCTCACGGGCCTCGCGAAAGCGTTTCTGCTCGAAGAGCGTCTCGACCCGTCGATTCAGCTCTGCGACCCGCTGGACCCGCTCCACCGCCTCTTCGAGGGTCAGGCCGGGCACCTGTTCCGGGTGTTCGTTTTCCGGGGGTTTGTTTTCCGGGGGTGCGTCCGTGTGTGCCCAGAGCATCCCCGCCCAGATCAGGGTGGAGCAGGCGACCAAGCAGGAACAGCATCGAGCGACCCGGCGGCTCATGCAGGAATGATCCGCGCGCGACCCGCCTCGATCGACACCCTGCCGGAAAACAGTCGCACGAGCACCTCGGGGTACAACTCGCACTCCAGCTCGAAGACCCGGCGGGCGAGCGTTTCGGGGGTGTCGTCGTCCAGCACCGGGCAGCACCGCTGGGCGAGAATCGGGCCGGTGTCGTAGGTCGAGTCGCAGAGGTGGACCGTGCAGCCGGACACCTTGCAGCCCGCCTCGAGGACGCCCCTGTGGACCCGGTCACCGTACCAGCCAGCCCCCCCGAATGAGGGCAGGAGTGCGGGGTGGATGTTCACGAATCGGGACTGCCATAGATCCGGCAGGTCGAGCAGGCGGGTGTACCCGGCGAGCACCCCCCACTTGGCTCCCGAGTCGGCCATCAACTGGGCGAGGTCATCGCGAGGGATGACACCCTGGCGGACGACGGCGGGGAGCCCCTGAGCCCGTGCCCACTCGATGCCGGGGCACTCGCGGGAGGCCACGACCTGACAGACCCGAGCGTTCAGGGCGCCGGACTCGATGCTGCGGACGAGATTTTGCAGTGTCCGGCCCGTCCCGGAGATGAAGGGCACGAATGGGGTCGGGGCGGGCCGGGTCATGAGATCTTGCGGACGGCCCCGGCACGGTCCTTGGTGATGGTGAGCAGGCGGTCGAGGTGGGACATTTTGAGGACGCCGCGGAGATCGTCGTTGAGGTTGCAGAGTGCGAGTGCGCCGTTGGCGGCCTTGCACTGCTTGGCGAGATCGACCATGACCCCGAGAGCGAGTGAACCCATCATGGTGACATGCTCGAAGTCGAGAACGACTTTGTGCGTGACCTTGGGGGCGTAGGTGAGCACCTCCTGCTTGATGATGGGGGCCTCACGGGATCCGAGGTTCGGGGCAAGGAGGATGGCGATGCCGACGCCGTTCTCAGTCTCGAACTGGACGAATGCCTTTTCGCTCACGGTGCGGAGAGTAGCAGGGAACGAGGGTGCAAGGCGGATCGGGAGTATCGTTGTGGCATGGTGAACTCCGGACTCAACCTGACCTGGCTGGATGGCGACACCCCCCCTTCGATGGGGGAGTGCGAATCGCTGGAGCTTGGCGAGATCATCCGGCGGTACGCGCAGGGGACAACCCTGCTGGAGCGTCGCCTCCTCGATCTCGATGACGAGCAGGCGGATGCTTATTTCCGTCCGGAGGCCGGGGTGGGCCGGTGGTCCTGCCGCGCTCTGGTGGGGCATCTGGCGGATGCGGAACTGGTGCAGGTGCATCGGATGCGTCGGACGGTGGCGGAGGATCAGCCGGTGTTCGCGCTGTGGGACGAGAACGCGTTTCTCGATGCGGGGCTGTACACGGGCGCCGAGCGTCCGCTCGCGGGGTTTGTCGCGACGATCCACACGCTGCGTGTGTGGACGGGGGAGTGGCTGGAATCTCTGCCGGAGTCCGCCTGGCAGAGGATTTCGCTGCATCCTGAATCCGGCGAACAGTCCCTTCGATCCTTACTGAACAAGACGACTTGGCACTTTGAGCATCATGTGTGGTATCTGCGGCGGAAACTGAGCCGGCTGCTGGGAGAGCCCCCGGAATAAACCCGCGGAATCAATCGGGTCGGAGTGATTGCATCCGGGGCGTCTAGTATTTCGTTGCGATCACGGGCGCGAGACATGGAGCGTGATGGACGGGATTTTCGAGCAGCGCAGATATCTGATTCCGTTCCGTTCGATTCTGCTGCCGCAGATCTTCACGGACACGCTGGTGATCGGCGCGGGGTCGGCGGGCCTGCGGGCGGCGTTGGCGGCGTCGAAGCATGGCGATGTGATCGTGCTGGCCAAGGCCGATGCGCCGCAATCGAATTCGGCGTGGGCTCAGGGTGGGATCGCGGCGGTGGTGGATGCCGCGGATTCGACCGACGCCCACTTCCGGGACACGATGAGCGCCGGGGCAGGGTTGTGTGATGAGGGTGCGGTGCGCTCGATCATCGAGGCGGGGAGCGGCATCGTCGAGTACCTGCTGAGTCTCGGATTCAGAGCGGACCAGAATGGTTCGGGATCGATCTCGCTCGGTCGGGAGGGCGGCCACAGCCATCGCCGCATCCTGCATGCGGATGGCGATGCGACGGGGCGCGAGCTGATGCGGGTTCTGCTCGATGGCGTCGAGCGCGAGCCGAACATCCGGATGTTCGATCGTTGCTTTGCGCTCGATCTGCTGACGCCGCAGGGCTCGAATGGTCCGACGGGGGGGACAGCGCAGTGCCTCGGCGCGATCACGCACCACCCGCAGTACGGGCTTCAGGTGATCTGGGCGAAGGCGACCATCCTTGCATCCGGCGGCGCGGGCGTCGTGTGGCGCGAGACCACGAATCCCCCGGTCGCGACGGGCGACGGTCTGGCGATGGCCTTTCGCGCGGGGGCCGCGCTGGCGGATCTGGCGTTCATGCAGTTTCACCCGACGACGCTGTATGTCGCGGGCGCCTCGCGGACGCTGATCTCGGAGGCGGTGCGCGGCGAGGGTGCATATCTGCTCGACGGCAACGGGAATCGTTTCATGCAGCAGGTGCATGAGCTTGGCGAGCTTGCGCCGCGCGACATCGTAAGCCACGGCATCGCCGATGTGATCTCCTCGCAGGGTCTCGCACATGTCTGGCTGGATGCTCGTCATATCCCGAACTTTTCCGCTCGCTTTCCCGGCATCGCGCAGACGCTGGCGAAGTTCGATCTTGATGCATCGCAGGATCTGATCCCTGTGAATCCAGCAGCGCACTACATGGTCGGCGGGGTGCAAACCGATCTGCATGGGCGGACGACGGTTCCCGGGCTGTACGCGGTGGGAGAGGTCGGGAGCACCGGGCTGCACGGCGCGAATCGACTGGCGAGCAACTCGTTGCTGGAAGCACTGGTCGTCGGGGAGCGCGCCGGGGAAGCGGCGAGCGAGATGCTCTCCGGCGAGAACACGAACCCGTGGGGCGTCATCGGACGGTCCGGCCCGCTGCGGGTCATCAGTGATATCCCGATCTCGGATCATGGGGAACTTGATCTTTCCGATGTTCGGTCGAGTCTGCGCTCGGCGATGTGGAGAAATGTCGGGCTCGTCCGCACCGGCTCTCGGCTGCGTGATGTTGCGGAGATGTTCGACTTCTGGGCGCGGTACACGCTCGACAAGATCTTCGATGCACCGTCGGGCTGGGAGGTGCAGAACATGCTGCTGGTGGGCTCGCTCATCGCGCGGGCGGCGGCCTGGCGCGAGGAGTCCCGGGGTTGCCACCAGCGACAGGATTTCGGGCAGCCCTCGGAGCGGTTCAACGCGCACGATGTGTGGACGCGCGGCCAGTCGGGGGTCACGATCCGCGAAGTCGACCTGAAAGCGACGGCGTGCGAGGCATGAGGCGGCGATTCGCAACGGTTTCTGCGGTGGTGTGTGTCGCGCCGGTGCTGCTGTCCGGTTGCATGGAGGAGCGCGTCGTGGCGGTTCGGGGCGGTCTCCAGAACATGCCGGGTGCCGTCGGCGGCATCCGACCCGATCGCCCCGATTCCGGCGAATCCGTCGGAGTCGGGACCAATCGCTGGAGCCGATACCTCGAGGCGTACGGCGATCCGCACGCCAAGCTGACCGGGAGTGAGCAGGATCCCCGGAGGCACATCGACGAATTCGGGAATGTCACACTGATCCTGCGGTCGCCTGCGGATGTCCTGTATCACACATACTGGACCATCCAGCGGGGCGAGTGGGAAATCCTGTACGAGCAGGTGATCAGCGATCGTCTCAAAAGAAACTATGTCGAACACTTCAAGGAACCCGAAGAATCGGTGCGTTTTCTTCGCCGGAACCGTCAGGATGTTCAGCAACTGCTCGAAGTTCTGCCGGGCGCGGAGATGACCCCTGGGGCGTTGCTCAGCACCGTCGGCCCCCTCGCCTTTCGGATCACCGCCTCCCCCGAGCAGACGCACGGCAAGAAATTCAAGAGCGTGGATGTCATCATCGAGGATGGCGTCTTCCGGCTGCTGCTGATCAAATAGCCGCTCCGCTATACTCGGGGTCCGGCGAAATAACACAACCACCACCCACCACCCAAGGATTGAGAGAGGGTTCACCGAAATGGCCAAGCGGGCATCGACCGTCGCAAAGAAGAAATCTGCCCTGAAGAAGAAAACAAAGAAGCGCACGACGAAGAAGACAGCGCGGAGCAGGAAGACACAGACAACCAAGACGCATTCGGGATCGAAGGATGTGTTCGGACGGCTCGAAGCCGTCGCGCGGAATCTGTGGTGGACCTGGAATCCGCGCGCGAAGCGTCTGTTCGAGTCGCTCGATCCCGCGCTCTGGCGGGCCACCGGGCACAACCCGCTCAAGACCATCAATCGGCTGGACACGCTCCGTCGTCAGGTGCTTCAGGAGGACACACGCTTCCTGAGCGAGCTGGCGGGCGTCGAGAAGGAGCTGCGCGAGTATCTCGGCTGCAAGGCGTGGTTCGATCGGACCGTCAGCGGAAAGCAGAAGAAGCTTCAGGTCGCGTACTACTGCATGGAGTACGGGCTGCACGAATCGCTGCCGCTGTACTCGGGCGGGCTCGGAATTCTCGCGGCGGACCACCTGAAGAGCGCAAGCGATCTCGGGATCCCGCTGGTCGGTGTCGGGATTCTGTGGCGTTACGGCTACTACCGGCAGGAGATCACGGCGGATGGAGAGGTGCGGATCCTGTATCCGCAGACGGACTTCGCGGAGATCGCGGCGGTCGACACGGGGAAGTCGGTGACGATCCCCATCGGCAGGAGCAAGGTGACGGCGAAGATCTGGCGCGTGGAGATCGGGCGCGTCACGCTGTTCCTGCTGGACACGGATCACGCGAAGAACACGCCCAAGGATCGGATGCTGACGCACAATCTGTACGGCGGGGACAACGAGTACCGGATCCGCCAGGAGATCCTGCTCGGCGTCGGCGGGCTGCACGCGCTCAAGAAGGTCGGCATCGAGCCGACGGTCCACCATCTGAACGAGGGACACGCCGCGTTCGCCGCGCTGGAGCGTGTGCGTCTGCTGGTGAAGTCGCGCACCAAGCTGGATGCCGCCATCGCGGAGGTGCGGAGCTCATCCGTGTTCACCACGCACACTCCGGTGCCCGCGGGCAACGATCGCTTCGAGCCGAAGCTGTTCAACAAGTACCTCAAGTGGTACGCGGATGATCTGAAGATCAGCAACAAGGAGCTGCTGGCGTTCGGTCGAGAGGATGAGACGGACAAGACCGAGTCTTTCTGCATGACGGTGCTGGCGCTCAAGCTGAGCGAGCGTTGCAACGGAGTTGCGGAGCTGCACGGCGAAACGAGCCGAGGCATGTGGATGCGCGTGTTCGGCGCCAAGGAGCCGGTCGAGGTGCCGATCGGTCATGTCACGAACGGGATTCATCCGGAAACATGGATCGCGGATGAGGCGCGGTCTTTCTATGACAAGCATCTCAAGCCGCGCTGGGTCGGGGCCGGTCCGGAGGATGACTGGTGGGCGCAGGCATCGAGCGCTCCGGCGGAGGAACTCTGGAATCTGCGCCAGACGCTGCGTCGGAAGCTCGTCGCGCAGCTCCGGCTGATCCTGCGGGAGCAGTATCTCTCGCATCAGGACGATCCGGAACTCGCGCACATGCTTTACGAGACGCTGGACGAGGATGCGCTGACGATCGGGTTTGCCCGCCGGTTCGCGACCTACAAGCGTGCGCCCTTGATCTTCCGTGATCCGGATCGCCTGGCGCGGATTCTCGGGAACGCCGATCGTCCGGTGCAGTTCATCTTCGCGGGCAAGGCCCATCCGCGCGATGCGGAGGGGAACGAGTTTGTTCGCATCGTGGCCAAGCACACGCGGGAGACGCCGTTCCGGGGCAGGATCTTCATCGTCCAGAATTACGACACCTCGATCGGACGGATGCTGACGCAGGGCTGCGATGTCTGGCTGAACAATCCGGTGCGCCCGATGGAGGCATCGGGAACGAGCGGGATGAAGCCGCCGTTGAACGGCGGACTGAACTTCTCGATTCTGGACGGCTGGTGGCCGGAGGGATACAACGGGAAGAACGGTTGGGCCATCGGCGACGGGAGCGCGCGAGCGACCAGAGCCGAGCAGGACGAGGTGGATGCGGAGGCGATGTATTCCGTGCTCGAGCGGGAGATCGTCCCGATGTTCTACAAGCGGAACGGGCAGGGCATCCCGGTGCAATGGGTTGAGCGGATGGGCGAATCCATGCGGTCGATCTGCTGCAAGTTCAGCACGCACCGGATGCTGGCGGACTATCTGAGGGAGGCGTACCTGCCGGCGCATGGGTGATCGCCGGATCGTGACTCGGAAGCACGCTGCGGCTCTTCCCAAACATCCTGTGGCGGGGATGAAATAGCAGGCCCGCCTCGGGCGTTCGGGGAGGGTCAGGGTCGCTTTCTGGAGTACGATTCAGGCATGAATCAACCATCCTCGAGTCAATCCGCGAGTGGACGGGCGGCTCGGCCGCAGGTCACGGTTCGGACCTTGCGGCGGATGGCGGAAGCGGGTGAGCCGTTCGCCTGCCTGACCTGCTACGACGCGACCACGGCACGCTGGCTGGAACGCGCCGGGGTGCATGTGCTGCTGGTCGGCGATACCGCCGCGGAGATCATTCTCGGCTACGACAGCACGGTGCACATGCCGCTGGAGGTGGCCATCGCGCTGACGGCGGGGGTGAAGCGGGGCGCGCCCAACACGGTTGTGATGGGCGATATGCCGTTCCTGTCGTATCAGGCGGATGATGCGGAGGCGATCCGGAACGCCGGGCGATTTCTCCGAGAGGGCATGGCCGATCTGGTCAAGATCGAAGCGGATGAGTCATTCGCCGGGCTGGTTGCGAAGATGACACGCGCGGGGATTCCCATTGTGGGGCATGTCGGGTGCAAGCCGCAGACCGCAGCGCTGACGGGCGGATATGCCTCGCGCGGGCGGACGGCGGAGGATGCGGAGCGGGTCGTCCGCGATGCGATCGCGCTGGAGGAAGCGGGCGCGGTGATGCTGCTGGTGGAAGCGGTGCCGTCCGAGGTCGCGGAGCAGATCGTGGGGCGGAGCAAGGTGCCGGTGATCGGCATCGGGGCCGGGGAGGCGTGCCACGGACAGATTCTTGTTCTACAGGATCTTCTCGGACTCACGCACTGGCAGCCCGGCTTTGCCACCCCAGTCACCCGGCTGGGCCCGGAGATTCAGCGAGCGGCGGAGCAGTGGGTGAAGAATGTGGCCGATCGGAATGTGACCGAGCATCGTTACCAGATGAAGATGGGGGAATCGGCGAGGTTCGGAAAGAGTTTGCAGCAGGGTGTTGAGTCCGACCGGGAGTCCGGTGCGAAGGAGATTCCATGAGGCGATTCTTTGGATACGGCCCCGCACTGCTGGTCATGCTCACCGTCTGCGTGGCCCTGCTCGCAGCTCCGACGGCGCTCCGCAAAGTTCAGATCTCCCAGCTCAGCGCCCAGGTCTCGCTGGCGCGGGCATCGCTGCAGACCGCGGGCGCGCTTCAGGAGAACGACGACGAGTATCGCCTCATCGCCCAGTCGGTGATGCCGGGCGTTGTGCACATCGAGGCGTCGGGAGGGGGGCGCTCGTTTCGTCAATCCTCCGGCTCCGGATGGATCTGGGATGAGCAGGGGCACATCATCACCAATTCGCATGTGGTGGGGAATTCCTCGAATGTCCGCGTGGAACTCTCCGACGGGCGCATCAGGACCGCGAGACTCCTCGGCAACGATCCGGCGACCGACATCGCCGTGCTGAAGATCGACCCCGGGCCGGGCGTCATTCCCCTGGAGCGTGCGACGAATCTGCCGCTGCATGTCGGTGAGCAGGTCTTTGCGTTCGGATCTCCGTTCGGGATCAAGTTTTCCATGAGCCGCGGCATCGTCTCCGGGCTTGGTCGGAGTGAGGCGGCATCATTCGTGAACATGCAGCAGGGCTACACCAACTTCATCCAGACCGACGCCGCGATGAACCCCGGCAATTCCGGCGGTCCCATCGTGAATACGAGGGGTCAGGTGGTGGGTATGGCCGCGGCGATCGCCAACAACTTCCCGGAGTTTCGGCGCAGAATCAGCGAGGACGACCTCGCACGCATCCGTGACGAGGAGACGCGGAACATCATCAATGATCTGGTCCGGTCGTTGAATGAGCAGCCGAGGGGGCAGTCCGCGGGGATCGGCTTTGCGATCCCGCTCGAAACGATCGAATCGGTAGTGTCGCAACTGATTCAGACACCGGATGAGCCCGTTCTGAGAGGGTTCCTGGGTGTTCAGATGGTCGCCGATCCGACCGGCCGGATGATGCGGCAACTCGGGTATGAGGGCGGCGGCGTCCTGATCAGTTCGGTTCCCGATGAACGCCCCGCCGCGAGAGCCGGGATACGCCCGAACGACATTGTCCTCTCGATCGATCAGCGCCCGACACCGACAAGCGATGTTCTGCGCTCGATTGTGAGCGTCATCGAGCCCGGGCGAGAGGTCCCGATCGTGATCTGGCGTGATGGCGAGGAAATGTCGCTGCGTGTCCGGATCGGCGCGGCCGTGCTGCGCAACGGCAATCCCGACTATCTTCCCGGATCCGAGATGCTCTCGATGGATGAGATCCGTCGGGCGGCGCGCTGAGCGTCAATCCGAGAGACGGATCCTGACGATGACCGGCGTGTTCGCGGGCGGCATCGCTGCGTGATCGGCGATCCAGGCCAGGTCGCCATCGGCCTCTTCGTGGCTGATCGGGTGTGACCACGCGATCACCTCCGTCCCGAAGGAAGCCAGCCCGACGACGGTGCCCGCGGCATCCGCCTCGTACAACCTGCCCGCGGATGTGTTGCGCTCGACGGATCCGGCGAAGAGCCACTTTCCTTCGGCGCGGGGGAATTCCGTGACGCCGTCGCGGGGAACGACCCAGACGAGCGGATCGATCACCTGCGTCTGGGCATCCTGATCGACATACTCCACCTCGACACGGACACGATCACCGGTCGGAGCGTGCACGACGGTCTGTCCCTCGGGGTAGGTCCAGAAGACCGGATGCCCGCGTTCGGCGCCGATCATCAGCAGGGCCGCGTGCAGGTGCGAGGGTCGGGCGCGAGTGACCACGAGGGATTCGTGCTCCTTGGTTCCCTGCGTGCAGACGATCTGCTCGATGTAGAACCTGCGCCCCTCGCCCGTCGGATCCATCAAAGGTGAAATCGTTCCGTCGAACTCGACCAAACGCTCACCGACATTCACACGGATGAATGGGAAAACGGCTGCCAGTTCTGTTTCGATCTCTCGGCGGGGCTGTGCCTCGCTGTCCGGTGTCGCCTCGGTGACAGCGGGTTCTTCCTCGTCGGGCGCTGCATCCGTGAGAAGATCATCATCGGCAGTCTGGGCTGTGGTCGGCCGCGCTTGCGTGTCCGCGAGCGGCCGGGAGCCGGTGCTCTGCCCGCACCCGGCGCAGAGAAATGCCACAAGCCCGGAAAGCACGAGCTTGCATCCAGTCCCACTCGTCCGGCTCTGCACCATGAGCGACCTACCTGTCAACCGCGAGAATCCGCCTGCGCTCAACGCTGAGCGATCGGCAAACCCTTCACATGCTTGATGCCGCGGCGCCGGTCGCGCAAGCGGCGCGACTTGCCCTGACGATCACGCAGGAAGTAGAGCTTGGAGCGACGAGCATCGGCCCGACGAACCACCTCGTAGTTCGCGATGCGGGGTGAGTAGAGCGGGAAAACACGCTCCACACCCTGATCGTTCACGATGCGGCGCACCGTGATCATTTCATTTGCCCCACGCCCCTTGCGAGCGATCAGGACGCCCTGAAAGATCTGGATGCGTTCCTTGTCGCCTTCGACAATGCGGCAGTGAACATTGATCGTGTCACCGACATCCATGCGAGGGAGCTCGCGGGAAACAACTTCGGCGTTGATGGATTCGATGATCTGCTGGGTACCCATGGGAGTGTCCTTGGTATCTTTCGGGAGGTCCTGCCCGTTTCCGGGAGGGCGGGGACTATAGCAGGCCCCACGACGGCTGTCACGGCAACCGGAAGGCCCGGAGTCCGGCTCACTGCCCCGGAGGCAGGAGGTCGGGACGACGCTCGCGGGTTCTGGCCAGCCGCTGCTCGTGACGCCAGCGGGCGATCCGGGCGTGATCCCCGGAGAGCAGAATCTCGGGGACCTCTACCCCCCCCCATTCACGGGGCCGGGTGTAGTGCGGGCAATCCAGAAGCCGCTGCCCGGAAGCCGGCTCGGGAGAAAACGAATCCTCCAGGGCGCTGGCGTTGTCCCCGAGGGCGCCGGGCAAGAGGCGGATCACGGCGTCGATGAGCACCAGGGCGGGCAATTCCCCCCCGGAGAGGACATAGTCCCCGATGCTGATCTCCGTCGGGGCCAGCCGCTCGACCACCCGTTCATCGATGCCCTCGTAGTGGCCCGCGATGAGGAGCAACCGGGGCTGCATCGCGAAATGCTCGACCAGTTGCTGCGTGAGCGGTTGCCCCTGAGGGGTGAGCAGAATCCGGGTCGGCGGAAGATCCGATTCGGCTTCGACCGCCTGCACCGCGTCCCAGAGGGGCTGGCACATCATGACCATGCCCGGGCCGCCGCCGAAAGGACGATCGTCCACCTTCGAGTGTTTGTCGGTTGTGTAGGCGCGGATGTCGGTGGTGTGCCACTCGACAAGCCCCGCAGCGCGGGCGCGTCCCGGAATACTCACAGACAGAACTGGTTCAAAGAGCTCCGGGAAGATCGTCAGTATGTCGATCCGTAACGGAGCGGACATGCCCAGCAGAAAGCCGATCAGGCGTTCTCGGCATCCGGAGATGCCTCGGTCTCGGCGGACGGAGCAGCGG
>REDD01000053.1 GCA_007693725.1 Phycisphaeraceae bacterium
GAGTAGCCCTCCCGATGGTCGGATGCCGTCGCGAACGGTGAGGCGGGCAGCTTCGCCAACCTCGCGTGGCGTCCGCCGGGCGGCTGCTTGTGCGGACGGGGCGTAGCGGTCACCATAGGGAATCCGTGCGGAACTGGCCGCACGACATGTTTCTGGAGGTCGATATGGCGGACTCTGGTCCGGGTGCTCGGAACTATCGCGAGGTCACGCTCCTCGCGATCGGATTCGCTGTGATCGTCGGGATCGTGATGAATGCCGCGATCACCTACTCGGGCCTGAAGATCGGCTTCACGATCAGCGGCAGTGCGATCGCTGCGGTGCTCGGGTTCGGGTTTCTCCGCGGTCTGGTCCGGAAGGGGACGATCGTCGAGGTGAACATCGCTCAGACGATCGCCTCGGCGGTGAACACGACCAACTCCGGTGTGATCTTCACCGTCCCGGTGCTCTTTCTGCTCGGGTTTGCCATCTCGTGGCACGATCGGGACTTCTGGCTGATCACCGCGGCGTGCATGGCGGGGGCGACGCTGGGCGCGGCGTTCATCATTCCTCTCCGGAAGCAGATGATCGACATCGAGCGGCTGCGGTTCCCGAGTGCGACCGGCGTTGCCACGATCCTGAAGTCTCCGGGGGCAGGCCCCGCCAAGGCGGTCGTGCTTCTGGTCGGCATGGCCATCTCCGCACTGATCTACGCCCCCAGCGGCCTGCCGGGGATCCGCTCGGAGATCGATTCCGGGTTCATGGAGCGCTCTGAGCAGCGGACCGTTCTCGAACTCGTGCGCTCCCAAGAAACCGATGCGGACAGCTTCGATCGGCTGGACACACTCGTCTTCAACGAGCGCGTATCCCGGAACGATGCCCAGCGGACGCGGGACATCGATGGGTGGATTCAGGCCGAGGCCGCACCGGAGCCATTGGTTCAGCGGGGGGCCCTGCTGAAGGAACGAAGATCACTGCGGGACCAGATGCGGGAGCTGGAAGCAGAGATACAACGAATGGGCAAGGAAGACCCTGCCCGGAGTGAGCGCCGAGACGAGTTGCAGGGACTGCGTGAGCAGATACTCCCCCTCGATGACCGGTTGCACTCGGATGAGTCGCAAGATGCTCTGAAGACGGTCTTGCCGGGGGACGAACCGACCGAGCGGACGGCTCTCTATCCGGACAGTCTCGCGCTTGCGCTGTATCAGATCAGTGCGGATTTGGATGGAATGACCTGGGCGGACCTGCGCCACCGCGACTACGGCTGGGCGACCAAGCCGCTGTGGGGGTATCACGATCTGCAGTGGCGTCTGCCGCCGCAGTACGATGCCGACGGCAATCTGTCTCGTGTGGTGGATCGCAATGGGAACGGCCGACCCGACCTGTGGCTCACCGACAGCACGATCGACATTGGGCGTCTGATCGTGGGCTTCCCGGCGGAGATCCCGTTGATCTTCGCGATTGCGCCGTTCGCTTTGGGGGCGGGCTACATCACGGGCAAAGCCGGCTTGATGGTGCTCGCTGGCGGGCTGCTGGCCTACTTCGTGCTGATGCCTCTGGCGTTCAACGGAGGGCTTTTCGCTGAGACCGTCCAGGCGTGGGACGCCGCGGAGACCGGACGGGCGATGTTCACGCGCCCGATGGGCATCGGGATGCTGGTCGGCGGAGCCCTGATGGGCCTGCTGTTCTCGCTGCCCGCGATCAAGGAGGCGCTGCGCTCGGTCGCCGCCTCCACGGCCACACGGGCGAGCAAGGATGAACTGGGGATTGGTGTTCTGCTTCTGGCTGCTGCGATCGCGGTCGGCCTGCTCTTTGCCGGGGCAGACCTCGTGGGCAGCGAGCCGCTGAACAAGGGCGGAACCTGTCCGGTCACGGAGCAATTCGTCGATACGGTCGTCGAACCGGTGGAGTACCGCGGATACAAGATCCTGTTCGCCAGCGATGAAGCCCGTGAAGTGTGGCTGGACGAGTGGACCGATGAAGAGCGCAGTGGGTATCTCGCGGAGAACAATGCTCGCCCGGGTCTGCTGTCCGCTCTGAATCCGCATGTCCGAGCCGCATTGATCGCGATCTTCGGCGCGATATGGATCTGGTTCACCGGGATCATCATCGCGCAGTGCACGGGCATGACGGACTGGTCGCCGATTTCCGGGCTCGCGCTGGTGACTGTCGTTCTGGTGATGCTGCTCGCGGGGACCGGGCAGGTGCTCGGTGCGGTGCTGATCGGGGCGGCGATGTGTACGGCGATCACGCTTGCGGCGGACATGATGGGCGACCTCAAGACCGGTTATCTCGTCGGCGCGACACCGAAACGCCAGCAGAAGGCCGAACTCTTTCTCGCGTGGCTCGGTCCGATCGTCTGCATGCTGACGCTCGTCCTGATCGTGCAGGCCAACATGTCGAAGTACGGAGTTCCGCTCGGCGAGGGCACCGACACACCCGCTCCGCAGGCGCAGGCGCTCGAGGCGGTGATCACCGGCGTGCAGGGTGGCGACATGCCGTATGCCTTGTATGCCTTTGGCGCGTTGCTCGGCGGGCTGCTCGGTCTGGGATCTTTCCCCGGGCTGGGCGTGCTTGTGGGCTTGAGCATGTACCTGCCGTTCTTCTACATCGCGACCTACGGGCTGGGCTGCCTGATCAACATCGCGGTGAGTGCGGTGAAGGGGAAACGGTTTGCCGAGGATTGGGGTGTGCCGTTCGCGGCAGGGATCCTTGTGGGCGAACCGATCCTTGCGATGATTGTCAACATGTTCGAGGTGATTCGCTCCTCGCTGTGAGGTCAGGAGGCCGTTGTGCTACGACTGATTGGAACATTGCTGGTGTGGGGCGGAGTGGTGGTCGGTTCGGCTGCGGTCCTGACGATCTACCAGCCGAAGCTGACGGTCTCGAACCAGTCGCTCGTCGGTCATACGCTGGATCGATCGGAAACGATCTATGTGACCACCGAGGAATCACCGGATGTTCCGGAGCAGGTGGTCCTTGAGCGGCATTCCGAAATCACACCGGAGATGCTCGATCAACTCCGGGCAGCGGGTCGCGAGCGCATCGTCGTCGGTGAATTCGCATGGAGAGCGTGGGGCGAGTGGTGGATCTTCGCGCTGGGCGCTGCCATGATGATCGGCGGAGCGGTGTGCATGCGACTCGGCGCACGCCGAGAAATCGCCGCGATGACGAGCATCGGAGATGATCACGAGGCATCCCCGATTTCAACGATCGCCGCGATCCGTGCGATTCTGGAGCGGCTTGCGAGCGAACTCCCTACGCTCCCGGATGACGAGATGCGTTGCGAGACAGTGGTGACCCGTCTCGATCAGGTGCAGCAGTCGCTCGTGCCATCCTTCGCGAATGCACGGAATGCACTGATCGGGAAGTATGGTCTCGCGGGATACGCCGGGATCATGGATCGATTCGCTTCACTGGAGCGACAGATCAACCGCGCTTGGTCGAGTGCCGCCGACCGGGTCTATTTTGAATCCGAAAGCTGCATCGCGCTCGCTTTGGAGATTCTTCCCGAGGTCGAGCAGCGGCTGGGCATCCCTCCCACTTCGACGGCGACGGGATC
>REDD01000086.1 GCA_007693725.1 Phycisphaeraceae bacterium
CGACTGCAACTGAAGCAATCAGCAGGCAGCCGAAACCATGTCACTGCTCTTGAGCGCCGCCCGTCACTTCGGCGGCGTTCCTTTGCGCACACACCACACGCCATTCAATGACTTCACACCCCGTCGTGCCGAGCCACGCGTCGGCTCGTTGTTCCACCCGCCGCCGAAAACTGCACCGTCAGCCCCTCGATCCGAACCCCCGTCGTCCGCTCCACCTTCGCCAGCACCTCAGCGGGGATCGACTCGGCGATCTCGCGCGTCAGGGAGTGCGGCACATCGATCAGCCGTCCATCCTCCGTCACCACATGCATGTGGTCGTCCATGTCCGCGTCGTACCGCGCTCCGCCCGGAACGCTCGTGATCCGTTGGCACAGTCCGGCCTCGTGCAGCATTTCTAATGTATTATAAACCGTCGCCAGCGAAACCTCCGGCAACGCATCCTGCACCATGGTGTGCAACTGCTCCGCCGTCGGGTGGCAGCGGCACCCCACCAGCGCCCGGTACACCTCCACCCGCTGCTTCGTGCAGCGAAGTCCCTTCGACGCAAAGATTTCCCGCGGCTCGCGCATGAATTTCCACACCTGTCTTGCCCACCGACTCCGACAACCAAGTATTCACGCCCCCCGCGCCCGGGACCACTCACGCAACCCGATCGGACGACAATCCCCGAAACAGGCGGCGTTGAATCCGCCCCCAAAGCCCCCGAAACCGCTCAGCCGCCGTTCAAACCGCTACACGCCGTAGGGTGCTTTCTGGTCGAGCCCCAGCTCCCCACCCCCCGCATCGGTGGCGGCCTCCGCCCCCATCTCGGGTGCGCTGATGACCATCTTCCGATGGGGGATCCCCGCCTCATCGAACGCCTCGCCCTCGACCTCCCAGCCCAGGCGGAGGTAGAAGTTCACCGCCGTCTCCTGCGCGTGGCAGAACAGCGTTTTCAGCCCCAGATCCGCGAATGCCGAGCGTTCCAGCTCGATCACCAGCCGCCTGCCGATCCCCTCGCGCTGGCGCTGGGGGTCCACGGCCATCTGCATCAGCTTCCCGACCCCCTTTTCCGGGTGGTTCGGGATGAGGCACACCACGCCGACGACCCGCTCGCCCTGCGGATGGTCGATCGCCGCGATGAAGTGCAGGAAATCCCTGGCGGCGGGGTAGGCGGACTCGAACGCCGCGATGTCGTAGCCGACGGGCGCGAGGAGAATCCGCTCGCGCAGCTCAAGTGTCTGCGGATACAGGGGATGCGAGGAATCGATGCGCAGATACCGAACCACGGGGCCTCCGGGAGGGTGTGTCCGAGTCAATGATAGTGTCTGCTTACTTGGAGGGAAGCGGGCGGGCCGAATTGTCGGAGAGATTCGGCGGAAATCGAGCGGCCCCGCGCCGGGTACGCTGGCGGGCCATGCGTCACGGACCGGATGCGCTGCTGTGCGAGGGCTGCGGGTATCACCTGCGGGGTCTGACGCGCGCGGATGTCTGCCCGGAGTGCGGCAGGCCGATCTTGGAATCTCTTCATTCGCGCCGACAGGGGACGCCCTGGCAGCAGCGGAAGTCGGTGGGATCATGGTGGCGCACGGCGTGGCTGACGGTGAGGCATCCTCGAACTTTCTGGGATCATGTACGCCTCGGTGAGCATGACTCAACGCCGGCGATTGCGAACCTGCTGTTCAGTGCGGGTGTGATCGGTATCTCTCTTGCGGTGATCCATACTGCGGCTGGCGTATGGGGATGGCGCTTCATCTGGCTGCTGACTCTGCTTGTAATCTCCTACTCGGCGGTTGCCATATTGGGCATCACGACCTGCGCCTGGATTGAGATGGCGGGGTGTCGCATCATCGGTCGAGTGCACAAGTGGCGGCTGCTGAGGGGATCCATCTTGGCGACCGTTGAACATGCAGTCATCGGGTGGGCGGCGATGGGTATCGCAGTGCTCGTCTTGTTGTGCGTCTCAGCTCTTGCAGGTCGGCTCGGATTCGAAAGCGTGCGGGATGTCGCCGGGTACCAAAGCGGGTATTGGCTGATCGCTTCGATCCTGGCGGGTCTCGTTTCCTTCGAGACACTCGTCTACCTCGGCCTCCGCCGCCTGAAGTACGCCAATCCGCCCGGCTCGGAGGCGGAACTGGCCCAGAGCGGGATCTCGCCCGACGGGGCCGATCCCGCCCCCGATTCCGCCGGCTGAGGGCGTTCGTCCCGGCTTCGGGGGCGATAGGATGGGGGCATGCTGGCGAGACGACCGACGACACAGATTGTTCTTGGCGATGAGCGGGTGGGCTTTGTTCGCATGGGGGGCGGACGCCCGACCGCGCGTCACCCCGACGCGACCCCCGATTCCCCGCCCGAGCAGGGCGGACCCGCGCCCGTCGTCGTGCAGACGATGACCGCCGGGTACACCTACGACATCGACGCCTGCGTGACCGAGATCAACCGTCTCGCCGCGGCGGGGGCGGAGGTCGTCCGCGTGGCCGTGCCCGAACGCAAGGACACCGAGGCGCTCCACGAGATCCTGCCGCAGGTCAGCGTGCCGATCGTGGCCGATGTCCACTTCCACTTCAAGCGGGCGCTGGAGGCGGTCGAGGCGGGCGTGCACAAGATCCGCCTGAACCCCGGCAACATCACCGATCGCGAGCAGGTCAACGAGGTGATCGCGGCGTGCAAGGAGAAGGGGCTGCCCATCCGCGTCGGCGTCAACGAGGGTTCCATCATCGAGCGGAAGGACAAGGAGCGGCGCAAGGAGGAACTGGGCAAGTTCTTCGCGAAGAACCAGATCGGCGGCAAGCGGGGCCACCTGCTCGCGCTCATCATCGCCAAGCTCGAAGAGTATCTGGAGATCTTCTACGAGCAGGACTTCCACGACATCACGATCTCGGCGAAGTCGATGGATGCGGCGTTCGTCGTCGATGTGTACCGCGAGATCTCGAACCGCTTCCCGCACCCGCTGCACCTCGGCGTGACCCACGCCGGGCCGCGCGAGACGGGGGCGATCCGCTCGATCGCGGCGCTCTCCGGGCTGCTCGCGCAGGGCATCGGCGACACGGTCCGCATCTCGTACGCGAACGACCCCATCTTTGAGGTCGAGGACGGGCTGGAGCTGATGTACTCGCTCGGGCTGCGCGAGCGCAAGGGCGTGGACCTGATCGCCTGCCCGACCTGCGGCCGCATTCAGGTGGACCTCTTCACGCTCGTGCAGGATGTCCGGCGCGCACTGGCCACGGATGTGACGATCCCGATGAAGGTCGCGGTGATGGGGTGCATCGTCAACGGACCGGGCGAGGCGGAGGGCGCGGATGTCGCGGTCTTCGCGGGCGATCGGCGCGGCATCATTTATGTGCAGGGCGAGCGCGTCGCCAATGTGCCCGAGACGGAGATCCTCGATCGGCTGACGCAGGAGTGCATCGAGTTCCAGCGGCGCGTGCTCGCGGGCGAGGCGACGCTGGGCGAGAAGAAGGTGGAGATCGTGCCGCCGGATCCGATCGGCGAGCTGGGCTCGGGGATCGAGAAGATCGCGCGCGGCGATGTCGAGAAGATCACGCAGGTGACGGTGGG
>REDD01000144.1 GCA_007693725.1 Phycisphaeraceae bacterium
TGATCAACGAACGAAATCGTCTACGGGGAGTCCGAGTGCTTCCATGGCTTCGATGGCCGCGCTGACATGGCTGTTCTCATCGACGGTGCGGAACTGGGTCGCGCCGTAGACATTGGCGAGGAGTTCGGGGCGCTCGTCGGAGAGTGCGAGGAGTGCATCGGTGATGCGTTGTCCGAGGTCTTCGGAGATGCCGCCGCGGACACAGACGAGGTGCGTGGGGACGCCGGGTGTTCGCGCGAGGATGCGGAGTTGTGCGCGTTCCTCGGGTGTTGTGTAGACATCCGCGGTGGGGCCTTCGACGGTGTAGAAGGAGACGGCGCAGAGGTCGGCTCGCCGTGCGAGGACTTCGTGGAGGGCCTGTGTGTATCCGCCGGCGTAGGCGACCGCGCGGAAGATGCCGCTGGGATCCTGCTTCGGACGGAGGATGCCCTCGCGGACGAGGCGGAGGTTGGCCATGACATAACCGGAGGTCGATGTCCGGCTGGTGAAGGCGACGCGGAGCGAGGCGACCCGCTGCGCGACATCCTCGAAGGTGTGGAGATCGGAGTCCTCGCGCGTGACCCAGACGGAGTCGTAGTCGGTGCGCAGTTCGCCCTCGGCATCGGCGCGGACTTCGGCGACGAGGATGCGAGCACCGGCATCGCGTCGCGCGAGCAGAAATGGCAGCGCGGAGACATACGCGACATCGGCCTGCTCGGAGACGAGCGCCTGAACCGAAGCGGCGTAGTCGCCGGGGACCACGGCACGCACGGGGATGCCGAGTCGCTCGGACAGGAACGCCGCTGCAGCATCGGCGCTCTCGCGCGTCTGCGACGGGTCGCGCTGGCGTTGGAAGAGGAACACCAGTTGCGCGGGGTCGGAGGTTCCGGAGGTCGTGCTGCCCGGCTCGTCTGTGGGATCGCCGGAACAGGCGTGGAGGAGTGCCGCGCCGATGAGCAGGAGGGCACCGAGGATGCTGGTCTGGAGCGAGCGATGTGTGGTGGAGGTCACGGGTGGCTCTCAGCGTCGAAGGGGGCGTTTCCGGGGGTGGCCGGGAGTTCCGGGGGTTTCCGGGGGTCCGGTGACTGTGCGGGCACGGGAGGGGAAGGGAGTGTAGTCGGCTATTGAGACTGAGGCGCAATTAGGGCGAGGGTTTGGATGGGGTGTGGATTTCGCGGGGGTGGGGGGACTGATGACAGGCGGGACGCCTGTCCCACCGTTGGACAGAAGAGGAGCACCGGTCGGAGACTGGTGCCACCAAGGAGCGCCAGTCACCCGAGCCGCTGGGGCGTCTCGCTTGAACTGGCGGCACAAGACTCGGAAGAGATGGGGATGGGGCTGGTGGGATCCTGATGGTGGGCGATGGTGAGGCGGTAGGGCTGGTTGTGGTGGTGGGCGGCGGCACGATCGGGGGTGTTGCACTGTCGGGAGAGGTGGAGGAGGACGACCTCGCGTTGGGGTGCGATGGCGCGGACGGCCTCAGCGCATTGCTCGTTGGAGAGGTGCCCGCCGCCGTCGGTGATGCGTCGCTTGACGAATTCGGGTCGGTCGCTGGCGGCTTGGAGGTGGGGGCAGTAGTTGCTCTCGATGGCGAGGACATCGACGCGGGCGAGGGTGGTGACGAGCTGCTCGGTCGGGCGGCCGAGGTCGGTGGCGTAGCCGAGGGAGGTGGGGGCGGTGTCGGGTACGGGTGTGGGGAGGTCGATGCGGAAGGCGACGACGCCGAGGGAGTCGTGGGAGAGGTGGATGGGTGTGATGTGGAGGTTGCCGGAGATGTGGAAGGGTTCGTCCGAGAAGATGTCGGTGCGTCGTTTGAGGAGTCCGGCGCGGGAGGCGCGCCCGCGGTGTCGCTCGAAGATGCGGAGCTTGGCGTGCGGCGGGAGTTGCTTCACCCAGCCGGGGTGGCAGTGGTCCTGGTCGAGGTGGGTGAGGAGGACATCGTCGATGCGTTCGAGTCCGAGTCCGAGGGTGGCGAGGTAGCGCCGGACGCGGAGTGGCGAGAGCCCGGCGTCGAGGAGGGTGATGCGACGGCATCTTCCCTCGCCTCGGAGGAGGAGCGAGCAGTTGCCCGCGGATGAGGAGGCGAGGACGACGAGCTCGACGGTCTGTGGCTCGGTGGGGTTCGGCTCTTCCCACAGGGAGAGCGCTTTGGGTTTGGGAGGTGTCGCTCGCTTGGGCGGGAGGAGCATGGGGGGAAGATACCGGCACTAGGCACTAGGCACTAGGCACTAGGCACGCGTTGTGTGCCTACGATGGTGGCTGCCATGGCGGGTGTGCCGTGGAATCGCCTTTGATCCAGATTGAAATACTCAGATGACCGATCACCTTCGGAATGTGGCGATCATCGCGCATGTCGACCACGGTAAGACAACGCTCGTTGATCAGTTGCTCAAGCAGTCGGGGATGTTCCGCACGGGCGAGCTGGACAAGCTCGCGGGTGGTCAGCACGGCCTGATCATGGACAGCAACCCGCTGGAGCGGGAGCGGGGGATCACGATCCTGTCGAAGAACTGCGCTGTGACCTATCACCGTCCGGCGGAGTTCAGCCCGGACGGGAAGGCGACGGACATCGGCATCAACATCGTGGATACGCCGGGGCACGCCGACTTCGGCGGCGAGGTGGAGCGTGTGCTCCGGATGACGGACGGTTGCCTGTTGCTGGTGGATGCGTTCGACGGTCCGATGCCGCAGACGCGGTTCGTGCTTGCGAAGGCGATCGAGTCGGGTTTGAAGCCGGTGTTGATCGTGAACAAGTGCGATCGTCCGGACGGTCGGCCGCAGGAGGTCGTGAACGAGGTGTTCGATCTGCTGGTGGAGCTTGGCGCGGACGATCACGCGCTGGACTTTCCGGTGGTGTACGCATCGGGCCGGGACGGGTGGGCGACGAATGATCTTGCGGTGAAGAAGGACGATCTGCGGGATGTGTTCGAGGCGATCGTCAATCATGTGCCGCCGGCGAGCGGGGATCCGGCTGCGCCGTTGCAGATGCTGGTGACGACGCTGGACTACAGCGAGTATGTGGGCCGGATCGGCATCGGGCGCGTGTTCGAGGGGACGCTGCGGACGGGCCAGCAGGCGATTCTGATGCACCGCGACGGCGGTCAGAAGAAGGTGAAGATCGGCAAGCTGATGACCTTCTCGGGTCTGGGGCGCGAGGAGGCGAAGGAAGTCCGCGCGGGTGATCTGTGCGCGGTCATCGGCGTCGAGGGCATCGACATCGGCGACACGATCGCGGATGTGGACAAGCCGGTGGCGCTCGCGCCTGTGCGCGTGGACGAGCCGACGCTGACGATGGTGTTCCGGGTGAACGACTCGCCGTTCGCGGGGCAGGAGGGCGAATATGTGACGAGCCGCCAGATCCGCGATCGTTTGATGCGCGAGTGCGAGCACAATGTCGCGTTGCGGGTGGCCCCGACGGGGGCGGGCGATGAGTTCGTGGTCTCCGGGCGCGGGCTGCTGCACCTCGGGATCCTGCTCGAGAACATGCGTCGCGAGGGCTTCGAGCTGGCGGTCGGCAAGCCGCAGGTGGTGATCAAGGAGATCGACGGCGTGAAGCACGAGCCGATCGAGATTCTCGTGGTGGATGTGCCGACGCAGTCGATGGGGTCGGTGATGGAGCTGGTGGGGGCACGCCGCGGCGAGATGCAGACGATGGAGCCGCGCGGGGAGACGATGACGCATCTGGAGTTCGAGATCCCGGCGCGCGGGCTGATCGGCCTCCGGAGCCGGATCCTCACGGCGACGCAGGGCGAGGCGATCATGCACCACGCCTTCGAGCGGTTCGCGCCGATGACGGGCGAGGTGATCGGTCGTCAGCAGGGCGTCCTGATCGCGACGGAGGGCGGCGCGGCGACCTCGTTTGCGATCGAGGGACTCGGGGATCGCGGGATCATGTTCGTCAAGCCGCAGGACAAGGTGTACGCGGGGCAGATCGTCGGGGAGCACAATCGGGAGACGGATCTGACGGTGAATGTGGTGCGGATGAAGGCGTTGACGAACATGCGCGAGGCGAACAAGGAGGCGTTTGTTCGTCTCAAGTCGGCGCGTGAAATGTCGATGGAGCAGTGTCTGGAGTACATCGAGGATGATGAACTCGTGGAGATCACGCCGAAGAGCATCCGTATGCGGAAGCGAATGTTGAACGAGAGCGACCGGAAGAAGGCGTCGCGATCCGCGAAGGACAAGGCGACGGCGTTGACCTGAGTGGGAGGGATCGGGCGTGGGGATCGTGGTCCAGAAGTTCGGTGGGTCGAGCGTCGCGGATGTCGAGCGGATGCGCCGTTGCAGCCGTTGGGTGATGCGGGCGGTGGATGCGGGGCATCGGGTGGTGGTGGTGGTGTCCGCGATGGGGAAGGCGACGGATCGGCTGGTGGAGCTGGCGGAGGAGGCGTGGTCGGGTCCGGGGACGATGGCGTTCGAGCGCGGGGAGGGCGGCGAGGTCCGGGTGAAGCCGGGGTCGGGTCCGCCTCGGCGCGAGGTGGACATGCTGTTGTCGACGGGCGAGCAGGTGTCGATCGCCGCGATGAGCATCGTGCTGGAGGCGCAGGGGCAGCCGGCGATCTCGTTCACGGGGCGGCAGATCGGCATGACGACGGACGCCTCGCACACACGGGCGCGGATCGAGTCGATCGATGCCGGGGCGATCCGGAAGCAGTTGGACGCCGGGCGCGTGGTGGTGGTCGCCGGGTTTCAGGGTGTGACGCCTGAGGGCGAGATCACGACGCTCGGACGCGGCGGGAGCGACACGACGGC
This sequence comes from Phycisphaeraceae bacterium, assembly GCA_007693725.1. Taxonomy (GTDB): domain Bacteria; phylum Planctomycetota; class Phycisphaerae; order Phycisphaerales; family UBA1924; genus REDD01. The sequence continues at coordinate 4,732 of REDD01000144.1, forward strand.
GGTTGCATTGGCGGCAGCGCTTGGTGCCGAGGCGTGTGAGATTTATACGGATGTCGATGGCGTGTACACGGCGGACCCGCGGATCGTTCCGAACGCACGCCGGATCGACTGGATTTCATACGAGGCGATGCTGGAGATGGCAGCGCTGGGTGCGAAGGTGATGCATCCGCGTGCCGTGCAGTTCGGCGCACGCTACGGCGTGCCGATTCTGGTCTTGCACAGTCAGCAGGAGGGGCCGGGGACGCTCATCAGCGAGAGGATCGAGGGCATGGAGAAGATCGAGGTTGCGGGTGTGGCGATCAAGGCGGATCTCGGACGCGTGACGCTGACCGGACTGCCCAACAAGCCGGGCGTCGCGGCGGCGATCTTCGCCATGCTCGCGGACCACCAGATCCTGGTCGACGACATCATCCAGACGGTGGTTCCGAATGGTGAGGGCGGGTCGGCGGTGACGGTGAGCTTCACGGTGGAGCATTCGGACCTGGCGGACCTGCCGCCGGTGATGGACAAGGTGCTGGAGGCGGTGGGGGGCGGGAAGTCGACGATTGATGTCGGATTCTCGAAGGTCAGCGCGGTGGGCGTCGGGATCCGATCCCACGCGGCGGTGGCGGCGGTGATGTTCCGGGCGCTCGCCGATGCAGGGATCAACATCGCGAACATCACCACCAGCGAGATCAAGGTCTGCACGATCGTGGAGAAGGCGGACGGGGAGCGGGCTCTGCGGGCGATCCACGATGCATTCGGGCTGGGCGGAGGTTGAGTCGAGTTGAAACTGGGGGCGGTTTCGGGGCTGGGCGAGTGATCGTGGTCCGAGAACCGCGCAGGGCCCGTGTTTTCACTGGTCATCGCTTGCGACCACCCGAATCCGGGGGTAATGTTGTCGTGACGTTTGTGTGTATCGGCGTCATTGCAGATTGGGGATCCGGCAGGCGCCACCTGCCCGGAGTCAGACAACAGGAGAGAAGACAATGCGTCCCATGCTTTGCGGCGCGGCCGCGCTGGTGCTTTGCGCCGGCGGTGCGGCACACGGTGCGTTCATCGACACCGAGCCGAACAACAACACCCCGGCGGGTGCCGATTACCTCGGCGTGTTCGGCGACGGCGATGCTCGCGTGATTGTGGCATCGCTCTTTCCGAGCGATGTTGATTGGTTCCGGATCGATGTCGACACGGACATTCCGGGCTTTCTGACGACAATCACCTTCCCGCTGACCAATCCGAACAACGATCCGGACACGGTGTTGGGCGTTTTCGATGCGGATCTGAATCTCCTGGGCATCAATAATGACGGAACAGACTCGTTCGGCTCGGCGGTGCGTCTGCCGGCATTGCCCGCGGGTTCGTACTACATCGCGGTGTCCGGTAATCCTGACATGCAGTTTGCGGGCCAGCATTCGCAGTCGGGGTTCTACGCCCTGACGGTCTCGTTCGTGATTCCGACGCCGGGGGCGGGAGCCCTTGCGGCGTGTGCGGGTCTGCTCACGCTTCGTCGGCGTCGTCACTAAAAGCAAGCTTTTGGTCATCCACCAACCCTTGAGCGAGGTCGGGCGCCCTGTGTGTCCGGCCTCGCTCCCTTTTTGGGCTGGGCTACACTGGCGGCATGAATCAGTCGAGCCAGACGGAAACGAAGCGTGATGGGTCGGGGAGCATCGTGGGCACGGAGCGGCGCGGCGTGATCCACTCGTGGTCACGGACGCTGATTCCGACGGCGAAGGATGCGCCATCGGATGCGGAGGCGCCGTCGCACAAGCTGCTGTCGCGGGGCGGGTTCATCCGGCGGGTCGGCGCGGGCATCTACGAGTATCTGCCGTTGGGCTGGCGGGTGCTGACGAAGATCAGCAACATCGTGCGCGAGGAGATGGATGCTGCGGGGGGTTCGGAGTTTCTGATGCCCGCGCTCCTGCCGACGGAGTTGCTGAAGGAGACGGGGCGTGCCGAGGCGTACGGCGACTTGCTGTTCCGGTTCGAGGATCGGCACGGGCGCGATTCCTATCTCGGCCCGACGCACGAGGAAGTGATCACGGACCTGATGCGGGGGACGATCAGCTCGTACAAGCATCTGCCGTTGAATCTGTATCAGATCCAGACGAAGTACCGGGACGAGTTCCGCCCGCGCGCGGGGCTGTTGCGCTGCCGCGAGTTTCTGATGAAGGATGCGTACTCGTTCGCGATGAGCGTCGAGGGGCCGGGCGGGCTGAACGAGCAGTACGACGCGATGGATCGTGCGTATCAGCGGATCTTCGAGCGGTGCGGTCTGGACTTCACGCGCGTCGAGGCGGAGTCCGGGCCGATCGGCGGGAGCGCTTCGCACGAGTTCATGGTGAATTGTGCGACGGGCGAGGACACGATCATGGTGTGTCCGAAGACGGGGTACGCGGCGAATGTCGAGAAGTGCGAGACCGGCCCCCGGAAGCATGACTTTGCGGGAGATCCGAGCGGCGAGCTGGAAGAGGTGCACACGCCGGGGTGTCCGGGGATCGAGGATGTCAGCAAGCTGATGAAGGTGAAGCCGCGGAACATGCTCAAGACGGTGGTGTTCAAGGTGCAGAGCACCGCGGCGGATCTGGAGAAGTTCGGCGAGGAGTGGGTGCTTGCGGTGGTGCGCGGGGATCACGATGTCAACGAGGGGAAGGTGCGGGATGCGGCGGGGTGCCCGGTCGTGCTCGCGGATGCGGAGGAGGCAAAGGCCAAGGGATTTGCGATCGGGTTCGTGAGCCCTCGGGCGGCGGTGGGGAAGAAGGGTGTGCTGCTGCTGGTGGATCCGGATGCCGCGCAGGGCGTGGATACTGCGAGCGGGAAGCCGATGTTCTGGGTGACCGGCGCGGACAAGGTCGACCACCATGTGAAGCACTTCAACTGGGTGCGCGATCTGGGGAAGGATCCGGTGGAGGCGGAGCGCGCCGGCGATAAGTTTCTGATGGTCGCGGACATTCGCAACGCGGTGGAGGGCGATCCATCGCCGCGTGCGGAGGGCGTCGCGCTCGAGGCGAAGCGGGGCATCGAGGTCGGGCACATCTTCAAGCTGGGGACGAAGTACTCCGAGGCGATGGGCTTCGAGATTCTCGATGAGAAGCAGGAACGCCGCCCGGTGATCATGGGGTGCTACGGCATCGGCGTGTCGCGGACGATGGCGGCGTGCGTCGAGATGATCCACGATGAGAACGGGATCGTCTGGCCCGCGCCGATCGCTCCGTACCATGTCATTCTGGTGCCGATGACGAATGATGCGGCATCTGATGTGATGCGGGTGGCGTGCGATCTCTCGGGACGGCTCGCACGGGCGGGGTGCGATGTGCTGGTGGATGACCGCGATGAGCGGCCGGGCGTGAAGTTCAAGGATGCGGATTTGATCGGCGTTCCCCTGCGGATCGTGATCGGCGAGAAGGCGCTGGCTCAGGGCGGCGTAGAATTCAAGGTCAGGACGGATGCGGGGAAGGGTGAGGTTGTTGCGGTGGATGGCGTGGTGGAGCGGTGTCTGGCGATGCTGGGGTAGTCAGAGTGCCTCGGAGAAATCTTCCGGGGTGATTCTGAGGTCACGCAGCATGTTTCGGAGTGTTCCCTGTGCGATCGGATCGCGCTGGGGGAGCGTGGTGCGGCGGGATGAATCGTCGTGGTGATAGATGACCGCGTGACTCCCTTTCCCGCGGGATTCATCGATCTCGAAGCCAAGTTCTCGGAATGCTTTGATGGCTTTGCGGCGAGCGATATTTCGCAAATGGTGCGTCATGGGGCTCATTCTCCTGGGTTACACCCAGTAGACGCCGCAGGATTGATTCCCGTTACTGCACGGTTTCGAGTGATGCTGTTCCGGGATCTGCAGGAATAGGTTCGTCACGGCTACGAAGAAAATGCTCCATCGTGATGATGGCGTCGCGGACATTATCGAGGGCCTCTTCGCGGGTATCACCTGCGGAGTGACAGCCGGGCAGGGAGGGTACCTCTGCGATCCAGACACCATCTTCATCCTGATGCACGAAGACCTGACGCATGGGGGAACAGTACCCCAGCGGGGCCTGTGAGCAAAGGGGAGAGGTCTCAGACGCGTAGAATTGACCTTACAGGATGCCCAAATCGGGCCCGTGGGCGGGCGACGGACTGAGAGGCGGTGGCCTCGTGACGGATGATGAGCGGAGAGCGTGGTCGGGGGAGCGTGTGGAGATGGTGCGTCGGCAGATCGCCGCGCGGGGTGTGCTGGACGAGCGGGTGCTCGAGGCGATGCGGACGGTGCCGCGTGAAGTGTTCGTGCCTGAGCATGAGCATGAGCGGGTGTGCATGGATGGGCCGCTGCCGATCGGGCATGGGCAGACGATCTCGCAGCCGTACATCGTGGCGCTCATGCTGGAGTTGCTGGAGTTGAAGCCGAGTGATCGCGTGCTGGAGGTGGGCTCGGGGTCGGGTTACGCGACCGCTGTGATGAGTCGGCTGGTCCGCTCGGTGGTGGGGATCGAGCGGCATGGGGATCTCGCGCGGGAGGCATCGGCGCGCCTGGCATCGCTCGGGTACGACACCGCGCGGATCGTGCACGGGGACGGAACGACGGGATGGGCGGAGGGGGCGCCGTACGATGCGATTCTGGTCAGTGCCGCGGCGGGGGATGGTGTGCCCGCTGCGCTGCTCGGGCAGTTGGCGGTGGGGGGGCGGTTGATCGTGCCGGTGGTCGTTGATGAGAAGCGCCAGCGGTTGGTGCGGGTGCGAAGGGTGGCTGGGGATCAGTACAAGCGCGAGGAGTTGGGCGCTGTGTCTTTCGTGCCGTTGGTTGAAGGGATACCCGAACTCGGCGAGTGAGAATCAGGCGTATTCGGGGGCGTGGCGCGCGATGACGCGCTGGGCTTGAGCGAGTGCGCTGCTGGAGAGGTAGTCGCGGAAGCCGCCGGTGATGCCGCGTCGGAGGAGGCGCTTGTTGGGATCGGTGGGGAGGCGGAGGCCGAGTCGGCCCTGGTTTTCGGCATCGCGAAGGGCTTCGAAGCGGGAAGCGTGGGCGATGCCGGCGACGCGCTGGGCGGTCGCTTCCATGTGGAGGAAATTGAGCAGTCGCCCGATTTCGAGATGCGGATCGGCGTGGAGGTGTTCGTAGGTGACGATGTGCGAGCTGCCGAAGGTATGTGTCGCGGCGATCCAGTGGTGCTGTGTCGCGGCGAGGGTCGCGAGCCCGGCATGCTCGGTGTCGATGAGCGATTCGAGTTCGTGTGATGAGGATGCACCCTCGGAGGCGGGGCGGAGGGCGTATCGGCGGGCGATGATGGTCGTTGCGATGTCGCGCGGGTCGCGGGTGAGGACGATGACGGGGACTTTGGCGAGCCACGGGAAGGCGCGGGGCATCTGCTCCGGGGTGGACTTCCAGGGGTTGACCTTGCCGTTGGTCGCGACGATGCGGGGGAGGCGCGGGTCGATGGTGGTCCAAGAGTCGATGTCGAGGGGCTTGGCGGGGAAGTCGGCGGTCTTGTTGGGGAGCAGGTCGGCGAAGGCGTGGGCGAGGATGGCACCGAGCCAGGCGCGTCCGGCGCCCGGGAGCGCGAGGATGACCGCCGCGGGGCGACGGAAGGCGCGCGCGACGCGGGTGTCGAGGAACGAGGCGCCGACGATGGTGGGTTCCTGGAACGGCGCGAGGCGGAGGTCGAGGTGCTGATGGATGTGATAGACGGGCGTCGCGGGAGTGCGTGGAGGGGTGCTGGGCACGGGGTTGGAGGGGATCATTGCCACGGGTGAATGGTAGGTGGGTCGGCGTGCGAGGAAGCCGGGGTGAGCGGGAGGGCGTCAGAGGGCGGCGCGGATGGCCTCGGAGAGCGCCTCGGCTTGTTCCTGAGGGAGTTTTCCGGACTCCCACTCGATGCCGAGCCCCTGCTGGCCGGTCGGGGCCTCGGGGAAGCGGGGGATGATGTGGAAGTGGACATGGAAGACGGCCTGATGGGCGGCGGGGCCGTTGTTCTGGAGGATGTTGTAGTCGGTGCACCCGGTGGCCTTGACGATGGCACGGCAGAGGCGCGGGAGGATCCGCCCGATCGCGGCGGCGGACTCATCGGAGAGTTCGGCGAGGGTCGCCTTGGCCTCCTTGGGGATGACGAGGGTGTGGCCCTTGGAGAGGGGGCCGATGTCGAGGAAGGCGAGGACGAGGTCGTCCTCGTAGATGCGGTGGCAGGGGATCTCGCCGGCGATGATCTTGGAGAAGATGGTGGGCATGCCCTGAGGATATCGCGCGTTACCCGACTCCGGCCTCGACTGCGGCGGGTCCGCCTGGATGCGGCACGGCGCTGGGCGGCGGGAGGCGGAGATAGCGGGCCAGGCGGAAGGCGCCGAGGTAGAAGGGGATGGTGTCGACGAGCGCGCAGAGCATCTTGAAGAGGTAGCCGGTGGCGATGAAGAGCAGCAGTTGGGGCCAGAGGGCGTGGTCGTCGGCGATGGGGAGGGCGCGGGCGTAGAAGTGGGTGATGAGAATGACGGCGGTGGTGTCGACGAGTTGTGAGACGAGGGTGGAGCCGTTGTTGCGGAGCCAGAGGTGTCGGCCGCGTGTGAGTTTCTTCCAGAAGTGGAAGACATGGACATCGACGAGTTGCGCGACGAGGTAGGCGATCATGGAGGCCGCGACGGCTCCGAAGGCGAGGGTGCGGACCTCGAAGAAGACGGGGAGCCGTCCGGCCTCATCGACTGCGATGGCCCCGGTATCGGGGTTGATGGCTTCGAAGCCGGGGAGGACGCCGCCGATCCAGAGGATGGTGACGACCCAGATGTTGAGGAGGAAGCCGGTCCAGACGACCTGGTTGGCGCGTTTGCGCCCGTACAACTCGCAGATGAAGTCGGTGCAGAGGAAGGTGATGGGGTAGGGGAGGACGCCGACGGCGATGGCGAAGACGAGCTTGAAGCCCCAGAGGGTGGCGGTTTCGCCGGTGTCGTCGGTGATCTCGAAGAGCTTGATGAAGCGGGTGATGCCCAGGATGTTCAGCATCGCCAGCGTGCCGAGGAAGATGCCGGAGAAGATGAGGAAGGTGCGCTCGCGCCGGTTGTGGAGGACGGCTTCGGAGAGTTCTGGGAGGTCGTCGTAGCGGTGCTGGAGTGAGGGGAGGGGGGCGTGGTGGGACATCGCTGGAGTTCCGGCGGGGTGCGTGTGGGGCGATGGTAGGGCTTCGCGGGGAGATTGCCGGTGGATGGGGGTGTGGGCGGATTCAGCGGTCGAGAAGCTCGCAGAACTGCTCGACGGTGAGATCGGCCTGACGGATGATCGCGCGGAGGGTGCCGGGCGCGAGTTCCTTGTGGAGCGGGACGACGATCAGGCGACGGGGCGGGCCGGGGTTGACCAGTGAGACATGGCTGCCCCGTTGCTTGCGAACGCTGTACCCGGCGCGTTCCAAGGCGGCGACGGTTTGTTTCCCACTGATGACAGGAAGTTGTGCCATGCGACGAGCGTACCCACCATCTCGTGGGCCGTAACAAAACGACAGATCGTCCACACAGAGTTATGGACACACGCCGCGCGCAGGCGACAGGTTATTCACATTCGGGGGCGGGGGTTCAGGCGGCGGTCGACACATCCACGACCTCGGCGGTCATGGGGTCTTCGGGGACGGGCCAGCCCTCGGCCTTGGCCGTCTCGATCCAGAGTTCGATGGCCTCGCGGATGTTGGCGAGTGCTTCCTCGCGGGATGTGCCCTGAGAGAGGCAGCCGGGGAGCGAGGGAACCTCGACGATCCAGAAGCCGTCTTCACCTTGGTGCAGGATGACTTGTCGTGCTTGCTGCATGCGTCTGATCATAGACTGACACGAAATCATGACTCAGGCCAGCCCGATTCAATCCGAAATCCGTGTGCTCCCGGCTCTGGTGGTGGATCAGATCGCCGCGGGAGAGGTGGTGGAGCGTCCGGCCTCGGTGGTGAAAGAGCTGCTGGACAACGCGATCGATGCCGGTGCGGGGCGGATCACGGTGGAGCTGGAGAAGGGGGGCATCGAGCTGGTGCGGGTGGCGGATGACGGGGCGGGGATCGCGCCGGGGCAGTTGGGGCTGGCGGTGCATCCGCACGCGACGAGCAAGATCCGCTCGACGGAGGACCTGGACCGGATCGCGACGATGGGGTTCCGGGGCGAGGCGCTGGCGTCGATCGCCTCGGTGTCGCGGCTGAGCATCCGGTCGCGGGCGCGGGGCGAGGATGGCGCGAGCGTGATCGAGGTGGAGGGCGGGAGTGCGAGCGCGGTGCGTCCGGATGCGGGGCCGGTGGGGACGGTGGTGACGGTGCGGAATCTGTTTTTCAACACGCCGGCGCGCCGGAAGTTTCTCAAGACGCCGACGACGGAGCAGGGGCACTGCGTCGATCTGGTGCGGGCGCTGGCGCTCAGTCATCCGGCGATCGGGTTTGTGGTGCGGTGCGACGGGCGGGTGGTGCTGGATGTGCCATCGGGGCAGGCGGTGCGGGAGCGGGCGTTCGCGATCCTCGGGCGGGAGATGGAGACGCAGTATGTGGAGGTGCACGCGGATCGGTTCGATGATGCGCGCGGGATCGCGTTGTGGGGCTTGGCGGGGCTGCCGGTGCTGGCGCGACCGACAGCGCGGTGGCAGCATCTTTTTCTGAATGGGCGTCCGATCCGGGATCGGACGGTGCAGCACGCGCTGCGTGAGGCGTATCGGGGGCTGATCGAGCCGGGGCGACAGCCGGCAGCGCTGCTGATGCTGGAGATGGATCCGGGGGCGGTGGATGTGAATGTGCATCCGGCGAAGGCGGAGGTGCGCTTCCGGGATTCGGGGATGGTGCACAAGGCGGTGTACATGGCGGTGCGCGAGGCGCTGCGGAGCACCGATCTGACAGCGCGTGAGGACGCGCAGCGGTTTCGCTTCGAGCCGGTGGTGAATGGTGGAGCGGCGGCAACCGGGAAGAGCGCGGTCGGGGAGCGTTTCGCGGAGTACTTCGAGCGGCTCGTGCCGGATGCGGGAACAAAGAACTTCGATTACGAGGGCATCAAGCGCACGCTGGAGGAAGAGCGGGCCCAGATCGAGCGCGAGAACGCGCGGCTTGAGGACGAGCGGCGACGGATCGCGGCGAGTGCGCCGGATGCTCCCGAGGGCGCGCGGGCGCGGACGCCGGACATGGCGGGGCAGCACGGCTTGGTGGAGATGCGTCCGGGGGGGCGGATCCTGCAGGTGCACAACTCGTTTCTGGTGACGCAGGATGATCAGGGGATGGTGATCATCGATCAGCACGCGCTGCACGAGCGCGTGATGTACGAGAAGATCAGCGATCGGCTCGCGGCGGGGGCGCTGGAGAGCCAGCGGCTGCTCGTGCCGGAGATCTTCGAGGCGTCGAGCGCCCGGATCGAACTGCTGGAGCCGCTGTCGGGGTTGCTGGAGCGGTTGGGGATCGACGCGACGCCGGCGGGGCCGCACTCGGTGAGCGTGCATGCCTTCCCGACTTTTCTGTTCGACAAGAAGGTGGAGCCGGGGGCGTTCGTCGGCGAGTTGCTGGAGCGCGCGGAGGCGGACGGCTGGGACCGGACGATGGAGGGCGGGAGCGATTCGGCCCGCGAGGAGTTGCTGCACGAGATCGTGGACATGATGTCGTGCAAGGCGGCGATCAAGGCGGGCGATCGGCTCAGCGAACAGGAACTGGACGAACTGCTCGCGATGCGCGAGCGGGTCGAGCGGTCGAGCAACTGTCCGCACGGCAGACCCACGGCGATCCGGCTGACGATCCGCGAGTTGGAGCGTCAGTTCGGGCGGTCGTGAGGGGGCCGGGGCTCACTCAAAATTGTCCGCCTCGGGCATGGCGAGCGAAGCGATGACACCCAGCAGACTGCACGCCGCGAGCGCGCCGATGGTGATGCGAACCCCCGCGAATTCCGCGAGCAGCCCGAAGAGCCCGGCAACGAAGATGAGCAGGCCGATGGAGGTGTTGGCGACCGCGACATACAGGGGGCGCTCGGTCTCCGGCGCGGCATCGACGATGTAGGTCTTGCGACCGAGGCGTGCGCCCGCGTAGGCGACGCCGAGGAGGAAGAGCAGGGGCGAGAAGGTCCATGCGTTCTGCCACTCGTCGGGAAGCAGTGTGATCGCGATCGCGCCGAACGAAGCGAGCGTTGCGAGCAGACCGGAGGCGGCCATGACCAGTCTTGCCGAAGCGTCCGCGAAGCGACCCCAGACGGGGCTGGCGACGATCTGTGCGAATGCGTTGGCGATGATGAAGATGCCGAGTGAGCTGATGGTCGCTCCGGGGAGGTCGCGGGCGAGCAGTGCGTAGAAGGGGAGCGCGAGGGGGATGCTCAGGAGCAGGGCACGGGCGTAGAGGAATCGGCGGAGTCCTCGGGATGCTCGGAGCAGGTGGAGGCCGTGGCGTGCCTCGGCGATGGCGTTGCGTCCGCCCTGTGTCGCGCCGGCGGGCTCGATCATGATGGCGAAGATCAGCGATGCGCCGAACCAGAGTGCGGAGGCGATGGCGACGAGCAGGATGTAGACGCCGGTGTCCGCATCGTCCTTGACGAACAGACGCAGCAGGAGTCCGGCCCCGAGGGTGAGGATGCCGCCGATGGTGCTGCGGAGGGCGAGCAGTCGGCCGCGTCTGCCCTTGGGGATGGTCTTGGCCATGACCTCCTTGAAGGCGATGGAGCCGACGCCCGAGGCGATGCTGAAAATCCCGAGCAGAACGAGGATTGCCAATCCGGCGCCGGTGGGGGGGAGCAGTGCGACGGCGGGGAGCATGAGCGCGAGCGCAGCGCTCTGGGTGATGCCCGCCGCGACCCAGAACCACTTCCGGATGGCAAATGCGCGGATGCGCGAGGAGACGACGAGCTGCGGCAGCAGCGATCCCGAATCCTTGATCGGGATCAGCCATCCCGCGATTGCGGTGGGGGCGCCGATCGAGGCCAGCAGCCACGGAAGGACGAGCCCGGGGCTGGCGATCTGCTCCGCGAGCTTGGTCAGTGCGCCGTTGCCGGTGTTGAGGAAGAAGTTGCGGGGGACTTCCTTGCACGCCTCTTCCGGAATCGCGAGGCACGAGCGGTCGTCATCCTCGGTGATGAACTCGTAGGCCCGGTCGAGTGGCGTCCTCTCGGTCATGGCGGGAAGTTAGCGGGTTCGGGGTGTGTAGGCGGCGTGAGTCGGGTACCTTGAGTGTCGTGAACGGGCCGAAGCAGATCACACCCGGGGAGCGGTTCCTGCAGCTTCTGCGGATGAGGCATCGTTGCATCATGATTTCGACGCTCGAAGAGCATTTCGCTCTCGATATTGTTCGAGATGCGGCGATGTCGCTCGGGAAGTCGCTGCGGATCTGGTCGGCGGTTGAGGGCGTACGTGAGGGGCTGCTGGAGGGCGCGGTAGGGCAGTCGCAGACGGAGAACGCCGCGGCGGGGTTGTACGCGATGGCGCGTGATGAGCGGGCCGAGTTGTGCGTGTGCCTGGATCTCGCGCCGCACCTGACGGCCGATCCGCGTGCGCTGCGCGCGTGCCGCGAATTGATCGAGCGGCTTGCGGCCCGGAACGGCCATCTCGTCCTGATCGATTTCGATGTGTCGCTGCCGGCAACGATCAGCGCCCAGAGCACGCCCTTCGAGATCCCGTTGCCGGAGGAGGATGAGATCGAGCATCTGGTGCGTCGGACCCTCCAGCGGATCAATCGTGAGACCCCGGTCGATGCCAGGATCGCGACGCGCGATCTGAATCGTTTCATCCGTGCCCTCCGGGGATTGACACGGCGGCAGGTGGAGCAGGTCGTGACCGAGGCGGTGCTCCGGGACGGTCGATTCTGCATCGACGACATGGACATCGTTCTGGATCGCAAGCGAGCGATGATGTCCGATTCCGGCGTGTTGCAGTTTGTCAACACGCCCGCGGATCTGTCGGAGATTGCCGGATTGCGCCGGCTGAAGGCGTGGCTTGCTCGACGCGAGCACGCACTGACGGACGAGGCGAGGGGATTCGGCATCGATCCGCCGCGCGGCGTGCTGATGCTGGGTGTGCAGGGCACGGGCAAGTCGCTGTGCGCGAGAGCGATCGCTTCGGCGTGGAAGCGGCCTTTGCTGCGCCTCGATCCGGGCACTCTGTACGACCGTTACATCGGCGAATCCGAGCGTCGGTTGCGCCATGCGCTCCAGCAGGCGGAGGCATTGTCGCCTTGTGTGCTGTGGATCGACGAAATCGAAAAGGGGTTTGCCGCGGCGGCGAGCCAGAGCACGGATGGCGGGTTGAGCCAGCGGATGTTCGGTGCGCTCCTGACATGGATGCAGGAGCACCGCGCCCCGGTGTTCATCGTCGCGACGGCGAACAACATCGATGCATTGCCGCCGGAGCTTCTGCGCAAGGGGCGTTTCGATGAGATCTTCTTCGTGGATCTCCCCGATGAGGAGGTGCGCCGAGAGATCTTCGCGATCCATCTGCAGAAGCGCGGGCGAGATCCGGTCTCGCTCGGGATCGATCTGGATGTGCTGGCCTCGGCGAGCGGAGGGTTTTCCGCTGCGGAGATCGAGCAGGGCGTGATCAGTGCCCTGCACGAGGCCTTTGCATCGGGTGGAGAGGTGACGACCGACTCGCTGCGGGCGTGCATCGAGGGTTCGCCGCCGCTGAGCGTCACCGCCGCGGAGCGTGTGGGCGCCTTGCGTCGGTGGGCGGTGGGCCGGTGTGTGCCCGCGGATTGAGGGCTGCTGGGGTCAGTGTCTTCTGGCGTACACGAATTCTGCCTGCTGCGGATCGGTCACTTCGGCGAATGTGTGCGTGCGCGCCGTGTGCCTGAACCCCTTGGCCGTGAGCGTGTCGAGCACATCCTGCACGCGCCCCCACTCGGGGTGGATCTCCATGCAGAGAACATCAACCCGATCGAGCCATTCGGGGTGCTGGAAGAGCTCGTACTCGGATCCCTCGATGTCCATTTTGAGGAGCGAGATCCGATCTATCGAGTGATGATCGAGAAGTTCGTTCATGGTGATGGTTCTGGTCTTCCGGGCATCGTAGTTTCCGCCGGCGCCGATGAAGGCGGACTCGACGGAGATGTGATCGAAGCCGTTCAGCTTTGCGGTGTGCAGGATGCCTTCCACATGCTCGGGAAGAACTTCTACGGCGATGACTTTGTCTGCGCGAGGCGCCATCATCATCGAGAAAACGCCTCTGTTCGCACCGAGATCGACAACAGCGCCGAGTCGTTCCGGCAGTTGCGAGGCCTCGTCACGCAGATAGCAGTTTCGGATGTAGAGCTCTCGCATGACCCCGAAGGTGTAGGTGCCGTCGTCAAAGTGCTCATCGGAGAACTGCGCATTGAAGATGAAGCGGTGGCCCCCGACGCGGCAGGTGATCGGACGACGCCCCATGCGTTTGTCCAGCGGCTTCAGATCGCGCTGCCTGACGATGATGGGGAGCTCAATCGCAAATGAAGTGACCAGTCGAAGATACCCGTTGGGTCCCAGCACGCTGATGGCCCTTGGCCCCAGATTCAGGGCGAGTTTCTTCACAAAGACTGCGAGGCCGCCCATGCTTCACTCCGTGTCGTGGATTGTGGCGTTGATGCAATCAGACATGAATCAGTTTGTTGACGACATTCAATGCCGCGACCTTGTAGCACTCGGCGAGCGTCGGGTAGTTGAAGACCGTCTCGACGAAGTAGTCCACGGTGCCTTTCAACGACATGACGGCCTGCCCGATGTGGATGATCTCCGTCGCGCCGGTGCCGATGCAGTGAACCCCGAGGATGTGGCGGGAGTCCTGGTGAACCAGGATCTTGAGCATGCCGATGGCATCGCCGAGCAGTTGGCCGCGGGCGATCTCGCGGTAGTGCGCGATGCCGGTCTCGTACGGAATGTCTTCGCGGGTGAGCTGCTCCTCGGTCCACCCGACCATCGAGATTTCAGGCACGGCGTAGATGCCGAAGGGGAAGAGTTCCGGCGTTGATTGGGTGGGCACGCCGAACATGTGACACGCGGAGAGCCGACCCTGCTCCATGCTCGTCGAGGCGAGCGCCGGAAACCCGATGACATCGCCCGCGGCGTAGATGTGGGGGACCTCCGTCTGGTAGTGCTCGTTGACGGTGATCCTGCCCCGGTTGTCGGCCTGGAGTCCGATGGCGTCGAGGCCCAGTTCATCGGTGCAGCCCTGACGCCCGACGCAGTAGAGCAGGGTGTCCGAACGGAGCACCTTCCCAGATTCGAGTGTCGCTTCGACGAGCTTCCCGGAGACCGATCGGGCGCCATCCGGCGCGTCGATCAGGGCGACCTTGACCACCTTCTCTCCGAGCCGGAGGGTCATGCCCGCCTGGCGGAGGTGGTACTGGAGGGACTCGCGGATCTCGGAGTCGAGGAATTCCATGAGTTCGTTGCGGCCCTCGATGAGCGTCACTTTGACGCCGAGGGCCTGGAGCATGGAGGCGTACTCGGTTCCGATGACCCCGCCCCCGACGACCGTGAGGGTGCGCGGGAGCGAATGGAGCCCCAGGAGGCCATCGGCATCGACGATGTGGTTGTGGTCGAAGGGGATGTCCTTGGGTCGGGCCGGGCGGGTACCGGTCGCGATGAGGAAGTGGTCGGCCTCGATGCGGGTTTCCTCATTGCCGTGCCGGACGCGGACGGCGTTCGGGTCGACGAAGGTGCCGGTGCCGACACGGACCTCCACGCCGTTGCGGGAGAGCTGGGAGCGGACGACATCAATCTCGCCCTTGATCACATGCTGGCACCAGTAGGTCAACTCCTCGATGGTGACATCGCGTCTCCCGATCGGGCCGCTGGCTTGGGCGAGGCGGTGCTTGAAGGCGGTGGAATGGAGGATGGCCTCCCGGAGGGCCTTGGAGGGGATGGTGCCGGTGTTGATGGCGACGCCGCCGATGACCTCGCGCCGTTCGATGATGCAGACCTGGCGCCCGAGTTTGGCGGCCTGGACGGCGGCCCGCTGGCCGGCTGGTCCGCTCCCGATTACGCACAGGTCATAGCGCATCCTGACTCGGCTCCGTCTCTGGAGGATCCCGGCCACGCTGGGGTGCTGCCGCGGCGGGTGGTGGTTCCGCCATCAATATCGGTCGGAATCCGGGGGGGCACCACTTGGGCATCCTAACAGGGGGCTCGTCGGTGCGGCTCGCCCGTTTGTGGACAAACTGCTCTGGGCAGGTGGCAGCAGGAATGTCCCCCGATTTCGCAAAGGGTCTGGTTGGCTGGAGTCGATGCTAGCGTAGACTTCCTGTTACACACGAGTTCCCGGTCTACGCCGAGCTCCGCTCGCCAGCCATGGGGGCGAGGGCGGCAGTTCGGCTTCCAGCGGCGGATGTCCATCGCCATGAGCAACACACCCAAGCCCTCGCAGCACTCCGTCAACGGATGGAACGCCCAATACCTTGAGTCGCAGTACCAGAGGTACCAGAGCGATCCTTCATCCTTGCCGGCGGATCTTCGAGCTTTCTTCCACGGATTCGAAGCCGCGATGAACGGGGCAACCCCCGGGATGGGGGGACGCCTCGGCGCGGCGCTCTCCTCCGAGGATGCGCGGGATGCCGAGGATCGCGCGCAGTCCGCGGTGACCCGGCTGATCGAGGAGTACCGGTCGGTCGGCCATCTGTGCGCGAAGATCGACCCCTTCGGTCGCGAGCGTCCGGTCCCCGAGACCCTGCGACCCCTGGCGCACGGACTGTCGGAGGCGGATCTCGATCGAACTTTCAACCCGGATCATCTCACCGAGGACGACTCACCGCTGGCCCTGCGTGAGATCATTTCGATACTGGACGAGACATACTGCTCCTCGATCGGCGTGGAGTTCGCGCACATCTCCGATCGCGAGCAGCGCGATTGGCTTCAGGAGCGGCTGGAGCGTTCGCGCAACAAGCCGCAGCTCAGCCGATCGCAGCGGGCGCATGTGCTGTATCAACTGCATCGCGCGGACATGTTCGAGAAGTTCTGCGGGAAGCGTTACCCCGGTGTGAAACGATTCTCGCTGGAAGGCGCAGAGTCTTTGATTCCGATGCTCGATTGCTTCATCGAGCGTTGCGCCGATGAGTATCCGGTCGAGGAAATCGTCTTCGCGATGGCCCATCGCGGGCGGCTGAATGTGCTGGCGAACATCGTCGGCAAGACCTTCGAGCAGATCTTCACCGAGTTCGAGGATGCGTGGGACGACGACAGCGCGCTCGGCGGCGGCGATGTGAAGTATCACAAGGGTTTTTCGTCCGCACGCGTCATGCCCTCCGGCAAGAGCGTGTGGGTCGGCATGACCTCGAATCCGAGCCATCTGGAGAGCGTCGGCCCCGTCGCGCTCGGTCGCTGTCGGGGCAAGCAACGATTGAAGGGTGACCATGAGCGGACGCGCGTGGTTCCGCTGCTTATCCACGGCGATGCGGCGATCATCGGCCAGGGCGTCGTGGCCGAGTTGTACAACATGTCGCAGCTTACGGGGTACACGGTCGGCGGGACCGTCCATGTCGTTGTCAACAACCTGATCGGGTTCACCACCGGTGAGGATGATGCACGGTCTTCGCGGTACTGCACCGACACCGCCAAGATGATCGAAGCTCCGGTCTTCCATGTGAACGGCGAAGATCCCGAGGCGTGCGTGCATGCCATCGCGATGGCGCTCGACTATCGGATGAAGTTCAAGCGCGATGTCGTCATCGACATGCTCTGCTACCGGCGTCACGGCCACAACGAGACCGACGAGGCGGCGTTCACGCAGCCGCTCCTGTACAAGATGATCAAGGAGAAGCCCTCGGTGCTCACGACCTACGCGGAGCACCTGGAGAGCGAAGAGGTCATCACCGCGAAGGATCGCGAAGAGATCGCATCATCGCTGGACGAGCAGTTGGACAAGGCGTATCTGAGTGCCCGCGAGACGCCGGTCGATCCGACGCCCGACCCGGGACACCTCATGTGGGTCGGCGTGGACAACAAGTACACCTTCACGCCCGTTCCGACAGGAGTGAATCGCGACGATCTCGCGGAGATTGCCAAGGCGTTGGGCACATGGCCCGAGGGCTTCACCCCGCACCGCAAACTCGCCCGCGTGCTCGCCGAGCGGGCAAGCACCGTCGCCGAGAACAAGCCGATGGACTGGGGCACGGCGGAGTCGCTGGCGGTCGGATCGCTGCTGATCGAGGGCATCATCGTGCGTCTGACCGGTCAGGATGCCCGACGCGGCACCTTCAGCCACCGCCACGCGGTGCTCCGCGACTACAACACCGCGGATATCTATGTCCCGCTGAACCATGTCCGAGAGATGGGCCAGCCCGGCACGGACAAAGAGGTCGGCACGGTCAACGAGAATGGGCAGATCCGGCAGGGACGCTACTGCATCTATGACAGTCCGCTCTCCGAGTTCGGGGTGTTGGGCTTCGAGTACGGATTCTCGCTCGTCTCCCCGCGAACACTGGTGGTCTGGGAGGCACAGTTCGGCGACTTCTCGAACGGTGCGCAGGTCATCATCGATCAGTTCATCGCATCGGCCGAGGCGAAGTGGCAGCGCTGGTCCGGTCTCGTGCTGCTGCTCCCGCACGGCTACGAGGGACAGGGGCCGGAGCATTCCTCGGCTCGTCTCGAGCGATTCCTCAAGCTCTGCGGCCAGAACAACATCGAAGTCACATACCCCACCACGCCCGCGCAGATGTTCCACATGCTGCGTCGGCAGGTGCTGCGCAAATTCCGCAAACCCCTCATCGTGATGACCCCGAAGAGTCTGCTGCGCCACCCAAAGTGTGTCAGCACCCCGGCTGAACTCACCGAGGGCTTCTTCCAGGAGATCATCGACGATCACAACTTCGGCGCGGAGGATGCCAACGCTCGTCGCAAGGTACGCAAGCTGATCCTCTGCTCCGGAAAGGTCTATTACGATCTGGATGAGCGTCGCCGGGAGATCGGCGCGGAGGACACCGCCATCGTCCGTGTCGAGCAGCTCTACCCGCTGCACACCGAGCGGCTGGAGCAGGTCGTGACCTCCTACCCCGGCGCGGAGTTGGTGTGGGTGCAGGAAGAGCCGAAGAACATGGGCGCCTGGGGCCACATGGCGATCTCGCTCCGCGAGGCCTTCGGCTGGGATCTGCCGTACATCGGGCGTCCGTCCTCAGCGACACCCGCCACCGGATCGGCGAAGAAGCACAGGCAGGAACTGGAGAATCTGCTGACACAGGCGGTCGGCGCCCCGAAGTCCGCTGCGGTCACGGCCGCGTGATTCATGGAATGATCCGCGCCGGTACACTTGAAGCGATACGCCCGGAGAGGGCAGCAACATTCCTCCACGACGGGGTTCGACCCCACGAGAGCCATGGCAACCGACATCGTGATTCCGCAACTTGGTGAGTCGATCAGCGAAGCCGTCATCGCTTCGTGGCTCAAGGGCGACGGCGAGTATGTCGAGCGCGACGAGGAGATCGTCGAGCTCGAAACGGACAAGGTCACCATGCCGCTCCCGTCCTCCGCCGCGGGGATCCTGCGGCACAACGCCGCCGAGGGCGATACGGTCGCGGTCGGCGCGGTGGTCGCGCGTGTGGACGAATCCGCCGACAAGCCCAAGAGTGATTCCGCCGGGAAGTCAGCCAAGAAGGACGAGGGCGCGGCGAAGGCGAAGCAGGGCAAGAAGGAGTCCGACGCGTCGGCATCCCCGCCCGCCGCCACGACAACCGCGGAGGCCAAGCCCGCCAAGCAGGAGTCGACCTCCCCCCCGGCATCCTCGAAAGAGGCCGGCGCGTCGAAGTCCGAAGGCGACAGCGCATCGAAGGATGTCAACGCGACCCCGGTCGCGCGCAAGCTCGCGGAGGAGCAGCACCTCGATCTCTCGCGCATCAGCGGTACCGGCCCCGGCGGACGCATCCGCGAGCAGGATGTCCTCGCCTACCTCCAGACCGCCAAGTCGAACGGTTCGCCCGCGCAGGGCACGACACCGAGCGCCCCCGCACCTTCCGGGGCCGGCGCGTTCTCCCGCGAGACCCGACGCGAGCGGATGAGTCAGTTGCGCCAGCGGATTGCCGTCCGCCTCGTCGAGGCGCAGCACACCGCGGCCATGCTCACCACCTTCAACGAGTGCGACATGAGCCGCGTCATGGCCCTCCGATCGAAGCACAAGGACGACTTCGAGAAGTCCCACGGCGTGCGCCTCGGCTTCATGTCGTTCTTCATCAAGGCGGCGTGCAGCGCTCTGAAAAAGTACCCGTCGGTGAATGCGTACATCGTCTCCGGCGAGAAGGGTCCGGAAGTCGAGTATCACGACTACTGCGACATCGCCGTCGCCGTCGGCACCGACAAGGGGCTCGTCGTGCCGGTGCTGCGCAACGCCGAGTCGCTCTCCTTCGCCGGGATCGAGTCGGGGATCGGCGATCTCGCCGTCAAGGCGCGCGACGGCAAGCTGACCATCGAGGACATGTCCGGCGGAACCTTCACCATCTCCAACGGCGGCGTCTACGGCTCGATGATGTCCACGCCGATCCTCAATCCGCCGCAGTCCGGCATCCTCGGGATGCACAACATCATCCGCCGCCCCATCGAGAACCCGGACAAGCCGGGGTCCGGCGAGGTGGTCGTCCGTCCGATGATGTATCTCGCGTTGTCGTACGACCACCGGATCGTCGACGGCGAGGGCGCGGTGCGATTCCTTCGTCACATCAAGGAGTGCATCGAGGATCCCGAGCGATTGCTGCTGGGAATGTGAGTTTCACTCTCCCGCCTCGATCTTCGTCTCGTCTTCGATTGCCGGCGTGATGATCGCCGGTCGGCCCCACATCGAGACGACCACCGCCGACAGAATCAGCACGAAGGCGATGATGTCATTCACGCGCATCTTCTCCTTCAGGATCAGGATCGCAAAGCCGGTGAAGACCGTCAGCGTGATGGCTTCCTGAAGGATCTTGAGTTGCGGCGCTGTGAAGGGTCCGCCCTGCGAGAAGTGGCCGATCCGGTTGGCCGGCACCTGAAAGATGTACTCGGGCAGGGCGATCATCCACGAGATGGCGATCGCGGTCAGGAATCCCCAGTGGGCCTTCTTGAGATGGCCGTACCACGCCCATGTCATGAAGATGTTCGAGCAGACCAAGAGCCCGACGGTCAGGATGATTTTGTGGGTCATGGCGAGATCGTATCGCTCGCCCGCGACGGTTTACGAGGCCAATTCGTCGAGCATGCCCAGGCACGCGGCACGGACCATGTGGTAGACCTGCTCGAAGCCGTCTTCCCCGCCGTAGTACGGATCCGGCACCTCCAGCGCGTGGTCCGGCTTGCCCGTGAGGGCGGGGTCGAACGAGCGGAGCAGCCGGACCCGCTCCTCCGGCGCCCCCAGATCGAGAAGATCATCCCGGTTGCTCCGGTCCATGGCGATCAGCCAGTCGAAGCCGCCCTCCCCCGTCAGCATCGGGAAGTCGGAACCGGGGTCCACCTTGCGCGCACGGCTCACGAGCTCGACGCCATGGCTCTGCGCGGTCGCTCGCATTCGCGGATCGGCCCGATTGCCGACATGCCAGCCGCCGGTGCCCGCGGAATCGATGCTGAAGCGATCGAGCACGCCCCGTTCACGGGCATGATGAATGAACAGCCCTTCCGCCAGCGGCGAGCGGCAGATGTTGCCGAGGCAGACGAAGAGGATCGAGGTCTGGTCGTGTGCGCCCATGGCGTCAGCGTAGTCCCCCGCGCCGATGGTTGCAGCACGCCCTCACCGATCCCAGATCTCCCCCTCGACCAGCTCCACCGAGTTCCCGCCGGGATCACGCACATAGATCGACTTCGCCCCCGAAGCCCAGGTGACTTCCTGCTCGATCTCGATGTTCTGCGCAACAAACCAGCATCGCCACGCGTCGAGTTGGCCGGGTTCGATGCGGAACGCCACATGCCCGACGCCCTCCCGCGTGCCGTGGCTGGGCACCTCGCGCCCGGGCATGCTCGCTTCTTCGGGGTCGAAGATGAGCAGGACCGAGCGGGCGTCGATCCGCAGGCAGACCGCGGTCGGCAGAAAATCCGCCACCTGCCGAAGCCGAAGGATGTCGGTGTAGAACGCCAGACACACGCGGACATCCGGTGCGTACAGGACGGTCTCGTAGATGGACTGGATGCCCGCAGGTTCGGGTGCATCCCCTGAAGTGCTGGCGGTCACCCCTTGATCGCCGCGAGTTCGTCGAGCCGACCGACCTCATCCAGCACGCGCTCGGCGTAGGTCACCATCGCGTCGCGCAACTGCTCGAACGATTCGAGCACATACAGGATCGGCTGGTAGTGATCGATCTCGAACGATGTATCGCAGACCCGCTCCAGATCGAAGGGGCGTCGCTCGACCTTCGGGCTCTCCAGCGCGTGGTGTCCCTCGCCCTCCGAGGAGATCAGGCCGGAGCCGTACAGCTTCGTCTTGCCGCCCTCGTGGATGAGACCGAACTCGACCGTGAACCAGAAGAGGCGGGCGAGCCGCTCGGTGTGGAACTCGCTGTTCGTGAAGAGCGCTGCCTTGCCGTAGGTCTGGAGGAAGTCTGCGAAGACAGGATCCGCATGCAGCGGCACATGACCGAAGACATCGTGGATGATGTCCGGTTCGGGGAGATAGTCCATCTGCGTCTTGGGGCGGACGGTGACGGTGGTCGGGAACTGGCGTTGCGCAAGGAAGGCGAAGAAGGATTTCGCCGGGAGATAGCCCGGGACGCCGTGGCTGGACCAGCCGGTGCACTCGTTGAGCCGACGGTTCACCTCGCGAAGATCGGGCACGCGGTCCGGCTGGAGATTGATCACCTTCGAGCCGTCGAGAAAAATGTTGCTCCCGTAGTCGGCCAGTTGCTCCATCCGCTTGGCGAAGATGATGCCCCAGACCTCGTGGTTCTCCGGCGTGTACTTCTCGTAGTGCTGCGTGATCTTCATCGAGTCGATGTCGATCTTGTCGGGCGGGAGATTCGCCGAACGATCGGCGGCCTCCTGGGCGCGCCGGGCCTCATCTGAATCGATGACCGGAGAAGTGATCGCCGCTTTTCCTGCTTCACCCATGCCAGACCTCCTTGCGTGGTCGAATCCAGACCGGGCGGGTGTGGATTCGGAGATGGGGAGCGAACTCCGAAGCATGCTAGGCGGGAAACCCCGTGGCCCTCAAATCCGTGGGGCCAGCGGAACCGACCCCGGCCTGGGGCTGCTCGCGGTCAGGTGAAGAGGGGCAGGAACACACCGACCGTGAATGAGATCAGGACGATGCTGACAAAGAGGCCGAGGATCCCGAGCGCACAGAGCCCGAGGATGAACACAAACTGCTCGAATGGGGTTCGTTGCTTCATCATGACACTCAGGGCATCTTGAAACCGCGTTTGGTGTCCGCCGGGAACCCGAAGATCGGGCGCATCACGCTCAGGATCAGCCCGACCACGAGCGCGACGACCGCGGTGTAGACCGTGCTGCCCAAGCGGTATCCAAGCTCTCCCGCGACGCCCCCGAAGACCGGCTCGCCCCACACGCCCCGGAGATACAGCAGCGCCCACGCCACGATGTGCATGAGTGCCCCCGCCACAAGACAGAGAAACGCCAGCGCGAGGGCATTCCGCCGGAACATCAGGCCGCGCATGTTCAGCACGGCGTAGCCCCCGAGCAGCAGCCCCAGCGCGTGCGGCCCCGGCACCGTCAGCCACCGCTCCGTGCCCTGGACCTGTTGCAGGTACAGGAAATCCAGCAGCAGGCCGACCACCAGACACGCAGCCATCAGCGCCTGCGGCGAGGCCCACAGGCACACGAACACCCCGAGGATCAGCAGGAAGGACGGCGCGACCGGGGTTTGCCCGAGCCGGAAGGCGTCCTTCAGGCCGTACTCCAGCCCGCAGGCGACCCATGCCGCGATGGCGAAGGCGATCCAGTTCATCGTCCGCCTCCCCCCTCGCTGGGAATAAAGAGAATCACGCTCCGCAAGCCGCTCGGATCGACCTCCGGCGTGACGATGACCCGACGGAACAGGGGATCATCCAGCGGCTCGATGCTTGTGATCCTCCCCAGCACGAGCATCGCAGCAGCGCTCGGCCATGTGTTATCGTCCAGACGCACGCGCTGGCCGACCTGCATGCGCTGGGCCTGATTCACACCGACCTCCTGCGAGACCAGCGTCCCGTTGCCCGCCGGACGGAGCTGCATCCTCGGAAGCGCTGCCAATTGCTCCGCGGTGGTCGGGGCGACCTCCGGAATCGCGACCGCCTCCAACAGGTTCGGGAAAAGACGACGATCCGTCACGAGATGCACGGTGCTCGTGGATGCCCCGACGCTCGTGACGATGCCGACGAGCTGCTGGCCGCTGCGCGAGACCGCGACGCTGCCCTCCACGACGCCATGCGTTCGTCCCCGTGCGACCTCGATCGTGCCCGCGGCCGGGCTCGACCCCGCCCGCATGGCCTCGACACGGAGCACACCGACAGCACGCTGGTACGGCACGCCGCCCTGAATGTCGCGGATGAGTTCTTCCAGTTCGAGAATCCGCGCCTCCGCACGGAGCAGGTGCAGCGCCATCTCATCGCGCTGGCGTTCGAGTTCGCCCTCGGGCGTATCCGGGCGGGGCAGGTGCTCGCCGGGGCGCAGGCCCGAGGACAGACGCGAGAGGGGAGCCGAAGCCGGAGCGATGATGGTCATCAGCGGGCTGCGGAACCAGCCGACCCATCCGATGAACCGTTCGGGCAGTTGCGAGATCACAAGCAGCGCCACGATCGACGCCGCCAGCAGCGTCCGTGGGCTCGGGGATCTTCGCTTCATCCGCGCTCCCGTTGTTCGCGCCCGGAGTCGGTGCTCCACCCGGGCTCACAGGTACGGTCAATGATCGAGATTGCTCTCGATCGTGTTCTTCCACATCTCGAGGTTTTCGAGGAACACGGCGGTGCCCGCCGCCACGCAGGTCAGGGGGTCGTCCGCGATGCGGACCTCCATCCCCGTCGCGTTCTGGAGCACGACATCCAGGCCACGGAGCAACGCCCCGCCGCCCGCCAGCGTGATGCCGTTCTCGACGAGGTCCGCCGCGAGTTCCGGCTCCGCCCGTTCCAGTGTCCGCGTGACCGCCTCGACGATCGCGTGGATCGGCTCGTGAAGCGCTTCCCGGATTTCCTCGCTCGTCACGACCGTCTTGCGGGGCAGACCGGAGATCATGTCGCGCCCGCGGGCCTCCATCGTCCGCTCCTCGCCAACCGCCGCGGCGGAGCCGATCTCGATCTTGATCCGCTCGCTCGATTGCTCGCCGATCATCAGGTTGTAGTGCTTTTTCATGTGGGCCATGATGGCCTCGTCCATGTCGTCGCCCGCGACACGCACCGACTCGCACACCGCGATGTCCGCCAGCGACATGATCGCCACTTCCGTCGTCCCGCCCCCGATGTCCACGATCATGCTCGCCGTCGGCTCGGCGAACGGCAGACCCGCGCCGATGGCCGCCGCGATCGGCTCCTCCACCAGATACACCTGACGCGCCCCGGCTCGCTCCGCCGAATCCTTCACCGCCTGCTTTTCCACGGCGGTGATGCCGCTCGGCACCGCGATCACGACACGCGGCCCAAAGAGCCGTGCCCGCCCGCTCACCTTCCGGATGAAGTAGGCGAGCATCGCCTCGGTGATCTCGAAGTCGGAGATGACGCCGTCCTTCAGCGGACGGATCGCCGTGATCGACCCCGGCGTCTTGCCGAGCATCTCCTTGGCACGCCAGCCGACCGCCTGCCCGTTGTTCAGCACCTGATTCGTGCCCTTGCGGACCGCCACCACGCTCGGTTCGTTCAGAACGATCCCCTCGCCTCGCACGCACACCAGCGTATTGCAGGTGCCGAGGTCGATTCCCATGTCGATGCTGAACCAACTGAGGATGCTGTCAGCCCACACGCGCGTTCGTCCTTGCGCTGTCGAGGGTGGTCGCATGCTTGCGGCACACCCGCTCGATGTCTCTTGTACCGCCTTCGCGCAACGCGAGCCGAATCATCGGCGGTTCCATGACGCAAACCATATCGGAAATTGAACAACCCGGCACAAACCCCGGTGGGGACAACTCCGCGCCCCCCAAATCTGATCAGCCGACCCGATTCGGTCAGCGGGATTCCAGCCGGACCTCCCGGCCCTCGGGATGGATCGTCAGGGCGGACATGACTCCGCTCCCCGGACCCACCTTCATCCCCGCGAG
Source organism: Phycisphaeraceae bacterium (assembly GCA_007693725.1). GTDB lineage: Bacteria > Planctomycetota > Phycisphaerae > Phycisphaerales > UBA1924 > REDD01. The sequence continues at coordinate 29,732 of REDD01000144.1, forward strand.
CAGCACGAAGGCGATCGCGCCGATCAGGCACGCCACCGTCCCCAGCATCAGACCCGTGTACACATTCACACCGGAGGGCCTCACCCGCTGACGACCCGGCATCTGCATCCCAAGACTGCTCATCTCACACACTCTCCAACATCATGCTGCCGGACACGCATCCGGGCGGGTCATCTCGTTCGGCGGGAGTCTCAGAGCGAAGCCGGCAGGACAAGGTCGCCGGAAGTGATCGCGGGGGCATCCGGGACACGCAGGGTCAGCCGCCCGACCGATTCGTTCAGATCGACGCGCTCGAGGGTGACCGTGCCGAGGAACCGCCCCTCCCGCACGACATTCAGCCGCATCCGATTGGCGAGCCGATCGTTCGTGCCCGCATCGATGCTCACGAGCAGATCGTTGTTCGCATCGCGCTGCACCCGCAGCACCCGCGCCCGGAACGAAGACGGTGCAGTGGCGACGGCATCGGCCCGTCCGGCGGTAGGACCACCCGCAAGGGTCTGCTCAAGCTCGACCACCTGCTCGCGCAGTGCCCGCAGCGTGCCATCCTTCGCCTCGATCTCGCTTTCAAGGTCAGAAAGACGGTCGGTCAATTCCAGTTCACGCCGCTGCAACGCGAGTTCGCGCTGGCGGAGCGTGCCGATCTCGACCTGGAAACCGCGGAGCACCTCGACCATCGAGTCGATGCGTGCCGCGTAGTCGTCGATGCTCGTCTGGTACGCCTGCTCGGCGATGTTCAGACGCTTGTTCTCGGCCAGCAGACGGTTGTTGTCCGTCCGCAGCGCGTTCATCGAGGTCCGTGTCTCGGTGAGCGAGGCTTGGAGTGACTCGACCTGACGCTCAAGAGCATCGCGGGCGCTCGCCTCGGTCGCGGCCGAACGCTGTGCGGTCGACTCCGCATTGGCGGCTCGGGCTCGTGCCCCGTCAAGCTCGGCGCGGATCGCATCGGCGTTGGATGTGTACGCGATGGTCAAACCCGAAAGCAGCACGCCCAGCACCGCAGTCAAGACAACCAGCAACTTGGTCAAGATGTGCAATGCTCACTCCTTCGCACGCGATCACTCGTGGCCAATCCGACGGGCCTTGGCCCGCTGCCGGACCTGCCCTCTGCGCCGCCCATCCGGCGGATGGGTCTCTCGGCTCAGGCAAGGGGGTAGTTCTCTTTTCGTGTCACGACGGGACGCGGATCCGAGCAAACTCGGCCGCTCTCGACGCGAGGCGGGTGTAGTACCCCAGCCCGCACCACACTGTCAAACGCATACCCCCCAACAATCCCCAATTCGGGTGTCCAGAGGCCCGGCCGGCCTCCGCCTCATCGCCCGCGACGATCCGACCCCTCCAGGACTTTCAGCAGCCCCGCCGCCGCCGAGACACGCACGATCTCGTCCTCATCCCCCAGCATCCGCTCCAGAATCTTCACATCCTCGTTCCGACGGGTTTCCGACAGCACGAAGGCCACCTGAGCCCGCACCGCCGGTTGCGGGTCGCGGGCGTACTGCAATCCCACATACCAGCCGTCCGGATACCCGAGCTGAGCCAGCGAACGCGCGGCGGCGAGGCGCAATTCCTTGGGATAAAGATAGATACGACGCATCGGATCCGGATGCTCCGTCGTCCCCGGAGCGATGCGGGTCACCAGCCGCACCAGTTCCGCCGCGGCGTCCGCGTCCCTGATCTCACCCAGAATCTGCGCGGCCAGCACCGATGCCTCGAGTTCCTCCGTCGCCGCGGGGTACAGCGCCGCACGGATCGCATTCCGGGCCGACTCATCCCCCAGTTTCGCAAGCGCTTCCCCGATCTGAAGACGAAGCAGCCGAATCTCCGTCGCAGGCAGCACATCCGCATCCGAGGATTGCAGGCGGCGCGAGGCATCGAGCAGCAGCGGCACCGCCGAACGCTCCCCGAGTTCACCCAGCACGAACGCCGCCACTTTCCGCTCCCGCACGCTCCCCCTCATCAGCGCCTCGCTCACGGGCGTCAGGTCCACCGATTCCCCGAACCGGGTCAGGGCGTACATCGCGGCGATGCGCACCGATCCGTCGTGATCCCGCAGAAGCGGGCGGACCAGCGGTGCGGTCTCCTTCAGACGCAAACGCCCCGCGACCATCGCAGCGCTGTACCGAACCCCCAGATTTTCATCCGCCAGACCGGTCCGCACGAAGGGCTCCACCCGCGTCGGCACATTCGACATGCCCTCGAGCGCATTCGCACGCAGCAACGCCCACTCCGAGAGCGCCGCATTCTCCAGAACGCTCAGCGCCTGCTCGCGCAGGCGTGAACGCTCCAGAACATCCAGATCGATGGCGCCGGAGCGAGGTGGCGGCGATTGCGTCGTCGGGCGCGCTGCCCCCGGCGTGCCCGCAGAGCCGATCGTTTCCGTCGTCCACCCGTCGTTGGAGCTCTGACAGCCGCCGAGCAGGAGGCCTGTGGTCACACATGCAGTCAGCAGCGTTCGTGTCGGAAATTGTCTGTGCTTCACGCGGCGCCTCCGGGTGCATCGTTCGTCTTTTCTGCCATCGGTTCGCGTGACGATCGCGAGCCACTTCCCGCCCGAATCACCGGAACAAGCAGGCAAACCGAGAGGCCGAGGCAGATCCAGCCGACCAGGTTGCCGACCCGTCCGTACGCCGTGACACCCGCTCCGGGTTCGACCGCACCGACAATCACCCCCGCCCGCTGCTCATCACCCCGCCCGCCCGGACGCATGCTCCAGTCATCATCCAGCACCGACTGCGGCCCACGGATCAGCACCCGCCCGCGAGCATCGATCACCGCGCTGATCCCCGTATTCGCCGACCGCACCATCGGCGTCCCCAACTCCACGCACCGCCACCGCGAGACCAGCAGGTGGTGGGCTCGACCGCCGGGATGACCGCCAAACCACCCGTCGTTCGTCAGGTTCAGCAGGACATCCGCCCGCCTCTCCGCCCCCTCGAAGACCAGCCGACGGCATACCCGGCTGATGGTCGCCTCGAAGCAGATCGGCGTGGCCAGCCGGATGGTCCGCCCATCGCGGGTCTCAACGCTCAGCACGACCGGCGTTTCCCCGGCATCGAGATCGAACGCCATCCCCGCCGCCCCGAACGACAGCAGACGCGACTCCAGCCACTTCCAATTCGAGATGTACGGCATCACCTCGCCGAAGGGCGTCAGGTGCATCTTGTCGTACCGCTGCGCCTCGATCACCCCGTCGGTCACCACGAACGCGCTGTTGTAGGTGCCGTCCCACACATCGACGAACCGATCCCCGCCGGCGCTCTCGATGCGAAACCCGTCGTACCCGCGCGCACCGATGATCATCGGAATCGAGAGCTGAGCGGAGATCTGTCGCATGGTCGTGTCGAACAGCAGCGGCTCGACATCGTGCCCGGGGTACAGCCCCTCGTAGTGAGCCCGGAGTTCGGCGAGCGCATCCTCGGAAAGCGTCGGCCCCGGGAACAATGTCTCCGGCCAGACGATCAGGTCCGGCGACGGCTCATGCATCACCGCCTCGAAAGAAAGAGTGATCAATCGGCGCATCGTGTCGATGCGGTCCTCAAGCGACCACGCGCCACGGATCGTCTGCGGCAGACTCGTCTGCACCACCCCGATACGGACCGGCGCCCGCTCCGAAGATGCAGCGGTGCTCCCGCCGATCACCGAGAGAACCACGCTACACGCGGTGATGCACGCGCCCGCGATGCCGATGTTCCTCCAGCGGTGCGTCTCGCAATTCCGGCAGGCAATCGCGCAGGCGAGCAGTGCCGAGGCGCTGCACACAATCAGCGAGAGCGCGTACACGCCGAAGACCGAAGCGCCGCGCGAGAACCACTCCCATTCGATCATTGGATGCGCGAGCAGAAACCACGGATAGCCGTGCCAGACGACCTCGCCGCGCAGCATTTCGAGCCCGGTCCAGACCACCGGGGCGCCGAGCCAGTACACCCAGTCGCGCGTGCGTGCGAGCCGGGCCATCATCCAGACGAAAATCCCCGGCCACAGCGACAGATACAGCGCAAGCGGCGGGAGCCCGAGCGCGGAGATGCCCCCAATCCACGAGTGATGCAGCGCCCACATCGGCATAGTCGCCGCCGAAACGCCGACGGCGCACCACAGCGGGCGCGAGCAGCCCCGGGCCGCAAGGAGCAGCGGGACCGGCGCGAGCACGACCAGCCACCAGAGGTCGGTGGGGGGGTACGCAAGCCCGAACAGCAGCGAAAAGATAACCCCGAAAAGAAGGCCCCGAACGAATGAGCGTGTGCGAGTGCGTTCGCGCTCCATCATTTGTTCGCAAAGTCGATCAGCCGTGCGATCTCGTTGCGCAACTCACGACGCGGAACCACCCGGTCCACCATGCCCGCATCGAGCAGAAACTCGCTCGTCTGGAATCCTTCGGGAAGATCCTGCCGGATCGTCTGCTTGATCACCCGGGGACCGGCGAAGCCGATCAGGGCGCGCGGCTCCGCGAGGATCACATCTCCCAGCATCGCGAACGAGGCCGTGACCCCGCCCGTCGTCGGGTCCGTCAGCACGCTGATGTACAGGCCGCCCGCATCGTCGAAACGCGCCAGCGCCGCGGCAGTCTTGGCCATCTGCATCAGCGACAGACCCGATTCCTGCATCCGTGCGCCGCCGGAAGCGCTCACGATCACCATCGGAAGATCCCGCTCCGTCGCGTACTCGATCGAGCGCGTGATCTTCTCCCCGACCACACTCGAAAGCGTGCCCATGAAGAAGTTCAGGTCCAGAACGCACAGCATCACGGCACGCCCCTTGATGAACCCCTCGCCGCACTGCACGCCCTCATCCTCGCCCGTGCGCTCCTGCTCCTTCGCCAGCCGGTCTTTGTACGGCCGGGAATCGACGAACTTGAGCGGGTCGTTGGTGAACAGGTTCGTGAACATCGACACGAACGAACCGTCATCGAGGAGTTGCCGCACACGCTCAACCGCGCCGATCCGGAAGTGATGATCGCACTCCGGGCAGCAGTGCAGATTGGACTCCATCTGCTTGCGGTAGATCATCTGTGCGCACGCCGGGCAGCGCAACCACAATCCCTCGGGCACCCGCGTCGCGCGAGCGGGCTTCAGTTCCGTCCAGGATCGGACCGGGGCGCGTGACATCGTTTCAGGCGCTCGCCTTCAGTTCATCGAGTGCGGTGCGAAACACCGAAAGCTCCAGCAATCGACGCTCGTGCATCGGACCGTCCTCGATCAGGCGATGCACCTCGCTGGTCGGCATGCGATGCATGATCGAGCGAAGCACGCCGTACTCCAGCGGACGCACCACCACGCCGACGCACTTGCCCACTTGCTTGTCCAGCGCCTTCAGCAGCGCCGCCAGCAGCCGGGCCTCCGCCGCGAAGAAGGTCTCGCCCTCCGGCGGATTCACCGAGGACGGATCCTGCCGCCACTGGCGGTACGACTTCGAGAAACGCTCGTCGAGCTCCTCTTCCAGCATCCCCTCCCACAGCCCGAGCCGGAACGCGCCGAGCCCGGGGCAGACCTTCGTCTTCCCGCCGCAGCGATCCGCCAGGATCCGCGCGGTCTCCGTGCTCGCCTCATCCGGCGCGCAGACGATCGTCGACAGCGCCAGATCCGGATGGGTCAGGGTGATGTGGGTCACGGTGGCACGCACCACGGATCGCCCGGGATCGCTCAGCGGCAGATCCGTCGATCCCTGCAGGCGGCCGACCTCTTCCCACTCCGTCCGCCCGGAGCGGGCGAACAACAGGTCTATTTCTGACTTCTTGGCCATCAATGCGCCTCATCGGCCAGCGGGGGTCCATCCCCACAGTGGCCCGAACCATATCACCCGCCGCCCGCCGGGGCCATGCCCGCGACAAAACCCGAACAAAATTCTATCATTTTCCCCGAATCGCCCGGATCACGCCGCTCCGCTCCCCCGAGGGCCGCCCGAACACCGCCGACGCCGCCACGAGGACATCGCACCCCGCCTCGCGGCACGCCCCCGCGGTCTCCGTCCCGATCCCCCCGTCCATCTCGATCCGGACCTCGCCGCCGACCCGCTCACGCAGCCAACGGACCTTCTCCAGCACCTCGCCCATGAACGACTGCCCCGAGAAGCCGGGGTTCACACTCATCACCAGAATCAGGTCGAAGTCGCTCAGGAACGGCTCGATCGCCTCCACCGGGGTGCCCGGGTTCAGGGCGAGCCCGGCGGTCATCCCCGCCTCCCGGATCCGCGCCCCGACCGCGCGCGGGTCGTACCCCTCGGAGAGCGGGCTGCGACCCGTCCCGGAGTGCCGGTCGACCGCGGGCTCGATGTGGATCGTCAGGTGGTCCGCCCCGGCATCGCGGAACGGCGCGATGTACTGCTCCGGATCCGTGACCATCAGGTGTACATCGAGAAACGCTTCGGGCAGCATCCGCCGCAGACTCGCGCACAAAGCGGGTCCCATCGTCAGATTCGGCACGAAGTGCCCGTCCATGACATCGAGGTGCAGCAGGTCCGCCCCGCCCTCCGACAGCACATGGCGGCACTCCTCCCCCAGCCGCGCGAAATCCGCCGACAGGATCGACGGAGCGACCAGCGGAAGCCGTTTCGGATGCAGGAAGAGATTCTCGGTGCCCATGCGTGCAGACTACCGCTTCCCGTCGGCGTCCCGCGCCGCGAGGCAGGCCCGGACGAGTTCGTCGAACAGCCCCTGACCCAGCGCCCCATCCCCGGACCGCTCCGGATGCCACTGCACCCCGATCCAGAACCGGCGCGCGGGATGGTCCACCGCTTCGATGACCCCATCCTCCGACCGGCTCAGGACACGCAACGGTCCCACGCTCCGCAGCGCCTGCCGGTGGTGGCTCGTGACCACGCCCTCCAGCCGCCGGTCCGCCGGGAGATCCGGAGCCGCCCGAATCGGGTGGGGGCGGTCGGACCAGTGGTCCGCGTGGCTCGGCGTGTCGTCGGGCATGTGCTGGTTCAGTGTTCCGCCCGAGACCAGCCCCATCATCTGCATCCCGAGACAGACCCCCAGAACCGGTGTCTCCGGGCACGCCTGATCCAGATGGCGCAGCAGGCATGTCTCGACCCTCTGGCGCAGCGGGTCGATCGGCTTGGCCTTGGGGTGCGTCGGCTCTCCGAACGGCTCCATCGCCGGGTCGTCCCCGCCGGTGAAGACGAAGCCCTCGCACAGCTCGACCCATGCCCGCACCATCCGTTCCAACGCGGCATCGTTCGGGATGTCAGCCGGGGCGAGGATGATCGGCAGCCCCCCGGCACGGGTGATGCAGTCGATGTACGCCCTGCGAACCCGCGCCTCGCGCTCATCGAGGTTGGGCGTGATGCCGATGAGCGGGGGGGTTCCGGGGGTTCCGGCGTGTCGAGCGTGGTCGGCGCTGCTCTGGGGGCTGTGTTGCATCATCGGTATCATCGGCCTGAGAGAGTGTGACGCCAGCATGAACCCTTGGACCCATCTCCGTTCGATCGATCCTGCGGATTCCGGGCTGCTGCCCGCCGATCGGACATCATTTCTCGCCGACGACGGGCACACCCTGCTCGATGTCGTCTACGACTGGGAGCGGGCACACCGCGAACTCGGGTTCGGACGGGATCCCGCACTCTTCGCGAAGCGGCTCGCGCTGGGCGCGGCCTGCGCCACGGGATCGTCGGAAGCGATGCTGGATGCTTCGGGCGTCTGGCGGTTCCGCGAACTGCTGCCCTTTGTGCGCGCGCCGCACGACACTGTGAGCGTCGGCGAGGGAAAGACGCTCCTCCAGCGGAACGATGCGCTGGCGCGCCTGCTCGGTTTCGAGCCATGGCGTATGCCCGACGGCTCCCGCTCCGACCGTCCGGGGCTGTTTCTCCAGTACGAGGGGTTGAATCCGAGCGGGTCGTTCAAGGACAACGGCATGACCGCCGCATTCTCGCACGCCCGCATGGTGGGGGCGAAGAAGGTCGTGTGTGCTTCCACGGGCAACACCTCCGCGAGTCTGGCCCTGTACGCGAGCGCGGCGGGGGTGCCGGGGTTCGTGCTGGTGGGCTCGGGCAAGATCGCGATGGGCAAGCTCGCGCAGGCGCTGGACTATGGGGCGCGGACGCTGCAGGTCGATGGCGATTTCGATGCCTGCCTTGCGCGCGTGCGGGAACTGAGCACCGACCGCCCTGAACTGGGCGTGTACCTGATGAACTCGATCAATCCGTTCCGGCTCGAAGGCCAGAAGACGATCATGTTCCGCGTGCTCGATGCGCTGGGATGGCAGCCCCCGGATTGGGTGGTTGTTCCGGGCGGCAATCTCGGCAATTGCTCCGCCTTCGCCAAGGCGTTTCTGGAGTTGCACGAGTTGGGAATGATCGACCGGATCCCGCGTCTGGCGGTGATCAACGCCTCCGGCGCACGGACGCTCGACCGCATCTACAACGAGCTGGGCATCCGCTGGAACCACGGTCGGTGCGACAATGCGTCCATCCGCACGGAATATTCCCGGATGGATGCGGCGGGCGAGCGTGCCGCGACGGTCGCCACCGCGATCCAGATCAACCGGCCCGTGAATCTGCCCAAGGCGCTGCGGGCGCTGGATGTCATGGACGGCGTGGTGCGGAGCGTGGATGACCACTGCATCATGGAGCACAAGGCGCTCGTGGGGCGTCACGGCTTCGGGTGCGAGCCGGCGAGCGCTGCGAGCGTGGCGGGGGCGCGCCGATTGCTCGAAGAGGGCATCATCAGGCCGGACGAGCGGGTGGTCTGCATCCTGACCGGTCACGCGCTGAAGGATCCGGATGCGACGGTGCGCTACCACGCGATCCACAGGCACGGGCGCGCGGGGGATGTCTCGATTCCGCTGGGATGCTCATCGAATCGGCCCGTGCCGGTCGCGGACGATGTCGAGGCGATTTTGCGGGAGATGGGCTGAAGATTCAGCATCGTCGTGGTTTGCTGCGATCGGCCTGCGTTGACGCCAAGCCCGGTCTCTGGGACGATTGGTCATGGCGACCTTCACGAGCACCTCCTCCGTCACCCCCTCCGGCGTCAAGTTTCTGGGCGAGGGCATCACCTTCGATGATGTCCTGCTTGTGCCGCGGCACAGTCAGGTCCACCCCTCGGAGGTGGATCTGGCGTCACGCCTGACCCGGGGCATCACGCTGAAAATCCCCCTCGTCTCGGCCCCGATGGACACGGTCACCCGGTCGCGGCTGGCCATCGCGCTCGCGCAGGAGGGGGGCATCGGGATCATCCACAAGAACATGCCCCCGGAGGAGCAGGCGATCGAGGTGCAGAAGGTCAAGCGCTCCGAGAACGGCGTGATCGTCGACCCGGTCACGCTCGGCCCGGAGCAGACCGTCGGGGATGCGCTGCGATTGATGGATGAATACAATGTTTCGGGGTTTCCGGTGGTCGAGGGTGGGGCGATGGGGCCGCGTCAGGGGGGGCGCGTCGTGGGCATTCTCACCGAGCGGGACTTGAAGTTCATCGACTCGCCCGATGTGCCTGTCGGCGAGGTCATGACGAAGTCGAACCTCGTGACCGCGCCGCCGCAGACCACGCTTGAGGAGGCCAAGCGCATCCTGAACCGCGGCAAGGTGGAGAAGCTGCTGCTTGTGGATGGGCAGGGGCAGTTGGCCGGGCTGGTGACGATGCGGGATCTTGAGCAGCTCGATCGTTTCCCGCTTGCGTGCAAGGATGCGAGGGGGCGGCTGCGCTGCGGCGCGGCGGTGGGGGTGTACCAGTACGAGCGTGTCGAGCGGCTGATCGCGGCGGAGGTGGATGTCATCGTCGTGGACACGGCGCATGGCCACTCCGAGGCGGTCCTCACCACGGTGCGCGAGATCAAGAAGCGCTACAGCATCGAGGTGATCGCGGGGAATGTTGCGACGACCGATGGGGCGCGGGCGCTGATCGATGCCGGGGCGGATGCGGTGAAGGTCGGCATCGGTCCGGGCTCGATCTGCACGACGCGGGTGGTGACGGGTGTCGGCGTGCCGCAGGTCAGCGCGGTGATGAATGCGGTGGAGGCGTGCGAGGGCGCCGGTGTGCCGGTGATCGCGGACGGCGGGATCCGCAGTTCGGGCGACATCGCCAAGGCGCTGGCGGCGGGAGCGAGCAGCGTGATGATGGGGGGGTTGTTCGCGGGTCTGGATGAGTCTCCCGGCGAGGTCGTGATCAGCGAGGGGCGTCGCTACAAGACCTACCGGGGGATGGGGTCGGAGGGGGCGATGGCGGCGGGCTCGGCCGATCGGTATTCGCAATCGGAGAAGCTCGAAGCCCGGAAAGCCGACAAGGCGACCGCGGTGAAGTTCGTGCCCGAGGGTGTGGAAGGGCTGGTGGCGTACCGCGGCACGCTCGCGGAGTTCGTGTACCAGATGACGGGGGGCGTGCGTGCGGCGATGGGGTACTGCGGCTGCGCCACCATCGAGGATCTTCGGCGTGATGCGCAGTTCTGCCGCGTGACACAAGCGTCGATGATCGAGAGCCATCCGCACGATATCCGCATCACGAAGGAATCGCCGAACTACATGCTCGAAGCGGCGCGCCGACTGTGAATTCGCGCTGCTGATTTCGGATCAGGGAGAAGGCCGATGCCCCACCAGCGACAACGGGTGCTGACCGGAACGACCTGGGAGGAACGCAACGGGTACGCGCGTGCTGTGCGTGTCGGGCCGTTCGTGTATGTCTCGGGCACGATCGCGGCGGATGAGGCGGGGAACATCCACGCGCCGGAATCCACATTTCTTCAGACCATGTACGCGCTGGACAAGATCGAGGGGGCACTCGAAAAGCTGGGGGCGACGAAGCGCGATGTCGTGCGCACACGGATCTTCGTGAAGCACATACGCAATCAGGATGATGCCGGGCGGGCGCATCTGGAGTTCTTCGGCGATCTCATGCCCTGCTGCACCATGCTGGAGGTCAGTGCGCTGGCTTCGCCGATGGCGCTCGTTGAGATCGAGGTCGATGCCGTGATCGCAGCGGAGCTGCCCGGTGGGTAGCGCGTGAGCGGATCGGCATCGAGAGGGATTCTGGGTGTGGATGGCTGTCGAGCGGGGTGGGTCGGCGTGCTGGGGCATCTCGTGAAGCGGGCCATCGTCGTGGATGAGGTGCGAATCTTCGGGGATTTTCGTGAGGTTGTCGTGCTGGGCTGCGGTGTCGTCGCGGTGGATATCCCGATCGGGCTGCCGCGAGCGGCGATGCCGGGTGGGCGCGCGGCGGATCGTGCCGCGCGGGCCATGCTCGGCAAGCGTGCATCGAGCGTCTTCTCGACGCCCATCCGTGATGTGCTTGGGTGCGCCACCTACCGCGAGGCCCTGAGCGTGATGCGATCAAGCTCGGAGCACTGCATCGGGCTGACGATTCAGACATGGAACATCGTGGCGAAGATCCGCGAGGTGGATGAAGTCGTGCGCTCGCGGGGCGGAGGCATCGTCGAGGAGTGCCACCCGGAGTTGTCGTTCTCCGCGATGGCGGGTCGGCCGATGTCGCACCGGAAGGCCACGCCGGAGGGGGCTGCGGAGCGCATCGCAGCGCTGGAGGCGTCGGGGATCGCGGTGGCGTCCGCAGCGCTTCCCGGAGCGAAGCTCGACGATGTGGTCGATGCGCACGCGTGTCTGTGGACGGCTGCGCGGATCGCGCTGGGCGAGTCATCGTGCGTGCCCGATCCGGATGAGATGGAGGAGGTCGATGCGTGCGGGCTGCGCATGCGGATCCGTTACTGATACGGATCGAAGGTGGGATCGTCGGGGTCCATCGGGCGGGGCATGGGGCTGCTGGTTCGGTCGGCCTTGAGCAGCATGCGGGTGTAGGCCTGATGACGGCGCGGGTCGATGTCGCCCCGTTCGAGTGCGGCGAGGATGGCGCAGCCGGGTTCGTGGATGTGCGTGCAACTGCCGCCGAACTTGCAGTCGTCCAGATGCTTGCGGAGATCGGGGAAGAGGTACGCCAGGCGATCGTCCTCGATGTCCCACGCGACGAGGGCACGGATGCCGGGCGGATCGGCGAGAAAACCGCCGCCGTGCAGCGGCACGAGGCGCGCCCGTGTCGTGGTGTGCCGGCCCTTGCCGGTGCGATGTGAGATCTTGCCGACTTCCCGCGATTCGCTGGACAGTGCCGCGGTGAGGGCGGATTTTCCTACGCCGGATTGGCCGAGCATCATCGTGATGGCGTCGCGTGTGTGCTCGCGCAGCGCCTCGACGCCCTCGCCGGAGATGATGGAGACGCTGAGCACGGGGTAGCCGACCTGCTCGTACATGCGTGCGTGCTCGCGTGCGGCGGCCGCACCCTTCAAGTCGCTCTTCGTGAGGACGACGGTGGGGGGGATGCGCTGCGCCTCGGCGATGACGAGCGAACGATCGAGCATGCCCCATGCCGGCTTGGGTTGTGCAGATGAGACGATGCACAGAAGCCGATCGACATTGGCGCACATCACCATCGGTTCTTCGCGCTCGCCCGGTCTGCGACGAACGAGGTGGTTGTGTCGCGTGTGGACACGCAGCAGGTCCGCCTCGTCGGCATCATCGATCGGTGAGAGGTCGATGCGGTCGCCGATGACGATCGGTCCGGCATCGAGTCCGGGTGTCGAGGCGCGGATGCGGAGCCGAACCGTTCGGGGCTTGCCGTCGATCAGCACATCGCACTGACGGTGGACGGGGGTGTTGAGGACAAGCAGATTTGTCAGCGGCTCGTCCGTCATGGTCGCTGCATCCAGTTAGACATTGAAGAGGAAATGGCAGACATCTCCATCCCGCATGACATATTCCTTGCCCTCGATCCGCATCTTGCCGGCTTCCTTGATGGCCTTCTCGGTCTTGTGGCGGACGAGATCGTCCACGGAGTACACCTCGACGCGGATGAATCCGCGCTCGAAATCGGTGTGGATCACTCCCGCGGCCTGCGGGGCCTTGCAGCCGACGGGGATGGGCCAGGCCCGGACTTCCTTGGGACCGGCGGTGTAGAACTCCTGAAGCCCGAGCAGTCGGTACGCCGCGCGGGCGACGCTGTGGAGGGCTGGCTCTTCCATGCCGAGATCCTGCAGCATCTCGAGGCGGTCGGCGTCGTCGAGGTCCGCGAGTTCGGATTCGATGCGTGCGCACACGGGGACCATCTGCATTCCTTCACGCTCGGCGTGCTCGCGGACACGGCTGGCCAACTCGCCCTCGCCGCGGGGGTCGGTGTCGTCGACATTGGCGATGTACAGCACGCGCTTGGCCGTGATCATGCCCAGTGTCTTGACTGCCCGCTTGGACTCCGTGTCCTCGAACGCGCCGGCCTCGGTAAGCATGCGCGCCGGCTTGCCCTCGGCGAGCACGGGGTAGAGCTCGCGGAGGACGCGGTGGCGGGCGACCGCTTCGGGATCCTTGCTCTTCGCGGCACGCTCCGCCTTGGGCAGGGCGGATTCGACGGTTTCGAGGTCCGCGAGGATGAGCTCGGTATCGATGATCTCGATGTCGTGGAGGGGATCGACCTTGCCCGTGACATGGGTGATGTCTTCGCCGCCCGGCGCCTTCTCGAAGCAGCGCACGACATGGCAGATCGCATCCACCTCGCGGATGTGGCCGAGGAACTTGTTTCCGAGTCCCTCGCCCTTGCTCGCCCCGGCGACCAGACCGGCGATGTCGACGAGGTGCAGCGCGGTCGGGATGACCTTCTGCGTCGGGATGTACTGGCAGATCGTCTGGAGGCGGGGATCCGGCACGGGCACGACGCCGACATTCGGCTCGATGGTCGCGAAGGGATAGTTCGCGGCCAACGCGCCCGCACTCGTGAGCGCGTTGAAGAGGGTGGATTTCCCGACATTGGGCAGACCGACAATCCCGGCTTCCATGCTGCATCCCAATCGAATCAAGTGGCCTTGGGGGAGTGTGTGGGGCGGGGATCGTAGCCGAGTGCGGGGTGAGGGAATGGGATCCAGCGATCCGGGTCGTCGCTGACGGCGTCGAGGCGGGTTTCGAATTCGGCTCGGCTGACCTCCTGTCCCCCGAATCGGCGGACATGCTCGGTGACCATCTGCGTATCGAAGAGCGTGTAGCCGCAGGCGGCGAGGTGGCGGACGAGCATGACGAGGCAGACTTTGGAGGCATCGGTGCCGTCGAGCGGATCGCGATGTCCGTCGGGCAGACGGCGTCGGGGTTCGCAGAACATCGATTCGCCGAAGAAGGCGCTCCCGAGCGACACGCCGTAGATCCCCCCAACAAGGGTGGGGCGGTCGTTGACCGGATCGCGTCGCCAGGCCTCGATGCTGTGTGCGTGCCCGTGTCGCGACAGTGCGGTGTACCAGCTCACGAGTTCGTCCGAGATCCACGCCTCATCCCCCGGGCAGCGGGGCAGCGCGCACCGGCGCATGACCTCCTCGAAGGCGCTGTCCGCCCGGATCTCGAAGCGGCCGCTCCGGATGACCTTCTCGACCGACCGCGGCACATGGAAGCCCTCGTGCTCGTGCAGGGGCAGGATCCCGCGCGGATCGGCGGTGTAGAACCCGATCATCCCCGTCCGGCTGTCCGACATCGGGAACGCACCCATCCGGTAGGCGTTTAGAAGCCCTTGAACGATGTCGTCATCGTCTGGGACGAATGGGCGTTTCATTTGAGCGTGTACGCGGCCTCGATGGCTTCGAGCACCAGATGCACCAGCACCTGATGGGCCTCCTGAATGTGTTCCGTCTCATCACAATCGACGATGATCGCGTGGTCGCACAGTGCAGCGCAGGCCCCGCCGCCCTTGCCGAGCAGCCCGATGCAGACGGCCCCCTTCTCCCGCCCCTTGGCGAAGGCCCGGCGGACATTCTCGCTTGCGCCGCTCGTCGAGAAGCCGACGACCACATCGCCCCGATGCACCAGTGCCTCGACCTGTCGGGAGAAGACCTGCTCGAAGCCGAAGTCGTTGGCGATGCAGGTGAGGGCGGTCGGATCGGCGTTGAGGCAGATCGCCGGGAGTGCGGGGCGGTCGAGCCGATACCGGCCGATCAGCTCCTCCGTGAGGTGCATCGCCTCGGCGGCGGATCCGCCGTTTCCGCAGGAGACCAGCAGCCGCCCGTGGGACAGCGACTCCTTGATCGCGTCGATCATGCGGGCGATCGCGCCCGCGTTCGACTCCAGCGAGGCGATGACCCGGGCCGAGCGGTCGATCCGGTTCCGAACGAAGGATTCCTCTGTAGCCATCCGCAGAGTCTCCCACACCCCCGCCCTCGGGACCACCTCACTCTGGGGAATCTGCCGAGGCGGTCGGGGACTTGGTGGATGGGTAAGATTCCCCCTTCCCCATGGGTCGCTCGTCTGACTCCGGTGGCGTCACCGGGACGAATCGAAAATGAAACCTCAACGATCACGCGTTAGCATGCGTTTTCAGGGGGTGTAGCTCAGTTGGCAGAGCATCGGCCTTTTAAGCCGCTGGTCCAGGGTTCGAGTCCCTGCACCCCCATTCTCCGGATTCCCGCCGTCATCGTTCTGCACGCGCAGTGGAGCGACGGACGCCTCCACCTCTGGGGGGAAACCGCTCCGGAGGATGGTGCGCCTCCCCTGCCCGGGCGTCATCCCTTCGCGGTCGATCCGTCCACGCTCCGTACTGCCGCACAGGACATTCTCCCGGATGATGTCGTCGAGACGGAACTCGCCCTTCGTCTGCCCGCCGACGCCGGCAGCCGTTCGACGCTCCCCAGCCGCAGCGCACGCCACTGGCTCGGGCTCCCGGAAAACACCAACGACGCCTTCGAGATGCTCAGCGCAACGGTTCCTGCTCTGAGTTTCGGAGCGGGTGAGGTTCCGGCGTTGCTGACAGCACTGGAAGAGATCGGCGACTGGTCCGAGCGCCGACTCCTTGACGAGATGGCGGGCCACGAGGACGACATCGCCTGCCACATCCTGCTGGCGGACTCGGTGCGTTATCTCGCCGGGGCCACGCGGATGGTCCAGTCGCTGCTCGCCGCGGAGCGATTCGTGCCGACCGTGGTTCAGGATCGCGACTTGCCGCTCCGAGCGGCGTGGGAGCCGTGGCTCTCCGATGACAGCGTGAGCGAGCAGATCGCGTTTTTGCTCGGCGCCATGCCGCCGGCGCTGCGTGCCACGGAAGATGAGTACAGGCACGACGGCGCTGCGATTCTGGAATCGTTCATGCTCACGCTCGCCGATGCGCTCTGCCGTCGGGTCCTCCACGCGGAGAAGATGCACGAGGCGCTCGAAGACTGGGACGATCGGGACGATCCGCATGTGGCATGGTTGACCGGTCTGTTGTTTGACGAGCCGCGTGTGCCCGCCGAGGCGATGCGTCAGGCGTCGCTGGTTCGTGGCGTCCGCCGATGGATCGGCGGTCTGGAGGACCGCGGTCAGGGCGGGGCGTGGCGACTGGCGATGCGGATCAACGAACCATTCGCGATCGGTGATCTTCCCGAGTTCGGCCCGCCGGACAGCGATGTTGTCTGGACATTGAGTTTCCATCTGCAATCGCTGGAAAACGATCGCCTGCTGCTGGATGCGGAAGATGTGTGGGCGCTGCGCGGCTCCTCCGCTTCCGTGGATGGACAGGCCATCGAAGCGCCGCAGGAACTGCTGCTCGCGGAGCTTGGTCGCGCCTCGCGCATCTACAAGCCGATCGAAGCGGCGCTCGAAGACACATCGCCCGTCGAGATCGAGCTGAACACCGCCAAGGCGTACGACTTCCTGCGCGAGGTTCGCCCGATCCTGATGGAGCAGGGCTTCGGTGTGGTCGCGCCGGAGTGGTGGGATTCGCCCTCGGCGCGGCTGGGTGCTCGTCTCATGCTCAGTCCGCGCGATGCCCGGCTGGCCGAGTCGGGCGGTACCGGGCCGAACTCCGTCTCCGAGTCTCGGATGGGGCTCCAGGCGCTGGTGTCGTACCAATGGCGTCTGGCGGTCGGCGATGTCCCGCTGACGCTCTCCGAATTCGAGAAACTCGCAGCGCAACGATCTCCGCTGGTCCGGGTCGATGGACGCTGGGTCGAGATCCGCCCGGAAGACATCGAGCACGCCATCAACTTCCTGCGCGAGCACCCCGGCGGCGAGATCCGCATGGGCGAGGCGCTCCGCATGGCCTACGGGCTCGATATGGGCGAATTCAAACTCCCCATCGCGGGTATCGACGCTTCGGGATGGGTCGCGGAGTTTCTCGGTCAGGAGCCGGGGCAGAGCAGCTTCAATCTCGTCGAAGCCCCGCAGGGTTTCCACGGCGAACTGCGGCCCTACCAGCGCAAGGGTCTCTCCTGGCTCGTCTTTCTCGATCGCATCGGCCTCGGGCCCTGCCTCGCGGATGACATGGGTCTCGGCAAGACGATCCAACTGCTCGCGCTGCTCGTGCATGAGCGGGAGCAGGACATCGCGGCGAATGCCCAGCCAGCCCCCCCGGAAACCCCAGAACCCCCGGAACTTCCGGGGGCGCACAACATCGATCCGACGCTGATCGTCGTTCCGATGTCCGTTGTCGGGAACTGGATGCGCGAGGCCAAGCGTTTCGCTCCATCGCTGCGGGTCATGGTGCATCACGGCGTGGAGCGTGCGACCGGTGAGGAGTTCTTCCGCAAGGCGGCGCAGGCGGATCTCGTGATCACGACCTACGCCCTGGCGCACCGCGACCATGAGACCATTGAGTGCGTCCGTTGGGGGCGCGTCGTGCTCGATGAGGCGCAGAACATCAAGAATCCCTCCGCGAAGCAGAGTCAGGCGGTGCGGTCGCTCGATGCGCCGCGTCGTGTGGCGCTCACGGGCACGCCCCTCGAAAACCGGCTCAGCGAACTGTGGTCGATCATCGACTTCTGCAATCCGGGCTTCCTCGGGAGCGCCGGCGAGTTTCGGCGCACCTTCGGCATCCCCATTGAGCGCTATCGTGACAAGCAGCGGGCCAATCAACTCCGTTCGCTCGTCCGCCCGTTCATTCTCCGGCGTCTCAAGACCGATCCGCTGGTCATCTCGGATCTTCCCGAGAAGCTGGAGACCAAGGAGTACTGCCGCCTCACGAGCGAGCAGGCCGATCTCTACGAGTCGTGCGTCCGCACGATGCTCGGAGAGGTCGAGCGCACGGAGGGCATCCGTCGACGAGGCATCGTGCTGACCGCGCTCATCCGCCTGAAGCAAGTCTGCAACCACCCCTCGCTTCTCGACAAGGAAGACACCGGCACGCCTTCGAGCATGTTGCCGACGCGATCCGGCAAGTGCATCCGTCTGCTGGAGATGCTCGAGGAAGTGGTCGCTTCCGATGAACGCGCCCTCGTCTTCACGCAGTTTCGCCAGATGGGCCACCTGCTCGCCTCGATGATCCGGCACGCCTTCGACCGCGATGTGCTGTTCCTGCACGGCGGCACGCCGCAGGGCCAGCGCGAAGCCATGATCGATCGTTTCCAGAAGAGCGATGGGACCTGCCCGATCTTCATCCTCTCGCTGAAGGCGGGCGGCGTCGGACTGAACCTCACCGCGGCATCGCATGTCTTTCATTTCGATCGCTGGTGGAACCCCGCCGTGGAGAATCAGGCCACCGACCGTGCTTTCCGCATCGGTCAGAAGCGCACGGTGAATGTTCACAAGTTCGTCGTCACGGGTACGCTCGAGGAGCGCATCGATCAGATGATCGAGAGCAAGATCGCGCTCGCGGAAGATGTGATCGGGTCCGGCGAGGATTGGCTCACCGAGCTGTCGACCCAGCAACTCCGCGACATCCTGCAACTGCGTCCGGATGCCATTGGAGACGAATAGGCCATGGATACAGGACATTTCAAACGGCCGAACAAGTACACCGAGCGTCCGCGTCGGGTCCGCGGGGGGGTTCGTCTCGATGCGAAGGGGTTTCCGGAGCGGCTTTCGCCGCTTGCGCAGCGCTTCCTCGCCATCCTCGCGCCGATGGGCGCGCCCGAGGCGTGGGTCGAGGGCATGGAGTACGCATCCAAGGGGCAGACCCGTCAACTCACGATCGAACCGGGGAAGATCGTCGCATCGGTTCAGGGGCGGCGCTTTCGCGCGTACCGAACCACGATTCAGACCAAGCCCCTGACCACCGAGCAGTGGGAAACCGCCATCCGGATCATGGTCGAGCAGGCGCTCTTCAGCGCCAAGCTTCTCGCAGGCGAATGGCCACCCAATACCGAGGAAGTCCTCGCCTCTGCGGGCATGGAGTTGCTTCCGCCCTCCCCCGCTGCGTGGCAGGCCAGTTGCGAGTGCGACGATCCGGCGGACTGGTGCAAGCATGCCTGCGCGGCGGCGTACCTGATCGCCGAGATCATCGATGAAGATCCCCTGACCCTCTTCACGATCCGCGGCATGGCATCGGATGACCTGATCGAGCGGCTCCGCCAGCGGCGCGAGGCCACCTCCGGCGCGGAGGATGGGCGTCCGCGATCCGGTGTCGCCCGGCGCGCCTTCCCCGGCGCCGACGACCGCGCGGCACAGCCGCTGGAAGCGTGCATCGATCGATTCTGGGATGCCGGACCCGAGTTCGTCCTCGTTGAAACACCGATCCGGCGTCCGGAGGTTCGGCACCCGCTTCTGCGTCGCCTCGGGCCGACCCCCTTCGAGGAGGGGCGGTTCCCTCTCGTCGGTCTGCTCGCGACCTGCTACGAGGCGATCAGCGAGGCGACACTCCGCGATGCCCAACGGTCGGCCGAGGCCGCCGCGGACACCCAGAAGACGCTGAGCGAGCAGTCGGCGGATGCACATCTCTCCGCCGATCAGCCCAAGCACGAGATCCCTGTCGAGTAGGCGGGCGTCGGGGAGTTGGGATCACTCTTTCTCGTTGGCCTGGAGCATCCAGAGGTGCTTTTCGAGGTCCGCGCAGATGCCGATCAGCAGATCCTGGGAGACAGGATCGTGCTCATCGAGCACTTCGATGGCGTGGCGCAGCCCCTTGACCACCATGGCGGAGCGGTCGCTGCACAGCCGAACCGTGTCCTTGGAGCCGACAAAGCCGGGCGGGTACGCCTCGACGCGGGATGACTTCGCGACCGAACCGGCCCGTCCATCGGGAGCCACTCCAAGCGCCGAGAGGCGCTCGGCCACATCGTCGCTCGCCTCGCGGGCGACATCCACGATCTCGTCGAGGTGCAGGTGGAGCGAGCGGAAGTGCTCTCCCTGGACCACCCAGTGGGCCTGTTTCATGGCGAGGGAGAGGTCTACGAGGTCGGTCAGACAGGCCTGCAAGGTCTCGGTGACGGTCGTCGTCTGCTTGCTGTCGAGTAGTGCTCGGTTCCAGTGTGATGCCATTCGGGGCCTCCTTTGCCTGCGCGGACTGAATTTTTAGGACGCTGACCGGCCGTGGGCACGCCGGTGGAACGGATTCATGGCAGGAGAGGATCGTTCATGGGTGTCGGGGGCTGTCGGCGTGCCGGGCGATGGCTCCTCCCCGGGGAGTTCATGGGTGTCGCGGGCGGTGGGGGGGGTGTTGGCTGGGAGAATCCCTTTGTTGAGCCCCGGGGAGCGGCGGGATACACTCCCCGCACTTCCCCATTCGGGAGCCGACGACGACGGATCGCCTTCGGGCGTGAGGCGCGTCATGGGCCCTCAAACCGCGGCACTGCGGGGGTCTCGCTCCGGTGGAAGTTTGGCCGCGGACCTGCTCGCTCTGTCGCTCGGTGCGACGCCGGAGTTTCCGGAGTGCAGGCCGCGAGAGTGGTCTGTGGAAATCCGGCCGAAGGCGTCGGTCAAGCAACAGGAGTCTCCAACCCCCGATCGAATGAAGCGGCGCTCCGCCGTGAGGTACGCAAGACCCGTGGTGTAACGGCAGCACTCGTGGTTTTGGTCCACGCAGTCTAGGTTCGAATCCTAGCGGGTCTGTTCCGCACTCCCGCGTACCCGAGCGTTCGATCGACCGGCAAGAACGACACATGCGAGAACTCACCGCGATCATTCTGGCTGCGGGCAAAGGCACGCGTATGCGCAGCGACCTTCCGAAGGTTGCGCACCATGTCGCGGATGCTCCGATGGTCCGCTGGGTCGCCGATGCGTGCGCCGAGGCCGGGTGTTCGCGCATCATTCTGGTCGTGGGACATCAGCAGGAGATCATCCGTGCGATCTTCGAGGACTGGGGCAACGACGAGTGCGCCGTCGAGTTCGCGGTGCAGGAGCCGCAGCTCGGCACCGGTCACGCCGTCCGCTGCGCCGAGCCGTTCTTCGAGGGTCGTCCCGCGTGTGATGTCTTCGTGCTCGCGGGCGACGGCCCGCTCATCCGCGCTGCCACACTTGCCACGCTCCACGAGCGGCATGCTTCGTCCGGAGCGAAGGCCACGCTTGCAACCAGCATCATTTCCGATCCGTCCGGTTACGGCAGGATTGTTCGCGACGAGCAGGGCCGCTTCCTCGCCATCGTCGAGGAGAAGAACTGCACGCCCCAGCAGCGTGAAATCAACGAGGTGAATCCGTCGTACTACTGCTTCGACTCGGGGGCGCTCTTTGATGCCCTCGCCCGGGTCTCGCGCGACGAACGGACCGGCGAGTTTTTCCTCACCGATGTTCCGGCACTCTTGCTGGCGGATGGCGTACGCGTCGAAGTCATCGATGCGGTGCCGAGCGAGGATGTGCTCTCGATCAACACGCCCGAGCAACTCGCGGAGGTTGATGCGATTCTTCGCTCCCGCCTCGGCGCGGCACGCACCACCGGAGGGATGCGCTGATGGCATGGGATGATGTCAACGGTCTGAAGGTCTTCGCCGGTCGCAACTCCATCGACCTGACGCAGCGAATCTGCAATCACCTGGGCATACCCCTCGGCTACGCCCGCACGGAGCTCTTCCCCGACGGCGAACTGATCGTCCATGTCGAGGAGGATGTCCGCGGGCGCGACTGCTTCGTGGTTCTCGGGACGAGCGAGCCGGTCAATTCCAATCTTGTCGAGTTGCTGATCTTCGCCGACTCACTGCGTCGCGCCTCCGCTCGGCGCATCACCGCCGTGATGCCCTACTTCGGGTATGCCCGTCAGGACCGCAAGGAGCGTGGTCGCACGCCGATCACGGCGAAGCTCGTCGCGAATCTGATTACCACCGCGGGGTACAGCCGCGTCCTCGTGCTCGACCTGCACGCCGCGCAGATCCAGGGCTTTTTCGATCTTCCCGTCGATCATCTGGCGGCGGGGGCCATCTTCCTCCAGCACTTCAACTCCATGCGGGATGAACTGGATGATCTGGTTGTGGTCAGCCCCGATGTCGGCAATGTCAAGATCGCCCAGTCCTACGCCGATCGCCTCGGCGCCGATCTCGCCATTGTCTACAAGAAGCGTCACTCGGGAACGGTCGTTGATGCCGAAACCATCATCGGCACCGTCAAGGGCAGGAATGTCCTGATGGTCGACGACATGATCTCGACGGGCGGGACGATCTGCGAGGCGGCGACATTGGTGCGAGAGCACGGGGCGAAGCGGATCATCGTGGCCGCGACGCACGCCGTCATGGCCGGTGAGGCCGTGCAGCGCCTCAGCGCCGCTCCGATCGACGAGATCGTCATCACCAACACCATCCCCGTGACCGACGATCGCGTCGGCCCCATCCGCGATCGCCTGACAGTCCTGTGCGTCAGCCAACTCATCGCCGATGCCATAGATCACATTCATCAGAACAAATCCGTGAGCGCTCTGTTCAAGCGCTTCTCGGAGTCCAAGAGGTAACACATTCGTTCAAAGGTTTGGGGACTGCGAGCAGCAGCCCCGGGAGCAATCATCATGCAAAGCACACACACACTCGCAGTCAAGCGTCGTGAAAAGAACGGAACCCGTTACGCAAAGCGGGATCGTGAAGCCGGAAGACTCCCCGCGGTCCTCTACGGACACGGGCGTCCTCCCGTCTCGCTGACCCTCGATGCCAAGGAGGCGATCCGCTTCTTCAATCAGGGCGAAAAGGTGTTCAACATCGAACTCGGCGAGGAAGGCAAGACGCAGACCGTCCTCCTCAAGGACATCCAGTTCGATTATCTGGGCACGAACATCATCCATGTCGACCTCGCCCGCGTCGATCTCGACGAGGAAGTCGAATCCCACGCCCACATCCATCTCGTCGGTGAAGCACGCGGCCTGAAGCGAGCCAACGCCATCCTCACCCATCCGACGACATCCATCACCATTCGGTGCTCGGTCCAGAACATTCCCGAGGAAATCCGGGTCAACATCGCGGACCTCGATGTCGGCCAGCAGATCACCGCGGGCGATGTCGTATTGCCCGAGGGCGTGGAACTTCTGAGCGACCCCTCCGACCTGATCGCATCGATCAATACGCAGATCGAGGAAGTCGTAGAGGGTGAGGCCGCCGCGGTGAGTGCTGAAGAGTCACAGCCCGAGGTCATCAAGAAGAAGAAGGACGACGAGGAAGGCGGCGACTGAGCGTGAAACTGATCGTCGGGCTTGGAAATCCCGGTCCCCAGTACGAGCGCACCCGCCACAACGCGGGGTTCATGACGCTCGACCGGCTCGCGGCACGCCATGCGCCCGGCGCTGTCTCTCGTTCGCGTTTTCAGGGTCTCGCCATCGAGGCCCGTCTCTCTCCCAAGTCGCAAGCGTCCGGCTGGGCAAAGCCCGCTCCCTCACCCGAGCCCGCGACGGTCGAGGAAGACATCCGGCTTCTCCTGCTCAAGCCGATGACCTACATGAACCGCTCGGGCTTCTCCGTCGTCGAAGCCGTCCACTACTACCGCATCGAGCCGCATCGCGATCTTCTCATCGTTGTCGATGAAGTCGCACTCGATGTCGGCGACATCCGCCTGCGTCCGAAGGGTTCTCCCGGCGGGCACAACGGCCTCGCCGACATCGAGCGGGCGCTCGCCACCGACAACTACCCGCGGCTCCGCATCGGCATCGGCCCCCGCGGCGTCATCCCGCAGGTCGACTATGTCCTCGGGCGTTTCACCGAGGAACAACTCCAGCCCCTCGACGACGCCCTCGAACGCTCCGCCGATGCCTGTGAAGTCTGGGCGCGCGAAGGCATCGACGCCGCGATGAACCGTTTCAACACGAAGCCCCGTCCGGACCCGGACACAAGCTCACAGGACAGCGCCCCGACGGGCGACTCCGACCAGAACCAGACATTGAACCAGTCAACATCGAACCAGCCGACACCGGCGCCCCGCCGAACCGTAGAAGGAAACTGACCATGGCAGAATCGAAGAATCGGAAGAACTATTACGAGGCGATGTTCCTCATCTCACCCAGCGTCGCGACTGACCTCGGTGGCGCGATCGAGCACATCCGCGAGATCCTCGGGCGCGGCGATGTCGAGCTCATCTCGCTCCGCAAGTGGGACGAGCGTCGCCTCGCCTACGAGATCCAGAAGAACAAGCGGGGTGTGTACATCCTCGCTTACTTCGCGGCCGACCCCTCCCGTCTCGCCCTGATCGAGCGTGCCTGCAATCTGTCTGAGCAGCTTCTACGCTCGCTCATCATCCGCGCCGACCACCTCACGCTTGATGAGATGCAGGCCGCGGACGGTCAGGCCGAACTCGCCACCGAGATCGAACTCCGCAAGGCACGCATGGCCGAGGAGCGCGAAGCGGCCACATCACCCGCCGAGTCCTCTTCCGCCTCGTGAATCCAGATCACTCCACCCTCACTCCTGATCGGAGGCATCCCACATGGCCGGAAACTACAACAAGGTCCTGCTGCTCGGGAACCTCACCCGCGACATCGAGCTGCGTTATCTCCCGAATACGAACACTCCCGTCGCCAAGATCGGCCTCGCGGTGAACCGTCGTTTCAAGACTTCCACCGGGGAGCAGCGCGAGGAGACGACCTTCGTCGATTGCGAAGCCATGGGCCGCACCGCCGAGGTCATGAGCCAGTACCTCCAGAAGGGCCGTCCGGTCTTCATCGAGGGGCGGCTCAAACTCGATCAGTGGGAAGACAAGCAGACCGGCCAGAAGCGGTCCAAGCTCCTCGTCTTCGTCGAGGGGTTCCAGTTCGTCGATTCCGGCGGGGGTCAATCCGGAGGTGGGGGCGGAGGCGCCGGTGGCGGCGGAGCACGCCGCGGCGCCTATGCTGGCGGCCCGGCACGAAGCAGTGCCGAAGCCCACGAGCCCATCGACGAGGATGACATCCCGTTCTGATCCGGTCCGCCGTCCGTTTCGGCGGCCGATCCATCGTTGGGGTCCGCACGGTGCGGGCTCCTCAACTTACAGCGCCCACCGGCGCGAAAGGACAGCGAAACCATGCCAAAGACACTGCAACTCCTGCTCACCGAGAATGTCGAGAACCTCGGCATCGTCGGCGATGTCGTGAAGGTCCGTTCCGGCTTTGCCCGCAACTACCTCCTCCCCCGCGAGCTCGCCACCGAGCCGAGCGAGGAAAAGGTCCAGGCCCTCGCGGCGCGCAGAGCCGATGCCGAGCGTCAGCTCGTTGAACTCCGCAAGCAGCGCGAGGGAATGATCAGCAAGCTCGACAACTACGAACTCACCCTCCAGCGTGCCTGCAACGATCAGGGCCTTCTCTACGGCTCAGTCACCCAGCACGACATCGCCCTTGCGCTCCGAGCCGCAGGCTTCGATGTTCGCGACCGTGATGTGCGATTGGGGCAGACCATCAAGCGGATCGACTCCTACGAGATCACCGTGAAGCCCGAGTCCGATCTCGAAGCGTCCATCAAGCTCTGGGTCGTCGCGGATCGCAAGCTCGAGTCCGTCGACGATCGCGAGGAGATGGAGTTCGACGCGGAAGGCGAACTTGTCGAGAATCAGCCGGAGCCCGCCGCCGAAGCAGAGGCGGAAGCAAAGCCGACCGAAGCCTGATCCATCTCAATGATGTTCGATCACACGATCAAAACGGGCCGTCGAGGCCCGTTTTTTTTTTTTCATGCGCCGGCGAGATCCTCACGCCGACTATCGGTTGCCGGCTTGCAGCGACGGGTTGAACCGAGCGACCAGATCCACCTGGTTGTCCCCTGTCCTGAATCCGAA
>REDD01000149.1 GCA_007693725.1 Phycisphaeraceae bacterium
TCGACGATGGCGGTCTTGCCGACGCCGGGCTCGC
Source organism: Phycisphaeraceae bacterium (assembly GCA_007693725.1). GTDB lineage: Bacteria > Planctomycetota > Phycisphaerae > Phycisphaerales > UBA1924 > REDD01. The sequence continues at coordinate 35 of REDD01000149.1, forward strand.
CGATGAGGACGGGGTTGTTCTTGGTCTTGCGGGAGAGGATGCGGATGGCGCGTCGGATCTCGGCATCGCGTCCGATGACGGGGTCGAGCTTGCCGTCGCGGGCGGCCTTCACGAGATCGATGCCGTAGCGGGAGAGGGCCTCGTAGGTGTCCTCGGGGTTGGCGGATTGGACCCGCTGGTTGCCGCGGACAGCGGTCAACGCACCGAGGAAGGCGTCGCGGGTGATGCCCGCGGACTTGAGGATCTTCCCTGAGTCGGTCTTGTCACCCTCGCCGATGAAGGCCAGGGCGAGGTGCTCGACGGAGACATACTCGTCCTTGAGGCGCTGGGCCTCGCGCTCGGCGGCGAGGAGGAGTTGGCTGAGGCGCTGCGAGATATAGACCTTGCCGGGTTCGCCCGCGGGGCCCGCGACGGAGGAGCGCCGGTCGAGCGCGGACTCGATGTTGCTCTGGATAAGGGCGGGGTTCACCTCGAGTCGCGCGAGGAGGCGGGGAAGGAGCCCGTCCTGCTGCGTGACGAGGGCCAGGAGGAGGTGTTCCCCATCGACCTCGACATGACCGCGCGAGACAGCAAGTCCCTGTGCCTGCTGGAGGGCTTCCTGTGATCGCTGGGTGAGTCTGTTGAGGTCCATGTCTGTTTCCTTCCGGCCCCGGGGGCACTTTGCCTGTTGCCGGGTGATGGTGCAACTGGGGTGCCACGCAAACGCGACGCGGACAGGGGTTTGGGCGGCTTCAGGGGATGGTTTCCCCCAAAGTGGGTCTGGGGGCCATTCGGACTGTCAGGATGGCGGATCTGGTTGCCAACTTGACAGTCTCGACCCCACCGGGAACCGCGAGCGGGCGTGGTTCGCACTGGCACGGAGGTTGCAACTTTCCCAGTACCCCCGCCCGGACAAGCCACGGGGCGTGTCGGTCGGGGGCAGAGAAATGGATCAAGAAGGGAGGCGTGCCATGTTGACCCGTACACGCAATCCGTTTGACGCTTTGTATGACCTCAGGAGCGAGTTTGATCGCATTTTCCAGGAGTTCGCACCGGAAGCGCGTTCCTTGCTTCCCGGGCGTGCCTTGGTCGCACGGGCGTTCCCGCTGATGAATCTGCACGAGAGCGATGAGGCGCTCGTGATCGAGGCGGAGTTGCCCGGCTTCACGCTGGACGAGATCGAGCTGAGTCTGCTCGGGCGTGAACTGACGATCCAGGGCAGGCACGAGATGGCGCAGGAGCGTGACGGCGATGCCCAGCGGACGGAGCGCCCGTCGCTGTCGTTCAGCCGGACGATCACACTGCCCTACGAGGTGAACCCTGATCGTGTGGAGGCCCGTCTGACGGACGGCATCCTTCGCGTGACCATGCCCAAGGCCGAGTCCGCGCGTGCTCGCAGGATTCAGGTTCGCGGCGAATGAGAAACATTTGATTTCCCGGGGCTGATCGAGCCATCGGGGTTGAAGGAGATAAGGAGACAGACCCATGACCACCACCAAGCAAGCAAACTGCAACGCCATTCAGGAGCAGTCACGATCGGGCGGGCTCTCGGAGGTTCGTCTTCGTGAACAGTTGCCGGTTCGTCGCCCGAACATCGATATTCGCGAATCGGAAGACGCTTTCCTGATCGAAGCGGAGATGCCGGGCGTACGGGCATCCGATGTCGAGTTGACTTTGGAAAATGGTGTCCTGACCGTCTCGGCGGTTGCCGGCGAGTCGGAAGGAACGCCGACCGGCGGCCGGTTCCTCGTGCGTGAGTTCGGACGGGCGCGTTTCGAGCGTTCGTTCCGTGTGCCGGATGTTGTTGATGTCGAGGCGATCGGCGCCGAGACCCGGCACGGCCTGCTGACGGTGAGACTCCCGAAGCGTGAGCAGGCAAGGAGCCGTCGGATCGAAGTCATTTCCGGTGGCTGAGTCTCGACGATCGTGACAGGTGTTTGCGGCGGGACGGTCCGGAAGGGCCGCCCCGCCTTTTTCATGCTCGGGTATGGGGCATCGGGAATCGGGCGCGGTTGGAAACCCGAAGTGGGGTTGCCGAATAGACTCTTGGCCCCCGAACTGGTTCCGAAACCCGACCCCGTCAGACCCGGCACTCTGTCAGCACCACTCCAGAGTTTCGGCAGGCATGGAAGCGGAGAGTTGCATTGCGTCCGACGCCCCCCACTGCTCGTCCTCGCAGGAAGCTTGCGATCCTGATCCCCGTGCGGGTTGTGGCTGGGCTGATCGTGCTCGGGTTCGGCTTCGGCATCATGCACCTGCTCATCGCGACCCGGGAGGACCCGGCACGGGTGGAGGCCCCGGAGCGGGCGATCGTGGTCGAGACGGTCCGGGCGGAGCGGGTCTCGGTGCCTCGGGTGAGCACGGGGTTCGGGACGGCCCGTCCGAGGCATGCCGCGAACATCACCGCGGAGGTGTCGGGTCCGGTGCGGCTGCGTCCGAGCGGGATCGACCCCGGGCGATGGGTGGAGCGGGGCGAGTTGCTGCTGGAGATCGACCCGCGCGAATACGAGGATCGGCTCGCAGGGGCGACCCAGACGCTGGAAACGATCGCGGCACAGATCCGGGCGATCTCGATTGATGAGGAGTCGCTGCGTGAATCGCTCGCCCTGGCGGAAGAGGCGGTACGCCTGACGCAGAACGAACTGGAGCGGCGGGAGCAGGCGTTCGCTGACGGGAGCGTGAACCGGTTCGAGCTCGAGGTTGTCCAACGGGATCTGACGCGGGCGAAGCGCGAGGCGGAGACGCTGCGTCAGCAGGCGGGTCTGATTCCCATGCGGCGAGACCAGTTGCGAGCGCAGCTCGAGAGCCAGCGTGCAACGGTCCGGCTGGCGGAACTGGATGTGGAGCGGTGCAGCATCCGTGCGCCGTTGTCCGGGGTGATTCAGGAAGTGTCGTTCGAGCAGGGCGAGCGCGTGTCCGCGGGGACGCAGGTGGCGCGGATCGTGGATCTGCGCCGGATCGAGATCCCGCTCAGCATGCCGATGTCGTCGGGAAGTGTGCTGCGATTGGGTGATCCGGTGGATCTACAGCCGAGCGGCGCCGCCGGTGGACTGTGGAGCGGCCAGGTCAGTCGGCTCGCGCCCGAGGCGGATCCGGTGACGCGGACGATTACGGTGTATGTGGAGGTGGAGCAGGACATCGATGAGGCGAGGCAGGACCGGCGTGGGCAGTTGCTGCCGGGGCAGTTTGTGATGGCCCGGGTGCTGAGCCCGAGCGAAGGGGAGCGGGTGATCGTGCCGCGATCGGCGGTGGTGCGTGATCGGGTGCGTGTGGTCGGTGAAAACGGGCGTTTGAAGACGATGAGCGTGCGGTTGGCGTACCCGATCGAGCGGGTGTTCCCGACGATTCATCCGGTGGCGCGGGAGTGGTTCGTTCTGGAGAGCGGGCTGGAGGGCGGTGAGACGATCGTCGTGGCCGGGGCCGACGATCTTTCTGAGGGGACGCTCGTTGAGGCGGTGGATGCGGTTCGGGGGCGACGGGCGGAGACCGACCCAGGGGGCCGGGGATGAGCATCACCGCCTTCGGGATCCGTAAACCGGTCGTGGTGAATCTGGCGATGCTGGCCATCATCGGCGCGGGGTTGATCTTCGGCCTCGGCCTCCGGAGAGAGTTTTTCCCGGAGGTCCGTCCCCTGCTGGTGCTGGTGTCGGTGCCGTATCCGGGGGCCTCTCCGGAAGAGGTCGAGAAGTCGCTCGCGATCAAGATCGAGGATGCGATCGCGAACAATCTGGACGACATCAAGGAGATCAACACGACCGTCGGCGAGGGGTTCGCTCGGCTGCTGATCGAGTTCGAGTCGGGTGTGGATATCTCCAAGGCGGTCTTTGATGTCAAGACGCGGATGGATGCGTTGCAGGATCTACCGCGGGAATCCGAGCGGATCCTCGTCAATTCATTCGAGCCGAACATTCCAACGATCAATGTGACTCTGTACGGCGGCACGGATGAGCGGCTGCTGAAGGACGCGATTCTGGAGATTCGGCAGGATCTCCGGAGCATCCCCAACATGGGCGATATCGCGTTGTCCGGGGTGCGCTCGGACGAGATCGGCGTGGAGGTGATGCCTTGGGCGATGCTGGAGCATCGGCTCGGGTTGCCGGAGGTTTCGGCGCGGCTTCGGCAGTCTCTGATCGAGTTGCCCGGCGGGAGTGTCCGGGGGCAATCGGCGAATGTCGCTGTGCGCACAATGGGGGTTGATGAGCAGGCGGAGGCGATTCGGGACATCGTTGTGAAGGCGGGAGGGTCGGGGCAGGCGCTGCGGGTCCGGGACATCGCGGAGGTCCACGAGGGATTCGAGGATGTCGATCTGATCTCGCGGCTGAACGGGGAGCCCGCGGTGTCGCTGACGGTGTTCAAGGTGGGCAAGAAAGACGCCGTGGAAATGGCGGAGAATGTCAAGGCGTATGTGGCGGGGCGGAACGGGGAGCCGCTGCGTCTGACGCTTTCTGAGCGTGTCAAGACGATCCTGCAGCCCCCGGCCCAGCGTGGTCAGCCGGTGTCGGTGCGTGTTCAGGCGTACGAGATCGGGTTTGCGAAATCACAACAGCCGTTGCCCGGCACGCTGACGACGACGACGGATCTGGCACGGTTCATCACCGGGCGTCTGGATCTGCTTGCGCGGAATGCTTTTCAGGGTGGCATTCTGGTGCTGCTAACGCTGGTTCTGCTCCTGAACTGGCGGGTGGCCTTCTGGGTTGCGACGGGACTGATCGTGGCGTTGCTGGGCACGCTGGTCATGATGCGGCTGACGGGGATCAGTCTGAATCTCCTGACGATGTTCGGGCTGCTGATCGTGATCGGGCTTCTGGTGGACGATGCGATCGTGGTGGCGGAGAACATCGTTGCACGGCACGAGCAGGGAGAGCCGGCGCTGGACGCGGCGGTGAACGGCACGCGTCAGGTGACATGGCCGGTGATCGTGACGGTGCTGACGACGATCTGCGCGTTTCTGCCGCTGGCGCTGATCGAGGGCACGATCGGCGATCTGCTCGCATCGTTGCCCGCGGTGGTGGCGTGCGCGCTGGCGGTTTCGCTGTTTGAGTGCCTGTTCATTCTGCCGTCGCATCTGGGGCACAGTCTCATCAAGGTCGATCAGGCGCACGATCGGAAGAAGGGGACATGGTTCGGGCGGCTTGAGGGGCGCATGGATCATGCCCGTGACGCATTTGTGCACGGGCGTCTGATCCCGGCGTACGGGCGTCTGCTGGAGATGGCGTTGCGTGCGCGGTACTTCACGATGGCGTGCGTGCTGTGCATTCTGATGATCTCGATCGGGATGGTGCGTGGCGGGCATGTCCCGTTCAACTTCATTTCGAGCAGTGATGCCGAGACGGTGAATGTTTCGCTCCAGATGCCGGTGGGCACGCCGATCGAGGGGACGGAGCGGATCGTCCGGCGGATCGAGGATGTTTCGCTGTCGCAGCCGGAAGTGACGGCAGTGTTCGCGAGCGTCGGATCGTCCGGATCTCTGGACGGTTCGAGTTCATCGCGGAGCACGCACCTGGGGCAGTTGATTCTGGAACTCGCACCGATCGAGGAACGGGATCGGTCGAGCGAGCAGGTGATTCTGGCCATCCGGGAGGAACTCGGTCCGCTGCCGGGGGTGAAGAGTCTGCGGATGGAAGAGATCGGCGGCGGTCCCGAGGGGCCGTCGATCACGCTTGCGGTGAGTGGCGAGAATGCACCGACGCTTCGTCGGGTCGCGCGGAAGATTCAGGGACTGCTCGCGGATTTCGACGGCGTGTATGACATCTCGGACAACGACGACCTCGGTCGGCGGGAGATGAGAATCCGTCTGCTTCCGGGAGCGGATGAGCTGGGGTTCACGGTGGAGAATCTCGCGGTGCAGATCCGGGGGGCTCTCTTCGGGCTGGAGGCGCACACCTTCGCCGGACGAGAGGAGGATGTTGATGTCCGGGTGATGATGCCGGAGGACCAGCGGCGGAGTCTGACGGCGATTGAAGAGATGTATGTGTTGAGCCCGCTCGGGGATCCGGTGCCGCTGCGTGAGGTCGCGGTGCTCGAGGAGGCGGAGGGATATGCGACGCTGCGCCGGTTGAATCGGCAGCGGATCATCACGGTGACGGCGGAGGTGAACGACACGATCACCCGCACGGAGGCGGTGATGGCGGCGTTACGCCCTCAATTGAAGGAATTGATGGTCGATTATCCGGGGGTGCAGTTGCTGGAGCGGGGGCGGCAGGAGGATGTGCAGGACTCGTTCTCGACGCTGCCGTTGGGCATGGCGGTGGCGGTCGGGCTGATCTATGTCCTGCTGGCGTGGCTGTTCCAGTCGTATCTCCAGCCGCTCGTGGTGCTTATGGCGGTTCCGTTCGCGATCATCGGGGTGATCTGGGGGCACTTCCTGCTGGGATTCGACATGACGATCCTCTCCCTGATCGGTTTCATCGCCCTATCGGGGGTGGTGGTGAACGACTCGCTGATCCTGATGCAGTTCTTCAACGAGAAACGGGCGGAGGGGAAGAGCATGTTCGAGGCCTGTCTGAGTGCCGGGCGTGCTCGGTTGCGGGCGATCCTGCTGACGACGATCACGACGGTGCTGGGGCTGTTGCCGCTGCTGCTGGAGCAGTCGTTCCAGGCGAGATTCCTGATTCCGATGGCGATCACCATCTCGGGGGGGTTGATCTCGGCCACGGGGGTGATCCTGCTGGCCTTGCCGTGCCTGCTGATGATCTGCGACGACTGTGCTCGGGCGGCGGCGTGGCTGTGGCGCGGCGGGGTCGGCGAGGAGGTCGCGGAGGTGGCCTGACGGGTGTGGATGAGGGGCGCCTGGGCTTCCCAATGGTGTGGAATCGGTTAGACTCGCCCCCCGAGAGCGGATATCGGCTTGCTTCTCGGAGGATCGACCATGCGAGGCAACTGGATCATGATGCTCGTCGCGATTGTGGCGGGTGTAGTCGCCACCGGTCTGGCCTTTGTGTACCTGCAATCCGAGGGGCAGGCGGCACGGACGGAGCAGGTGGAGCGACGGATTACGCTGCTAATGGCGAAGCAAGACCTCCCGGCCAACCACATTCTGGATCCGGATGAGGATTTGACGACGGTGGCCGTGCCCCAGCAGACATTCGCCTCGTTCGTGCAGATGGCGGCGAAGGAGTCCGAGCGGGAGTCCTTGCGTGGTCGGCAGATCACCCGCCCGATTCCGGCCGGGGAACCGATTCTGTACTCGCACTTAGTGAGCTTCTCCGAGTTGGACATCGGACCGGGGATGCGGGCGATGTCGATCCCGGTGGATCGGGCGAACGCGATGGACGGCATCCTGGTGCCGGGAGACCGGATCGACATCATCGTGAGCTACCCGAAGCCCGATCGGAATGATGGCGTCGGTGCTCGGATGCCGGCGTATGACCCGAACAATCCACAGGCGGCGATCGGGGCGATCTTCGGCCAGGTCATGTCCCGGTCGATGGCGCCGAACGAGTGGCAGGCGGAAGAGATTGTTTCCAATGTTCGTGTGCTTGCGGTCGGTCAGCGATTGACGATGAGTCGGCAACAGTTGCTCTTCGGCATGGAAACGGGGCTTGACGCTCTGGGCGGGGCGACGGTGCTCACGATTGAGGTGACACGGGATCAGGGGCTGGCGTTGATCGGTGCGACGGCGGGCGGTCAAAATCCGATCAATATCTGGATGCGTCCGGCTCCTGCCGGCTCGCCCATGCAGTAAGTCCGGCCGTTTCATCGCGGTCTGCGTGGAGGAGACGAAGTGCGGGTCGTTGTTCAGGACACCATCAAGAACAAGCAGTGGGTCGCCTACGAGGGTCTGGCGGGCTTTACCGTCGGTCGGGACGACGACAACGCGGTGTGCCTCGGATCTTCGCGGTTTGTTTCGAGACGGCACTTCCGGGTGGATCGGGGAGAGGGCGGCTGGCTCGTCGAGGTGGATGGGCGCGGGGCGCCGCTGAATGTGGACGGCAGCACGCTCGCCGCCGGGCAGGCGGCATCGCTGAAACCGGTCAGCCGGATCCGTGTGGCGGAGTTCGTCCTGACGCTGATGCAGGATGTCGATGCAGGGGCATCTGAGCAGGATGCAGCGATCGAGGACATCAATGCGCTGCAGCGCGAGCTTCATCAGGCGGTGCTTCGCCGGATGGATCTTCGGCGTGCCGGCACCACTGATGTTGAAGCGACCGGCGAGCGGCTGGAGCAGATCAACACGATCATCGACGATCTGCTGCACCAGGAATTCCGCGAGCGGGTGTACGGCTCTGCGCTGACTCGGCAGCGGCTCCTGAGCATGATGTACGAGACGCGCTTGCTCCAGAGTCTCGGCAGCAACGAATCGGAAGTTCTGGAGATCGAGCGCATCGAGACGCCGGGGATCAACATCGCGCTGGAAGAGGCGGCCTCCGAGTTTGTGCAGCGATTGCATCGGCGGCTTGGGCTCTCGGGACAGGATCGAGACGGCGCTGCGGATGTCGAGAAGGTGAATCTCGGGCTGAACAAGCATCTCCCGAGCATCATCAATGAGACGCCGGAGAACATCCAGTTCTATCTGATTGCGCGGCTGATCAAGAAGACGATCTGCGACATGATCTTCGGGCTGGGTCCGTTGCAGGATCTGCTGGACACACCGGCGATCTCGGAAATCATGATCGTCAGCCCCGAGCAGGTGTATGTCGAGCGGGGCGGGCAGGTCGTGCGTTCGAACCGGACTTTCCTCGGCGATGAGGCGCTGCTCTCGGTGATCGAGCGGATCGTCGCGCCTCTCGGGAGAAGGATCGATCGTTCGACGCCGCTGGTGGATGCTCGTCTGAAGGACGGCTCGCGTGTGAATGCGGTGATCCCGCCGCTGGCGCTGAAGGGTCCGTGCCTGACGATCCGCCGGTTTCCGAAGCATCGGATCACTGCGGAGGATCTGGTCAAGTGGGGTTCGCTCACCGATGCCGCGGTGGCGTTGATCGAGGGGGCGGTGATCGCTCGGAAGAACATCGTGATCGCGGGCGGCACGGGCTCGGGCAAGACGACGCTTCTGAATGTGCTGTCGGGGTTCATTCCTGAAGATGAACGAATCGTGACGATCGAGGATGCGGCGGAACTGCGTCTGAATCAGGAGCATGTGGTCGCGCTGGAAACGCGCCCCGCCAATGTGGAAGGAACGGGTGCGTACACGATCCGTGATCTTGTCAAGAATGCGCTTCGTATGCGTCCCGATCGGGTGATTGTCGGCGAGTGTCGCGGCGAGGAAGCATTCGACATGCTCCAGGCGATGAACACCGGTCATGACGGATCGATGACGACCGTGCATGCGAACAGTTCGTACGATGTGATCTCCCGGTTGGAGACGATGTGTCTGATGGCGGTGGAGATTCCGCTCAGCGCGGTGCGTCGGCAGATCACACAGGCGGTGGACATGATCGTGTACATCCGGCGGATCAAGGGTGGACGCCGTCTGGTGACACAGATCACCGAAGTCACGGGGCTTCATCCGCTGACCGGCGATGTTGAGATGCACGATGTGATGGCGGTGGTGGGCGAGGCGAGGGGTGATGCCAAGCTGATTCCGACGGGGTACATGCCGACCTTCCTAGGCGATCTCGTGGATGCGGGTCTGATCGATCTGGAACGCTGGTTTGGAGTGGTCGAGAAGTGAGCCCCGAGATGCAGATTGTGGTGATCGCGCTTGCCACCGGTCTTACGATCGGGGCCTTTGTGTGGATCGCCCGCCAGCAACTCATCGCCCGCTGGGAACAGGACTGTGCATGGCTGGCGCACGCGATCTGGCGATTCTCGCCCGAACCGTTTGACCCGAAGCCGTATGTGGCCGGGTACTACATCGGGGCGTTTCTGCTGCTGCTGTTCCTGCTGGCTCTGGTGCCTTCCAAGATCGTCGGGCTGGTGATCTGGGTGGTGCTGATTCTGCTGCCTCGAATGATCATCGACCGGCGCTGGGAGAAGCGACGGGCCCTGATCGATGAGCAACTCCCCGCGACCGTTCTTCAGATGTCGTCGAGCGTGGCATCGGGCATGTCGCTCGTTCAGGCGCTTGAACGGCTCTCGGAGCGTGCGCCCGAGCCGATCCGGACCGAGTTCCGGGTGATCACCAACCACTGGCGGATGGGCTCTGATCTGAGTGCGACGATTGAGGAAGCGAAGCGGCGGCTCCGATTGCAGAACTTCACGCTCTTTTCCTCGGCGATCCTGATCAACCAGCGGATGGGCGGAAACATCACGCAGACCCTCGAACGCCTCGCACACGCGTTGGAATCCGTCGAGCGGATGCGTCGCGAGGTGTACTCGTCAACGAGCGAGGGGCGGACCAACATCAAAGTTCTGGTTGTCGCACCGTTCATCATGCTCGGTATCGTGGCCGTGATGGACCTGAAGGCGGTGATGCTTCTCTTCCAGCGGCCCCTCGGATGGATTCTTCTTGGAATTGCGGCGGTCTTTACTGCCGTGGGAACGCTCTGGGCATGGAGGATTGTGAACGCCGATGTTTAGCGGGCAGGGGACAGGCGATTCTCTGGGTTTGATCGTGCTGATCGCGGCGTGCGCATTGGCCGGGGTCAGTATCGCCTTGTTGATCTTTGCGGTGGGCATGGCCGCGAGGCGTTCATCGGCCCAGATGACCGCGATCATTGACGATGCCCAGCGGACACTGCGTCGCGAACGGGCAAAGAATGAGTCTGCCGGCGAGGGTGCCCTGATGGGAGCAGTGGCGATTCTGTTGCCCTTGGCGAAGGCGTTGCCGCTGGATTCGATCAGGCAATCACTGTCCGAGCGTTACGCCCGTGCCGGTTGGCCGGGTGGATACAGCGACGATGAGATCTTCACGATGAGTCTGCTTGTGGGGCTGGTGATCGCCGTGCCGCTGATGCTGATCATCGCTGCGGCGAATCCGCTCGCCGCCCCGCTCGGCTTGATCGGGATTCTGGTCGGTCCGGGTCTCGTCAGTTCTCACTACAACAGCCGCGGAGTCGAACGGGAGAAGTCGATCGGCCGGACGATCCCGTTTGTTCTGGATCTGCTTGTGCTGACGATGCGGGCGGGGGCATCGCTCCAGATCGCGATGGAGCGTGTCACCATCGACTACGCCAAGCATCCCATCGGCGAGGAGTTCCGCTCGACGCTGCAGGACATCGAGTTGGGGGTGCCGACGAAGGATGCATTCCGGAACCTGGCCAAGCGCGTGCCGCTGCCGGTGATCCGGGGGTTTGTGGATGATCTGATTCAATCGGAAGAGCTCGGGCGTCCGCTGGCGGACACATTGGAGCGGCTGTCGGATCAGGTGCGTGTGCGGCGTGTGCAGGATGCGGTGGACACCGCCGGCAAGAGCAAGGTGATGGTGCTTGTTCCGGGTATGCTTGTCTTCATCGCCACCCTGATCGTGCTCTTTGCGCCGTTTGTCATGCGGTTTGTGTATTCGGACGAGTTCAACTGACGAGGTGGAGGCACGCGTTCCATGGCCTATCAGCTCTCCATCACGAGCGGTGTCGATGAAGGCAAGACCTTTGTCATGACACAGAAGGAGGCGGTGATCGGGCGTTCGCCCTCCGCCGACCTGATCTTGCGCGACGAGACCGTGGCCTGGGAGCATGCGCGGCTGAAGGACAACGGCGGGCGGCTGTATGTCGAGAACCTCGCCGCGGTGGGGACCAAGGTGCGTGGGCTGCGCATCAAGGATGAAACCCGACTGAATCACGGCGACCAGATCCAGCTCTCCGATCGGTGTTCCGTGCTGGTCGAACAGCGCATGAGTTACGGCGGCGGCAAGAATCGGACCACGCTGCTGCTGCTTGCCGCGGCCCTGGTTCTGATCGTGCTGCTGGCGGGCGGGGGAATCTTTGCACTCTCGTCCTCCGAGTCCGGACCACCACCGGCCAGCGCGGTTCACTGGAGGACTGCCTATCAACGGTTGGACGAGCGGATGCAGGAGTGGGTCGAGCAGGGCCGTTTCCCCCGCGAGGGGCTCGTGATGTTCCGGGATGGATGGCGGTTTGAGAATGTCGGCGCCACGCCGCAGGCGGTCGAGCGGTGGGATCGTCTGCAATCGGTCATGCTTTCCCTGCATGCGCCTACGCTGGACGGACGGGTTCGGAATTTCCCCGAGGTTGCCGGGCCCGACGCATCCACGCTCAGTGTCATTATGGGAAGAACGCAGCCCAGCGCTGATTCGACAATGGACTGGAACTCGGACGAGCGTTATGCAGATGCGCTCGTGTGGTTTGTGAGGATGCGTGCGGAGCAAGCCCGGAGACGGGCCGGGAGTTGAAGATGAAGAGCCGACTTGGTGATTTCGACATCCTCGATCGCATCGATCCGGGTGGTTACACCGTCGTGTATCGCGCGTGGCAGGACATGGGCAAGGGTGTGCGTCGGCCCGCCGCGATCAAAATCCTGCAAGGGTGGAATCTGGACGACGAACGCCAGGTGCAGGATCTTGTGCGTGAGGTCGAACTGCTCGTCGAGATGTCTTCCTCCCCGAACATCGTCACGGTGTACGGATTCGGGATCGACGATGAGATCGGGCCGTGGCTGGCGATGGAGCTCGGAGGAAAATCGCTCAAGCACTACATCCGTGAAGAACCGACGGATCCGGAGCAGGTGCGGCTGTTGCTGCGCGACATCCTGCGAGCGTTGAGCTCCGTGCATGGTGTGACACCCCCCATTCTTCACCGGGACATTAAGCCGAACAACATCCTGTCCAGCCAGTTCGGTATCTGGAAACTCGCGGACTTCGGTCTCGCGACGCGTCAGGATTCGGACAGCACACTGCATCTCGCGACCGTCCAGTACGCCGCGCCGGAGATGCTCGACGGTTCTCTCGGCGCTGAGACTCCAAAGATGGATCTGTACTCCCTCGGGATGGCGGCGTATCACTACGCCTTGGGTGAGTCGCTGTACCGGAAGCAGTTCCCCTCGATCTTTGATCCCTACGCCGGGCAGGATGACGATCCGACGCGGGATGACCGTCCGAAGTGGATGTACTGGCACACATCGTCACAGATGACCGTGCAGCCGCTGGCGGACATCATCGAGGGCTATCCCAAGGATCTGTCCGATCTCATCGCCTCGATGATTCGCAAAGACCCCGCCGATCGGATCGCCTCCGCGAGCGAGGCCCTCCAGCGACTCGGCAATGTTGACTCACAGATCGCGGTGCCGATCGTGAAGGCGGATGACCAGGACTCAGGCAGCGGTCTGCGAACACTGGCGCTTGGCTTGGTTGCGGTGGTGCTCCTGCTCGTGGTTTCCGCCGGGCTCTTCCTGCACATCGGCTCGGGGCCAACTCCTGCGATCCGAGTCGCGGAGGATGGAGTGATCGCCACTCGCGAGCCGAACTTGACCTTGACCGGACGAATCTCGAACTTTCCGAGCAACGGTAACGCCTCCATCATTTTGCGCAATTTGGCTCCAATCCCCGTAACGGTTGATTCTCAGGGCGTCTTCACGGCGCAGGTGCCCTTGGCGCGACTCGGACAGATCGACGGACAACTGATCGTGTTCCGCTCTGGCAGGGATGAACCGGTCGCTCGTCATGCCTTGCGATTGGAACGAGAGCCGCCGGAGCAGGTGCAACTGGCAATCTCGACGAGACCCCCCGCGATCGGAGCGACGATCGAGATCCGCGAGCGCGACCGCAGCGGTCCGCCGATCCGATTGACGACCGATTCCGAGGGCATGGCCGGGTCTCCGGTTGCGTTCGGACAGATCGATATCAGCGTGATGCACCCGGGGTTCCGCGACATGCAGGTCACGCGCGCGACCGGGCACAACCCGCAGAGCCAGTTGCTGCTCGATCTCACTCCGCTCTCAGAGCAAGCCATCGATCAACGCCGAGAAGTGCTACTCACCGAGTTGGAGGCGCTGTCCGATCGTGTTCAGCGCGGTGATCCCGCAGCGATCGCACGCATGGCCGAAATTCAGCGCGAACTCGGGCTTCTGGAGCCGATGTCGGGCGATGCCGCCGCCGCCCGCCGGGTTGCTCTCCAGCGTGAGCTTGCGGATGTGATCGAGCGGGCCAAGAGCGGCGATCCGGATGCAATCAGACGCCAACGGGAGATCATCGCCGAGTTGCGCGAACTTGCGGGCACGCCCGGCACCCGCACGGCGGAAGACGGCAGACAGCGTCCGACACCGGCGGACCCGGTCCGTGATCGTGCGGAGCGTCGGGCCGCCCTGATCCGCGAGATGGGCGATCTGGCGGCTCGGGCGGAGGCCGGGGATCCCGCTGCAATCGCCCGCCTGCGCGAAATCCGTACGCAACTGGCGGAGATTGAGGGCGAGGTCGAGGACAACTCCGCAATCGGTCGGCGTCGGCGCGAGTTGCTCGATGAAATGTCGATGGTCGCCGAACTCGCCGCGGCTGGTGATCCCGGGGCTCAGGCGAGGTTGGCCGCGATTCACCGTGAATTGGCGACGCTGTCAACGATCGAGCAGGGCGCGGGCGACCCGACGCAGATGGCCGCGGCGGCCCAGCGCATGCTCGGGGATACGCCCGATCTGTCCATGATCGATCGTGCTGTGCTCATGCAACTGCCGTTGGAGCAGTTCCGGGCGTTTGTGGAACTGAACATACCGTCCGGCACGCTTATTGCCGAAACGGTTCCGCACTCCACGCGTGTTCGTGTGCGCGGCGTGCTGTTCAATGATGACGAAATGGAGCGGGTAAAGACCCGTCTTGAGCCGGCGATGCCGCGGCTCATCACCGAAATACGAGTGGATCCCTGGGCGGTCTGCCGTCGGCTCCAGCGTGCACTTGAAAGCATGGGTGCTGAGGATGTGATCGTTCACGCGCATCTGACGCTGGGCGACAACCTCCTCTTCGTTGTGTTCCGTCGGCAGGACGGCATCGATGAGACGAGGGTGCGCCAGGCGACAAACCAATTCGTCATCGATCGTGATCTCATCGTGATCACAACGACATCAGCTGTATCCGCCCACTCCGAATGACACACGAATCGGATCAGAGCGGGGCACGAGACATCTTGAAGGCATCCGTGCGGCTCTTATTCAGGGTGGCGTTGTGTGCGGTCTTGAACCAGTCCACGATCTTGTTGCGCTCAAGAAGATCCTGAGTGTGTACCAGCGGAGCACCCGCCCATGTCCAGGAAGGTCTGATGATGTAGGCGCGCCGTTCCGTCGCCATGCTGCCCCGGAACAGATGGATACCGGCGCTGTAGTCGACTTCCTGGTACGCGCGTCCCTCGTTGGACGAATTCTTGAAGTTCTTGTAGCCGCGGAGGTTCTGGGGCGGATTCGGCGAGAGCGTGGGGATCGGCTCCGCCTTGGGATTGCGTCCCCAGATCGTTGGAATTGAGGGGAGATTGATGAGGGTCGCGCCGCGAGCAAAGGTATCCCGATGTGACTCGACGCGCGTGTGCTGATCCGCCGCCCGCTGGAGCCATATGGCCGGCGCGAGCAGGAGGAAGAACAGCAGTACGATCATGACCATGGCTGCCTCGGCCATGACGACACCTCGCCTGTGACGAGTCGCTCCGTGCTCAGTGGCGAACCATGTCATTGAAGTCTCCATATGAGCTGCTGCCGACCCCGATCTTGTTGAGGTGATTGCGCATCGTAGAGTCGCCCTGCATGGCATTCTGCAGTTGATCGAGCCGAGTCAGTCGCGGCTGCCATTGCCAACCCCATGTTGTCCAGACGCGGAACGGGTACGGCACATTGAACAGCAAGCTCACCCGTTCGCTGATGCCGTTGTAGGTCTCGGCCTGCGCCAGGCCGATCACGGTGTCCTGCGGGCTGATCGGATGCCGGAAGATGCCGGGCATCATCAAAATACCTTGGCTCGCCTTTGCTTCCGCCACCGTTGCGAGCACGGAAAAATTCTGGCGACTCGACAAACTGTCGGGTCCGAATTCGAGGATGGTGCTCTGTGTGGTCAGCACATGATGCTGTGAACCGTACAACAAGATCGAAACAAGGAGCCAAAGACCGGTGGATGTGTTCCATTCCCTGACGGCCTTGCCCTCTCTGATCTGCTTGAATCCGCTGTCCTTCGGCCACTTATTGTCCATGAGATAGAAGCGGAGCGCCAGTGGAGCCATCAGCGAAAGCATTGAACCTCTCTCAACCGGGAGATGGACCTTGCCGTCGCTCCGGCCCGGTTGGGTGTATCGGATAGTGGACTTGTAGTACTTCTCGAAGTGGTCCCGCTGTTTTTCAATCGTTGTCGGTATGGCATCAACCCATCCGCGCTGATAGTTGTAGAGATCGCGGATACGGTTCTGGAATGTCCGCGCAGGGAATGTCTGGAGCGCGGTCGGCAGGGCCTTGGAAACAAAGTTCAAGTACGGTGGAAGCTCAACCGCAGCGATATACGCCGCTGCGGCCCCGGCACATATCGCATATGCCAAGGTGCACGCTTTGCCCGTGTCGTCGATGAACTTCGCCCAATTGATCGGGACCATGATCGTCGTCCAGATCACGCCGAAGGCGATCACATCGGCGGAGGCGTTGCGCGTGATCAGCATGTTCGCGCCGGTGATGCTGTTGACGCCCCGGCTCATCCACACCGCCGCGGAATAGGCGGAGGTGTCCGCGGCGACCTGGACATGCGTCTGGGCCGAGGTCGTGTGCCCGGTGTTCCACACCATCGCCGCACCGGCGTAGAAGAGCAGACCGAGCATGATGAAGAGGACGGTGATGTTGCCGCGATCGTTGCGATGAACCCGCCGGATCGATCGGGCGGTGAGCGGCGCCAGTTGGGAACCGGACTGCTCCGAGCGATGCAGCACATCGAGGATTTCACGCGGACGCATCATGGGCGTGGATCTCCGCCGAGGAAAATGATCGGGTGGGCGACGCGTGCTCCCGTGGATTGCAGACGAACAGTCTGCTCGATGGTGAAGACGCGCCCGCTCACCCCTGCAGGAGCAGACTTGGTGATCCCCGGGAGCAACGAAATACCGGGAATCGTGATCAGGAAGTCGTAGGTGACCGTGACATCGACCTGCTTCGGCCCGAGGAAGTTGTTGATGCCGGGGTTCTGGAGCAAAGAGGTGAAGGGCAGCGAGAAGAGCATGTTGAAGAGCATTTCGGCGAGATTGCCCATACCCCCCTCGAAACCACCGGAACTCGTCGGCCCGAAGCCGCCAAAGGATGGCGTCTGATTGTGCAGCAGACTGACCGGCGGATAGGAATCCTCGATGGTCACTGTGGTCGCGGCTTCGGCGTACCTGTATCTGCGGTGGAAATTCCGATCGCCCCACATGCCGCCCTGCTGTTCAAAGACCCGCCGCATACCGAAAGCCCCGGGATCCGTGCCCGATGTTCTCGGCGAGAGTGCGCACAGCATCAGGATCGCGGTCTGCTCGACATTCTGGCGATTCGTGTTGTTGATCGTCTCTTCGAGCGTGAAGAACTGCTCACGCTCGAACTGCACGATGGCCGAACGGGCCGCCTTGAAGGCCGCCTGATGGACAACGAGCGATGCGTTGGCGAGCAGTGCGAGTTGCACCACCATCCCCATGATCAGCAGCACGATGGGCATCACGAGCGTGAACTCGACCATGACGGTGCCGCTGACCAGTCGCGATCCCGTCTGCATGGCCTCGCGTCCCGCACACCACAAGCGGTGAATCAACAGCCCCGCGAGGGCAAGCAGCAGCCCGGAGGCCAGTGCGAAACAGCCGAGCAGCACCGTCGGCCCGGCCGTCGGGTCGAGACCTAGGCGAACGGCGGTGGCAGCGGGTGCAGTGGCGGATTTGAGGGCAAGAACGACCCATGCGCCGAGGAACGCACAGACGACCGCATCCCGGGCTATGCCGCGACCTGCCATCACCTACAAATTTACCGCAAGAAGGACCTTGTGGACAGCGAAAAAGTGCTCCGAGACAAGCCCGAGCAGGAGGGCAACCCCAAAGGGCGCTTCCGTCTTCTTGAACGGGTACACCCGTTCGAGGGAGGACCGAGTCACCACCACCGCGATCAGGTTCCCCGCCAGGATCTGGGCTCGGGCGACCAACTCGCCCTTGAGTGCCCAGTTCACCAAGCCGATCGCCGCGGCGAACAGAAGCGTGTTCAAGAAGACCCCAAGGAATGTCTCGAACCCGATCAGCACGGCAACCGCTCCCAGCAGCTTCACATCCCCCCCACCCAGACCCCGGAGAATGAAGCTCGGGATACCGATCATCGCCGCGAGCGCGAAGCCGTAGACCGCATCCCGCCACCCCGGGGAGTTGATCCAGACGGTCGCATACTCAGGTCCGGTTGTCGTGAGCAGCGGGACGAGGAAGACATTGATCGCGAACCCGAACAGAATCGCGGGATAAGTCAGGACATTCGGGATTCTGCGTGTTGCGGCGTCGATGAAGGCCGCGGCGGCACAGATGACCGTCACGAAGACCGGGATGAAGTAACCGGAGTCACGCGTCGCGGTGAGGATCTGGATCGCGGAAGCGATGACCGCGCTGATGCAGAGCGCAAGCACCCAGTAAGAGACCACGCGCCCCGTATTGGGTGGCGACGGCTGCACGGACGGCTCGGAAGCCGGTGGAGGAGGGGCTTCGAGACTCTCCGTCTGCTTTGGCTCGGGATCAGTCACCATGAGAGCGCACAATAGCAACCGGGCCGCATACAAAGGAGAAAACGCAGCCCTAGCTCAACATCACCATGCATGGAGCGGAACAGACAGATGTCAGTTCTGGAGGAACGGATCCTGCTCCACGGACTGCTGGCGCTGCTTGAACTGATTGATGACGAACTGAGCGAAGAGGAAGATCGCAACGAGCAGAATGAGGGCGATGATGATCAGCAGAACCCATTCAACGGTGTTGGGGCCGGACTCGTCTTCGTGAAGATCGAGCATGACTCGGCGAGCGCGCTGCAACATGTGTTTCTCCGGGTCTGGGGTGCCAGACACTCATCGGCAACGAGGCCGATCATTCTCCAGATAACCTACCACATTCCTCACGGGAATGGAAGGACGATTGTGCCTGCGATGCGGTAAAAGTAGATCCGCATCATGTTCATCGCGCCGGGCAGAAGGAGTCCGATCGGTATGACAACGGTCGCCGTGACCAAGGCCCACTCGGTGACCAATTGCCCCGCATCATCGCGGAACACTTCACGCCAGTTCCTCGGGGGCATCTCCGGAGGTATGTCCGGGGCGAGTTCCGGGGGTGTTCTCGGACTGCGGTTGGCCTCTCCCATGCCACCTCCTAGGACAAGATCTGCTTCGTCAAGCCTACCTTCTGCGCGAGGCCCCGCCAAGGAATTTCGGCGGCGAGTTGGGGGCGATGCCCCGACCACTTCAGTATCGGCTCCGCTTTGGTGGTGTCGAGGGCGAAGATGTCGTGAAGTCGGTAAGTGTTCGTACTTTCGTCGAAATCCACCTCGGAAATGTGGGTGATCAGGCGTCGCCCGCTGTGGAGTCGCGAGGTCTGCACGACCAGGTCGAGGGCGAGGGCGATCTGTCTGCGGAGGGCGACGAGGGGCAGGCCGAGGTCCGCCATCAGGCACATCGTTTCGAGGCGGCCGCAGGCCTGCGAGGGGGTGTCTGCGTGGAGCGTCGCGAGGGAGCCGCGGTGCCCCGAGGTCATCGCCTGAATCATGTCGATGGCTTCGCCCCTCCGGACCTCGCCGACCACGATCCGATCCGGACGCATGCGCAGAGCCGTCACGAAGAGGTCGCGGACGGTGATCTGGCCCTTGCCGTAGGCGTCCGGGGGACGGGCCTCCATCTGGACGACATGCTCCTTCTGGATCTGCAACTCGCGGGTGTCCTCGATCACGACAATCCGCTGGGTATCGTCGAACGAGGTCGAGAGGATGTTCAGGAGGGTGGTCTTGCCCGAGCCGGTGCCGCCGCTGACCACGATGTTGAGGCCCGCTTCGACCGCAAGTTGAAGAAACTCAAGACCTTCCGGCGTGAGGGCCCCCCGCTGGAGCAGGAAGTCGGGCGTGACGGCCTGACGGGAGAAACGCCGGATGTTGATCGAGGTGCCGTGGGCGGCGATCGGGTGCAGGACGATGCAGACGCGGGAGCCATCGGGGAGACGCCCGTCGAGGATCGGCTCCTCCTCGTTGATCGACTTCCCGACGAACTGGGCGATGTTGTTGGCCGCGGCGAAGAGCGCGTGCTCATCCTCGAAGTAGGCACCCGACTTCTCGACCCTCCCCCCCCGTTCGATGTAGATGTCCCGGGGGCCGTTCACCATGATCTCGCTGACCGACTCGTCGTCGAGCAGCGGGAGGAGCGGCCCGAGGAAGTAGCGGACGCCCGCCTCGAATGCCCGATGGCTGCCGCCGAGTGTTGCAGCACCCTCAGTACCGGTTTCGGTGATCATGGGACCGCCTTTTCAGCATCGAAGTGGACCCCGAACGCTTGTCGGGAACCGCCTCCAGCGTACTACCCGAAGGGGGTGTGTACAACCGAGTCGTTGCGATTGCTCCGCGGAAGTGGCGTTGGTATCTTCGAATCATGACCAGATTGCTCCGCCGACGAGTCGGTTTGTTCGCCTCGATCGTCATGCTGGCTGGAGCCGTGCCCGCACTCGGCCAACCGGCCGCGCCGCAGGGCAACGCTTCGGCGCCCGGGGCGCGCGATCAACCTGTCCAACAGCCCTCCTCCGAGGTCCGTGTCTCCGAATACGGCACGGTCGACATCATCGTGCAGAACGACAACATCAGGAATGTGCTTCAGAAGCTCGCCGTTCAGGCGAGGAGGAACATCGTCCCCTCATTCACGGTCGATCGCACCATCTCGGCGACGATCTACGGTGCCCCATTCTACGATGCGTTGGACGCCCTGCTGAACACGAACGGCCTGGGCTACATCGAGCGGGGAGAGTTTCTCTACATCTATACCGCGGAAGAGCTGGTCCAGATGCGAGTGCAGGAGCGTCGTGCTGTCACACGCATCATGCATCTCGATTATCTGCGGAGCGAAGATGCCCGCATGTTCGCGAGTTCGCTCCTCTCATCCATCGGCAGCATCGAGGCCACACGCGACATCGCCGGAGATTCCGGCGGCGGTGGTGGTGGCGGTGGACAGGCGGACCTGCTTACACAGGCAAGCACGCGGAGCCAGACGGATCCGTACACGATCGGCACGGAGTCCTTCTCGCTCAGGAACGCCGTTGTAATCCGTGACTATCCCGAGCATGTCGATGAGATCGAAGCACTGCTGCGGGAACTCGATACACGCCCGGCGCAGGTGCTCCTTGAGTGCACGATCCTGCAAACAACGCTGAACGAAGCCAACGCATTCGGCGTCGATTTTGCGATTCTGAGCGATGTGCAGTTCACGGATTTCTTCAACTTCCCCGCATCATTCAACCCGTTGAACTTCCTCCGCACGACCGGCGAGGATGCCGACAACATCCCGAGCGTCAACAACCGTTCGTTCGTCGGCGCGACACCGGGCAACACCGGTCTCGGGCAGGCCAACATCCGAGGCGGTGTGGTGGCCGGTGATGTCGCGATCTTCATCCGTGCGCTGGATTCGGTCACGGATGTCACGCTCCTCTCGAATCCCAAGGTTCTCGCCCTGAACCGTCAGCGTGCTCGCGTGCTCGTCGGCACCCGCGTCGGCTACCTCGAAACCACGATCGTCGAGAATCAGATCCTCCAGACGGTGCAGTTTCTCGATACCGGCATCGGCCTTGACATCCGTCCTGCCATCATGCGCGACGAACTGGTTCGCTTGGAGATCGCGCCGCGGGTCTCGCAGGTCGTCTTCCGCGAGATCCAGAGTGCGGACGGCATCACACAGGTGATCCCCGACGAGAACATCCAGGTCGTTACCACGCATGTCACGGTCCCCGGGGGGTACACGGCGGTCATCGGCGGTTTGTTCCGCGAAGATACCTCTCGAATGCGCAGTCAGGTGCCCATCCTCGGTGACATCCCGCTCATTGGTGCAGCGTTCAGCGGGTATGACAACCAGATGGAGCAGGTCGAGATCATCTTCCTGATCAAGCCGACCGTCATCGCCGATCGCCTCATCCGCGAGCACGGCGAGAAGGCCGTCGAGTACGCCGAGCGCGTCCGGATCGGATCGCGTCTCGGCTTGCTGCCGTGGAGCCGTGAGCGCCAGAGCGCCCAACTCAACCTCAAGGCGGAGCGGCTTGCATCAGAAGGGCGTATCAACGCCGCGAACTGGCACATCCGTCGGTCGCTCGAACTGCACCCCGTCCAACCCGATGCCATCCGCATCAGCGAGAGTCTGGCCGCGGGGAAGCGCTGGTGGCCCACCCGCTCCGTCCTGCATCGCATCATTCACGACGAGTACCTCGACGCATTTGAGTTGGAACTGCCCGCTCCCGAAGCTCAGGAATTCGACCCGATGCTCGCGGAACCTCTCAACGACGATGCCGTGGATGAAGATACGGATGCTCCGACTTCCCCCGGAGAACAATGATGCAGCTTCGAGACTCATTCACACGATTCGTTCTTCTGGCGACCCTCATCGCCGCAACGACCTCCCTCGGTTGCGCCTCGGGCAAGTATGGACGCCACACCAACGAACTCCGCCAGCAGTCCCGTGAGCAGGCCAACCGTTTCCGTGCGGCGACCGAGTGGGATGTCGCTCAGCAGCATTTCCAGACCGGAGACATCAAGACCTCACTGGAACACGCGAAAAACGCCGCACGCCTCGATCCCGAAAACCCCCTGAGCCGCGTCCTGCTTACCCGCATCTACATCGAGCAGGCCGACATCACAAGAGCACTCGCAGCATCACAGGAAGGGCTCGATATCGAGCCAAACCTCGCGGACTTGTGGTACTACCGAGGCGTCGCGTTCGAGCGAGGCCAGTCGCTCGACAACGCGCTGCAGTCCTATCAGAACGCGGCGGAACTCGATCCCGACAATCCGCATTACGCACTGGCCGGTGCGGAACTCCTCATCGAGTTGAACCGGCTCGAAGATGCACGCCAGTATCTTCTGAGCCGCTCGGATCAGGTTCGCTTCACCCCCGCCTTTCGCGCTACGCTGGCCCACATCGAGTTGATGGAGGGACGCGTTCCCGAGGCGGTCGCCCTCTTCCGCGAAGCATCGATTCTCGCTCCGCAGGACGACTCGATCCGCGAAGACTTGGCCCGAACCCTGATCCTCGCCCAGCGATTCGCCGAGGCGGAGCCTCTCCTGGCCCACCTCTGCGCCACCACAAACGGGCGGATGCGCCGCGACCTCCAAGTCATGCACGCACGATGCCTCCTGGAGTTGGAGCGTCCGGTCGATGCACGCCGCATCGCGCTCGCACTCACCAGCAACAACGCCGATCGGAGCGATCCGGATCTCTGGGCACTCGTCGCGGATGTCGCGATCACGCTCGGAGACAACAACCTCCTCTTCCGTGCCGCCTCGCGGATGATCGCGCTGAATCCCTCCGCCGACGACGGGCACATCGCGATGGCCATTTACCACCGTCGGACAGGCAATCTGGATCGCGCCTACGCCAGCGCTCAGAACGCGGTGGCCCGCTCCAACGGAGATGAATCCGCCTCCAGATTGCTGGAGTTGCTCCGGCGTGAGCGCGAGGGCTCGTAATTCCGCGGCGGACCGGACACAGCCCCCAAAACCCGTGACGCTGGCGTGGAACGCGAACCGGGAGTCTCCTGTATAACCCACGAGTGCCGAGCTTACCGAGTCGTTCGCTTCGGCAAGGCCGTACTTCATTGGGAGGATCCGCATGTCCTTGACCAACCTGGTTCTCGTTGGCGCTGTCACGATTGCATCAGTAGGCGTGCTGCCAATGACCACAAACGCACAGCACCACGATGTTCCTCTGATTCCGCGGGAAGTCCTCTTCGGGAACCCGGACCGCTCCTCCGTCCAGTTGAGTCCGAACGGCGAGAAGATCGCCTGGCTCGCTCCTCGCGATGGAGTCATGAACATCTGGGTCGCCAGCCCCGATCGACTCGAAGATGCCCGCCCGCTCACGGACGATCGCCACCGCGGGATCCGAGTCTACTTCTGGGCGTACACCAACGACACGATCCTCTATCTCCAGGATGAAGGCGGCGACGAGGACTGGCGGCTCTTTTCGGTCGACATCCGCAGCGGCGAGTCGCGGGATCTCACGCCCTTCGACTCGATCCCGGATCCCCGAACGGGCGAGCCAATGACCGATCCCGTGTCGGGAAGGAAGCTTCGCCCAACCGCCCAGATTCAGCATGTCAGTCACATCACTCCCGATCAGATTCTCATCGGACTGAACAACCGCGACCCCCGTTTCCACGACGTCCATCGTCTCGATCTCCGCACGGGTGACTTGTCGCTGATCGAACGGAATGAGCAGGGCTTCGGCGGATATGTCACGGACGACCAGTACCAGATCCGGCTCGCGGTCCGCCCACGCATGGATGGCGGCCAGGATGTGCTCCGCAAGGCCGAATCCGGCGACTGGGAAATCTTCACCGACATCCCGTTCGATGACACGCTGACCACACAGCCCCTCGGCTTCGCGAAGGATGGACAGACCGTCTACATGACCGACAGCAGGGACCGAAACACCGCTGCGCTCACCGCGGTCGACCTCCGTTCGGGCGAGCGCACGGTGCTCGCGACCGATCCCCGCGCGGACATCGGCGGAGTGGTCATCCACCCGACCGAGCGAACGGTGCAGGCCGTCTCCGCAAATTACCTGCGTCGCGAGTGGAAGATCCTCGATGCGAACATCGCGGACGACTTCGCCTACCTGCGTACGGTCGCGGATGGCGACTTCTCGATCACCAGCCGAACGCTCGACGACAAGCGTTGGATCGTTGCATTCGTCCTCGACAACGAGCCGGTGCGGTACTACCTCTACGACCGCGAGCGACGCAGCACACGATTTCTCTTCACAAACCGCGAAGCCCTTGAAGGTCTCCCTCTGGCCACCATGCATCCGGTGGTGATCCCGGCCCGTGATGGGTTGGACATGGTCTCCTACTACAGCTTGCCGGTGTGGAGCGACACCTCGAACACGGGCAAGCCCGCGGAGTCTCTCCCGATGGTCCTGCTTGTCCACGGCGGGCCGTGGGCTCGCGATGCCTGGGGCTACAACCCGTTGCATCAATGGCTCGCCAATCGTGGCTACGCCGTCCTCTCCGTGAACTTCAGAGGATCCACGGGCTTCGGAAAAGCATTCATCAACGCGGGCAATCAGGAGTGGGCCGCTGCCATGCACACCGATCTGCTCGATGCGGTGGACTGGGCGGTCCGTCAGGGAATCGCTGATCCTGATCGCATCGCGATCATGGGTGGTTCCTACGGCGGCTACGCAACACTCGTCGGCATGACCTTCACGCCCACAACATTCGCCTGCGGCGTCGCCATCGTCGGACCCTCCAACCTGATCACCCTGCTCGAATCGATCCCACCCTACTGGGCGGCATTCCGAGATCAGCTCCGCAAGCGGGTCGGAGACATCGACACCCCGGAGGGACGAATCCTCCTCCGCTCGCGCTCACCGCTGACCCATGTTGAGGAAATCCGCCGCCCGTTGTTGATCGGCCAGGGGGCCAACGACCCGCGCGTCAAGCAGCAGGAATCCGATCAGATCGTCCACGCGATGCAGGAGAAGGGGCTGCCCGTCACCTATGTCCTGTACCCCGACGAGGGACACGGATTCGCGCGCCCGCAGAACCGCCTCTCCTTCTACGCCGTGACCGAGGCATTTCTCAGCCAGCATCTGCACGGCGTCTACGAGGAGATCGGAAATGACTTCGTGAGTTCCTCGATCACAATACCCGTCGGTGCGGACGATGTGCCCGGCGTCAGCGAAGCAATCGAACGCTGATCTCAGAGCGAGCAGCCGAAATCACCGGCAAGGATGATGAAATCATCCAGATCGACCGCTCCATCTCCGTTCAGATCGCCATCGGTAAGACCTGCTCCCTCCGTCATGCCGAAGTTGCCGGCGAGGATGATGAAGTCATTGAGATCGGTCTTGAAATCACCGTTGATGTCGCCCACGCACGGATTGGGGATCATCCCATTGATGGTAATGAAGCCGTCGCCTTGATCCGTGCCGCTATTTCCATCCGCATCCCATGCGACAACGCGAATCACACCTTCCTCGGTGTAAAGGTCCGGAACAGTCCAGACGAATGTCCCGTCCTTCTCGGTCAATCCGCTCGCGAGCACGGTGTCGAAGGTGTCCCCGCCATCGATGGAGAGCAGCACATCGATCGCCGTAACGCCCAGATCATCATCGCTGATCCACTCGATCACGACGACATCGTCGGGATCGAAGGCCTCGCCGCCACGAGGGGTGCGGAGATGCGCGACGGGGTTCTCGCCGCCGGAATTCGCCGGAACATGCTTGACGATGCAGTGCATGACGCCCGCGGCAGTCACAATCGCCTGGCAGTTGATCTGCACGATCGTCTTACCGGGCGCTGCCGCCTGCCACACCGCCAACGCTTGCGCATTGTAGGGCGAAACCGTCGAGTTTGTATAGCTCGGGATCAGGATCAGGTCGTTGCAGATCACCGAATTCGTGTAGGTGTAATGCACACCGCTGACCGTCCTCGCTGGCGTACGGAAAACCGTATATCCAAGCCCCTGCATGGTCGAAGCAAAGGCATTGCAGATATTCGCCTGAACGGTCCCCGGCTGCGCTGGCCACTCCGACACGATGATCGTCGTATCCGAAACCGGGATCATCCACATATCGATGTGCTGCGTGGAGTCGACCGAGGTCGGGAACGCACTCGTCAGTGTCGTCGCCATGTTCTGGTACTGCTGCCAGATCGCGATGATCTGCGACTGACTCAGCCCGGGGTTCTCATCGTCGATGAGCACCGTCGCGAAGCCGGGATCCTCTGAAAAAAGATGGTAGTTTCCCCCGCCGTGAATCAGGGGCAGGTCGTAACGGATGATGTCCCGCTGCGCTGCGTACGATGTCGGCATCGCATTGTCCTGCGGCCGCGGACGGTTGTATGTGTGATCCACGATCGTCCGGACACCGCCCTCGTAGATGAACCTTGGCCCGTAATCACGCACCCAGATCGAGTTCAGACTGATCGGGAAGTACTTCACGCGCGACATGTTCGCGCCGGCATTCGTGAGCCGCGACTGCGCATCATTCCGCGCTGCCGTCGAGCCGTGAATCACATGCAGGTCCGCATCGCCCACGGTCGTGATCTGGGCTCCCATCTGGGCGAGAATGTTCAACCAACCCGTGGTCCCCGTCCATGAAACGATGATGGCTTCCGTCGCTACATACTCCCCCGGCGTGACGACGGGACCGACCGGAGCCCCCGTCCGAATCGCCGGAATCTGAATCGGCTCGACTTCAATGAGTGCCTTTTCCCGCGCCGTCATGTTGCGAGGCAGCGCCTCGCCGTCATCCACGAGAAACGAGTCCGCAGCAGGCAACAGCGAGCAGCACAGAGCCACCGCAAGAACCGAATACGCCGAACGCCACAATCTGCTGGTCATCTGCAAACTCTCCATATTGGACCCGGATGAATGATCTCGCCCTCTCAGGGGAAAATATGCCACACAAGGGTGGCCGGTTCCAGCCCACGCCCTCCAAGTCAGCAAAACGGACCGATCAGCCACCCACATTCGCCAAAATCACCCCAGAATCGTCGGACCGGATTCGGGCACGCCCGCAATCGGTTCACGCGGCCTCGACCGCCTCTTTCTTCAGCGGCTTGCCCTCGATGGTCAGCCCGAGGTGCGCCAAGGGACCGTGCGGCTTAGTCTTCTCGACCTCCAGGCGCGATTTCGCCCCGGGATTGGCATAGATGTTGAAGATCATCGCCTTTATCGTCCCCCACAACCCGCCGAACGATGCAAAGGTGTGATCGACGGCCGTCGGCTCGTAGCCACAGTGCACCATGCACTGCTGGCAGGAAGGATTGCCCGAGGCGCGGCCGTAGTTCTCCCACTGGGTCCCGCTCATCAGTTCCTCGAAGGTGTCGACATACCCATCCTGCAGTAGATAGCACGGCTTCTGCCAGCCGAAAATGTTGTAGGTCGGATTCCCCCAGGGCGTGCACTCGTACTCACGCTTGCCCATCAGGAACTCAAGGAACAGCGGCGACTGGTTAAACCGCCAGCCCTTCTTGCGATTCGAGAGGATCATCTCGAACAGCTCATTCGTCTTCCGTCGCTCCTGAAGAAACGACTTCTGATCCGGCGCCTTCGGGTACGCGTAGCCGGGGGAGACCATCATCCCCTCGACGCCCAACTCCATCATTTCATCGAAGAACTTCCGCACCGAATTCGGATCGGCGCCGTCGAACAGAGTCGTATTCGTCGTCACCCGGAACCCGCGCTCCACCGCGAGACGAATCCCCTCGACGGCCTTCGTATAGGTCCCCTCGCGACAGACCGCAAAGTCGTGATGCTCTTCCTGCCCGTCCATATGCACGCTGAAGGTCAGATACTTGCTCGGCTCGAACAAGCCCTCCTCCAGCTTCTGCTTCAGCAGCAGCGCATTCGTGCAGAGGTAGATGTACTTCTTCCGAGCGATCAACCCGTCAACGATCTCGCGGATCTGCGGGTGCAGCAGCGGCTCGCCGCCGGGAATCGAAACCATCGGCGCCGGACACTCGTCGACCGCCTTCATCGCCTGCTCGACGCTCAGGTCGCGCTTCAGGATGTGTGCAGGGTACTGGATCTTCCCGCAGCCCGCGCAGGACAGGTTGCACCTGAACAGGGGTTCGAGCATCAGCACCAGCGGATACCGCTTGCGCCCGCTGAGACGCTGCTTGAGCACATAACTCGCCACCGTGTACATCTGGCTGACCGGAACGCCCATGAAACCTCCTGCTCGTCCGTGAATCTGGCTGCGATCCTAGCGGGAGCGGCCCACATCCTCCAATATGGGACCGGCGCCATCGTCAGACCCCCTCCCGCCGCTCCCTCTCGCCCCCCATGCATACACTCCAAACGCCTTGACCCGCAACGAGAACCCGTGTCGTCGGAATATCACCGGGGAGAGAGCCGCCCGATGCTGCCTCACGAAGACACCCGCTCGGATGAAGAACTCGTCGACGACTATCTCGACGGCGATATGGGTGCGTTCCGACTCCTCATCGAGCGCTACCACGACCCCCTGATCCGATATCTCACCCGCCTGATGGGGGAACGCAGCGCCGCCGAGGACGCCTTCCAGGACACATTCCTCCAGATCCATCAGTCCCTCGAGCACTTCGACTCCTCCCGCAGGTTCAAGCCCTGGCTCTTCACCATCGCGACCAACAAGGGGCGAGACGCCCTGCGAAAACGCCAGCGACGCCCCGCCGTCTCCCTCTCCGCACCCATCTCCGACAGCCGCGGCCGGGCATTCGTCGACCTCATGGAGATGGAGATGCCCGATATCTCCAGCGACATGGAGCGTGCCGAACTCTCCGCACTGGTCCAGAAGGCCGTGGATGAACTCAGCCCCCGCCTCCGGGAGATCCTCCTCCTCGCGTACTTCCAGAAGATGTCCTACGCCCAGATCGCCGAGGTCGTCGGGATCCCACTCGGCACCGTGAAATCTCGCCTCCACGCCGCCGTCGCTGCTTTCGCCAAAGCATGGCAACTCCAGCTCGACGCCCGAGAACAAGCACAGGCCCGCGCCAAAGAGGGTCACCGCGCCACGGGCACCGAACCCTTCTCCTCCCATGGGCGTACCACCCCCGATGACGACTGATCCCTCCCCCGCTCCGCCCCCGCTCCCCACCGACGATCAGGCCGCGATTGATCTCCTGATCGAAATGGGCGGCAATGCGCAGGCAGCACTCCGCCGCGCCCCCCACCTCTCCACCAGAATCACCCGAGCGGCGGACCTCCTCCGCCTGCTCGATGTGCCGCAGGACAGCGGAGATCGTGACCTCCTCGTCAATCTCACCTACCTCCGCATCCTCCGCGACCGCGACGAGCGATTCGCACACCGCGCATCGCGTGGCTCGCTCCCTCCGGGACTCTCCGAAGCAGATGCCCAGTCGATCGACCAACTCGTGGCCTCCGGCTGGGAATCCGGGCAATCCGAATCCAGATCGACGAAGGCCGCCAAACTCCTCACCCTCCTCGATTACGATGACCCCGCCCACGCCCAGCAGAAGTCCTCACTGATCGACCGGACCATGACGGCCGTCGTCACTGAGGCCGAGCGGAGTCGCAAGCGGCTCCGCCTGCACCCCGTGGATGGGGGATCACTCGAAATCGGACGCCGATCCGTCGCCTGGCGCGATCTCATCGCGGTGGCGGCGATGATCATGCTCGGTCTCGGTGTCGTCCTGTCCGTGGTCGATGGCGCCCGCTTCGGCTCGCAGCAGATGGCTGGCGCCTCGGGCCTCAGCCGTGCCTCTCTCGGCATCGGGCTCTTCGCCAACGATCACGACGGCCGCCTGCCCGTCGCCCACGATTCCGGTCTGGCAGGACGCTGGTGGGAAGTCGGAAACGCCGATCAGTCGCACTCGGCCCACCTCTACCTCCTCGTCCGTCAGGGCTACACCTCCATCACGGACCTTGCCTCCCCCGGCAATCCCAACGCAAGAATCGTGGTCGACCCGACCGCCCGCGACTGGGCCAAACCCTCCGAACTCTCCTATTCGATGCAGCTCTACGGCGTCCAGGCGCCCCGCCTCAACCTCAGTGCCCCGAGCCCCAGCATCCTGCTCGCCGACCGCTCGCCGGTTATCGAACGAGCCCGGCGCGGAGAGGCCTTCGACCCGACCGCCGGATCATCGAACTTCCGGGGTGTTGGGCAGAACGCCCTGTTCTCCGATGGCTCGGTCGTGTTCCTGAGGAGCCCGATTCTCGACAGCGGGGACAACATCTGGCTGCCCCGCCAGGCCGAGCAGGGTCGCCTCCACCTGACCGGGCGCGAGGCCCCGGCCCCCGACGGCGACATCTACCTCGGCCCCTGATTCGGGTGGTGTCGCGCCGGAAATCGGCAGAAAATCGCCCCATCTTGCCCGGATTCGAGGCGTCGCTATACTGCCCGGCTCGATTCACCAGACCACGAACCAGAATCCGCACTCGGGGATCGTTGAGATCCCGGGTCACTGCATACGGACTTTGCCATGCCGAAGAGTAAGACACACAAAGCCCTGCTGAAGCGCATCCGGATCACCAAGACCGGGAAGGTTCGGCACGCCACCGCCGGATTCAAGCACCTTCGCTCGAGCAAGAGCTCGAAGCGGAAGCGCCGCATGCGTGGCGGCTCCTACATGTCCGCATCCGACACCGGGCGTCTGAGCAAGCTGCTGTTCCGTCGCCTGCGTGGCGCCAATCAGCCGCGTTCGTCCATGCGTCGCAATCCCTCTCCCGAGGAGCGTCGTGCAGCGCGCGAGGCCGCGAAGGCCGCCGCCAACTAAGCCGCAGATCTCGAAAAATTCGACACCGGTCCTGACCGGAACAACCGACTCGCCGTCCGGGACTCAAAGACGCCGATTCATTCGACGCCCCGTCCGGCCCAGCAACGGAGACATTCCATGCCTCGTACAAAGAAGAGCACCGCGCGCCGGCGCAAGCACAAGAGAGTGTTGAAGGAAGCCCGCGGCTACTTCGGCACAAAGTCACGCCACTATCAGCAGGCCAAGGTCGCCCTTATGCGGGCCGGCAACTATGCGTGGCGCGACCGTCGGGCTCGCAAGCGCGACATGCGCCGCATCTGGATCGTGCGTATCACCGCGGCCTGCCGGATGCGCGGCACCCGCTACTCGCTGTTCATGAACGGCCTGAAGATGGCAGGCGTCCTGCTCAACCGCAAGATGCTCAGCCAGCTCGCCATCCACGACCCCGCGGCATTCGATCGTCTCGTCGAGGTCGCCACCAAGGCGACGACGGCCACGCCCGCACGGATCGACTGAATCGACGAACCATTCCGAGTCCCCCACCGAACGCCCGCACTATGCGGGCGTTTTTTCTGCCATGCCGAAGCGCTTCAGTTCGGCCTGACTCCCGGCCATGCCGACGATGACCGGGCGGCGATGCTGATCGCGGAGGCCCGGAGCCCCCAGCAGACGGACGAAAGCACCGGGCGACAGCGAGGGCACGAGCATCGACTCCGGTTCGACCCCGAGCACTGCTCCCGCCGCCATGTACCCGGATCGCGCTGCACCCTCCATCGTCGCGGGCCAGCCCGTCCGCACCCAGTCCCCGGCAAGCACGATCCCGCTCTCTCCGGTGATGCCGGGACGCACACCCTCGAACTCCGGCGTCGGCGCGAAGGTCGCTCGCTTTTCCTTAACAGCGCGGGCCGTCAACAACCGTGCGTGCCGGCTGCCCGGTATGCACGCATGAATGTCCCGCAGCACCTTGGTCGCGATGTCTTCCTCATCGAGCGCGAGCCAGTCATCCGCCGCGCTGATGACGGCGTGGACCTGACGACCATCGCGATCCTTCCGGAAGAGCCACTGCGTCTGTCGATCGACAAGCACTGCGTTCGGTGTGGACATCACCGAGCGATCGAAAGTGAGATGCACGCCGAGGATCGGGCTGTGCCGGACCGATGCCGCCGCACGGATGCGAGCATCCCTCTCGCCGATCTCCGGGTCGACATACTTGACGAGACGCTCGGCGGGCAGCGCACTGATGATCCGCTCCGCGCCGAGTTCCTCTCCATCGCTCGTGGTCACGGAAGTCTCGGTGATCCGGTTGACGCTGACGCCGAGACGGATACGCCCCCCCGCGGCCTGTATGGTCGCCTCCGCCGGATCGTAGAGCTCCACGAGCGGCACCGATGAGACACCCATCAGCGCCGATCGTCGTGTCGCGAGAAAGCCCTCCTGAATCACATGCAGGGCGCTGCTCGCGCTGACGCGATCCGGCATCAGATTGCACGCGCTGATGATGACCGGAGCCCAGAACTTGCTGATCGCGCCCGCGGGCTGCGAAGTTTGGCCCAGCCACTGCTCAAAGGTCAGCGTGCCGATTTCCGGAGCCGTCCGATCCTGACGCAGAATCCGCAGCATCGCCCGCGCGATGGCGAGTTTCTCGCCCGTCGTCAGGAAGCGGGCGCTCAGGAACGAGCCCGAGAAGTGCCCCGGAGCGGGGAGTATTCCCGGGCGCATGACGCTTGTGCGACCGCCTGCCTCGATCCACCAGATCGACTCGTGCCATTGGACTTTGTGATCCACCCCCATGCGTCGGCACAGATCGACATAGTTCGTGCAGCAACCCAACGCGACATGCTGGCAATTGTCGATCGTCAGCCCTGTCCGGACATCCTGAAACGAGGTCGCCCGTCCGCCGAGCTTCCTGCGCGTCTCCAGCAGGAGCACGCGGACGCCCTGCTCGGCGAGGCGCAACGCCGCGCTGATCCCGGCGATCCCGCCCCCCACCACGATCACATCCGCCGCCGACCGGTTCACGCCCTGCTCCGTCGCGCACGCACGAAGGCCCGCAGACCGATGGCCGCCTTCTGGTATCCGGCGAGCCGGATGCGTTGGCCGGAGAAGAGCCGGGATGGATCGCGCAGGATCACTTCGAGCAGGTCGGAATAGATCCGCGTCATAGCCCACATGGCCGGAACACTCTCCGGATGCAGCATCCTTTCGAGCGATTGCGACCCTTCATACGATCGACGCGCCCAGGCGCCGACATCGTGCACCAGCGCTTCGCAACGCTCGGGATGCCTCCAGGCGACCAAGTCTTCCGGGGTCAACCCGTGCTCATCGAAGACCTCGCCGGGGATGTACACCCTCCGGATCGCGAAGTCCTCGGCGAGATCGCGCAGGATGTTCGTGAGTTGAAACGCGAGGCCGCGCCGGATCGCGAGCGTTCGCACCTCGTCGAAGTCGGCCCCCTCCTGCACCCCCCAGATCCGCACGCAGATGAGCCCGACCGTCGAGGCGACGGAGTAGCAGTACGCCTCCAGTTCCTCGCGTGTGCGGTAACGCGGGGCCAGCGGGGTCGTTCCGTCCGAGTCGGTCTCGATGTCGTCCGTCAGTCCGGTGAAGACATCGTGGAAATCCGCCGGATCGAGGCGATACGCCTCGACAGCCGCCCGGAACGCCTGCCACAGGCGCGGATCCCATGCCCTCGTCGCGTCCGGCTCGACCGGGAGTGCGCTGAAGACGGCATCGGTGCAACTCCGAAATTGATCGAGCGTCTCGCGCCGCTTCTCGCGGGAGACATCCTCATCATCAACGATGTCATCCGCAGCGCGCATCCAGGCATAGACGGCGAAGATCGCCGACCGTTTCGGTTCGGGCGTCAGGCGCAGGCCGTAGTAGAAATTCCTCGCCTCCCGCCGAGTCACATCCCGGCACCACGCGAAGGCGGATTCCGCCTCCTGATCCATGGTGGCGTGCGAACTGACCACTGGCGTGCCGCTCATGTCGCCGGACACCTCCGCGCACGCTGGGAGCGGAAACGGATGGATGCCGCGAGCAACAAGCGAAGCTGATCCAGCTTGGTGAGCCGGGGCCGACGCCAGAGCGTCGTGCAACCGATGCGAAGCACCGATCCCAGCACCGCCTCACCACCTGCTCCGAAGAGCCACACGACCGGGCTCAATTCATTGTCGAGCGTCTTCGGGAGCTCCCTCCCCTCTTCGAACAGCCGCTCCGTGCGGTCACAGAGGTGGCGGATCGCCTTGATGTAGCGAACGCGGTCTTCCGGTCGCGCGCCCCGCGGGTCTCTGGCCCACTGATCGAGCTCATCCGCCGCGATCCCCGTTTCTTCCGCCGGGAGATAGATGCGGTCCCGCTCGAAGAGATCGCGCCGGACATCCTGCCAGAAGTTCGTGAGTTGCAGGGCGGTGCAGGTGGCATCCGACATCCGGAACAGGTCGGAGTGCGCCGGGTTGCTCATGTCGTACCCGCCGATGGCGAGCACCAGTCTCCCGACGGGATTCGCGCTGTTCGCGCAGTACTCGATCAACTGTCCCCAGGTCCGGTAGCGCGTGATGTGCTGATCCTGCTCGAAGGCGGTGATCAGATCCTCGAAGGGTCGCTTCGGGAGTCCGCGCCGCCGGATGCTGTCCACCAAGGCGACGAACACCGGGTGACGCGGCGGATCCGCAGCATCGCCATCCGCGGCGTAGCGGAAGCAGGCATCCAGTTCGCGCCGCCACCAGCCGAGCAGTTCGAGAGAACGCTGCTTGGCCTCGTCATCGCACCCCGTCTCGTCCCCGAGGTCATCCGCCCAGCGGCAGTAGGCGTAGACCGCCGCGAAGTCCGGACGCAGCCGCTCGGGGACCAGTCGGCTGAGGACGCTGAAATTCTCGTAGTGCTCGGTGGTCAGGGCGGTGACATACGCCCGCGCCTCGACCTGGGTCGCCCCCGGCTTGGCGGAATCCGGGCCGTACTCCTCCAGCAGGTTCATCGGTTTGAGTGTCGTCACTGTCATTGCAAGCCAGCCGAACCGTCAAAAATGAGCCGTGCGGACGGAATACAGGGCGCGGTGCCGATGCGGATATACTCCGAACAACGGCAGGGCCTTCCAAGCCCAGAGTGTACACATCCACCCCCGCAGAGGCGGGTTTCCACCACGGGAAGAGCACATGCGGATCGTTCTCGCCAATCCACGCGGTTTCTGTGCCGGGGTCCACATGGCCATCGATGTGGTCCAGCAGCTTCTCGAGCTCTGCCCCGGCGAGGACATCTATGTCTACCACGAGATCGTCCACAACAAGCATGTCGTCCACCGCTTCCGCGAACGCGGTGTCGCCTTTGTCGAGGACATCGATGAAGTCCCCGAGGGCAAGATTGTCGTCTTCAGCGCTCACGGAGTTTCACCGGCGGTGCGCCAGGCCGCGGCGGAACGCAACCTGACCTCCGTCGACGCCACCTGCCCCTTGGTCACGAAGGTGCACATGGAAGCCATCCGCTATGCACGCCAGGGCTACCAGATCCTCCTCGTCGGCCACGCGGACCATCAGGAGATCGTCGGAACACGCGGCGAGGCGCCCGACTCGATCCAGGTTGTCGAGCGCCCCGATGACATACCCAACCTCAACATCATCGATCCGAACAAGCTCGCCTACCTCACCCAGACCACCCTCAGCACCGACGATGCCGATGTCATCATCTCCGCACTGAAACGGGCCTTCCCCAACATTAAGGAACCGCCCGGCGGCGACATCTGCTACGCCACCACCAACCGCCAGCGAGCCGTCCGCCAGATCGCGCCCGAGTGCGACCTCACGCTCGTGATCGGAAGCAGGAATTCCTCGAACTCCGTCCGCCTCACCGAGATCTCGCAGAATGTCGGCACGCCCGCGCGGTTGCTCGACGATGTCTCAGAGTTGCAGGACGACTGGTTCACCGGCATCGAGCGTGTGCTCGTCACCGCCGGGGCCAGCGCTCCCGAGGATCTGGTCGCTGGCGTCGTCCGTCGTCTCGTCGAGACCTACAGCGCCGAAATTGAGATCGCGGATGTCTTCGATGAAGATGTCGAATTCGCCATCCCGGCGACTCTGAAGCGCATCATGCGTGAGAACGGAGTCGATCCCTCGCAGCGGAAGATCCGCTTCACCAAACCGGACATCACAGAATCACTGTACGGAGCGGTGCCCCTGACCGTGAGCGCCGGACACCACTAATCCCGCAGACCGGCGCATGAAGCATCCCCGCGCACACATCTTCCAGCACACGCCGGACTCCCTCCGAGAGTGGTGCGCGGAGCAAGGCTGGCCCGCCTTCCGCGCCAGGCAGATCCTCGAATGGGTGTACGCGAAGGGCGAGATCAATCCCGGCGCGATGACCAACCTGAGCAGCCGTGAGCGCGAAGAGCTCGCCCGCTCGATGGCCTTCCTCTCCGGAGACACCCTCGCGCACCAACGGGCCTCCGACGGCACCCAGAAGCTCCTGATCCAGTGGAGCGACGAGCCCGCCCCCGACGCCGCGCCGCACCCTCTCAAGATCCTGCACCCCGAGCACGACCCGGCGCGTCAGACCGAGTGCGTCATGATCCCATCCGAATCGCGACGCACCGCCTGCATCTCCTCACAGGTCGGATGCCCTGTCGGCTGTCGATTCTGTGCCTCCGGACTGGGTGGCCTCGACGGCAACCTCTCCGCCGGGCGCATCATCGAGCAGGTCTGGCGGCTCTCACGCCTCCCCGAGGTCGGACGCATCACCAATGTCGTCTTCATGGGCATGGGCGAGCCGCTCTCCAACTTCGGACCGGTCATGCACGCCGTCCGCACGCTCGCCTCGGATTGGGGACTGGGCATCAGCGCCCGCAAGATCACCATCTCGACCGTCGGACTCCCGAAAGCCATCGAGCGCCTCGCGGTGGAACTCGATCTCCCCGTCACGCTCGCCCTCTCGCTGCACGCCCCGAACGATGAACTCAGACGCCGGCTCATCCCCTGGGCCGAGTACACCACCGTCGCCGAACTCCTCGATGCCTGCCAGCAGTGGTTCCGGAAGACCGGGCGCGAGATCACCCTTGAGTACATCCTCCTCGGCGGAGTGAACGATCAGCCCGAACACGCCCGCCAACTCGCGAAGATCGCCCGCACCATCCGGGCCAACATCAACCTGATCCGCTACAACGAGGTCGACGGCCTGCCCTACCGCCGCCCCGAGACCGGCGATGTGCATGCATTTCAGGAGATTCTCCGGGAGAACGCCGTCAACGCCCACATCCGCGCGAGCCGCGGACGCGACATCAGCGCGGCCTGCGGCCAACTCCGCCACGAAAAATCCATCACCGGCACCGAAGCCGCATCCCCGCACACAGCGACATGATCCTCGATCCCGATCAACTCAGCACCACGGACCGCTACAAGCTCCTCATCGGCGCGATCGTCCCACGCCCCATCGCGTGGGTCTCGACCATCAGCCCCGACGGGAAGCTCAACCTCGCGCCCTTCTCCTTCTTCAACGGCATCGGCTCCAACCCCATGACCCTCCTCTTCTGCCCCGTCAACAACGACGACGGCACCGAGAAGGACACACTCCGCAACGCCAAGCCCAAGTCCGAGGGAGGTGTCGGCCAGTTCGTGGTCAATGTGGCGACCGAAGCCATGGCTCGTCAGGTCTCCGCCACCTCCGAGCCGCTGGACTACGGCAGCAGCGAGTTCGAGCTGGCCGGTCTGACGCCGACACCCTCGACAAAGGTCCAACCGCCCCGAGTCGAAGAGAGTCCGATCTCGTTCGAGTGCGAGACCCTCCAGATCGTCCGGACCAATCCCGGAGCACCCGGCGGCGGCAACATCGTCATCGGACGCGTCCTGCTCGTCCACGCCAAGGACGGCCTGATCGATGCGCGCCACCGCGTGGACCCCGAAGCGCTCCGCGCCATCGGGCGGATGGGCGGCCCCACATACTGCACCACCCGCGACCGTTTCGATCTCCCGCGCGGAAGCGCTGCCCTCGACAACGATCGCTAGCAGTTCTTCGACATCACATCCTTGTGAAACAAGGGGTCGGGCTCGATCGGATACTTCCCCGAGTAGCACGCCGTGCAGTAGTGCTCCGAACCGACGGGCCCGCGTCCGACCTCTTCGAGCAACCCTTCGAGCGACAGATACGCCAGCGAATCGACGCCCAGCAGCTTCCGGATCTCCTCGACGCTGCGCTCGTGCGCGACCAGATTCTCCCGATCGGGAAAATCCACACCGAAGTAGCACGGATGGCGGATCGGCGGGCACGAGATACGCAAGTGGATCTCCTTCGCGCCCGCCGCGCGCACCTGGTCCATCTTCGCGCGCGTCGTAGTTCCCCGCACGATCGAGTCGTCCACGATCACGATCCGCTGCCCGGTCACGATCTCGCTGATGATGTTCAGCTTCAGCCGCACCGCCGCGTGACGCTCGGCCCCCGTCGGCTTGATGAAGGTCCTGCCCACATACCGGTTCGGGATGATCCCCTCCGAGTAGCGCATCCTCGCCTCGCGGGCAAAGCCCGTCGCCGCGGATCGCCCGGAGTCCGGCATCGGAATCACCATGTCAGCATCCGCGGGCGATTCGCGCGCCAACCGCTCACCCAGCCGCTCGCGCACCGACTGAACCGTGCTCCCGAACACCACCGAGGCCGGGCTGGCGAAGTAGACATGCTCGAAGACGCAGTGCGCCATCGGTGTCGCCGCCGCTGCAAACCGGCGCGAGAGCATCCCCTCGTTGCACAGCGTGACGATCTCGCCCGGCTCCACCTCGCGAACGAAGTCCGCTCCGATCACATCCAGCGCGACCGTCTCGCTCGCCGCCACATAGCCCCCGCTGGGCATCTTGCCGATCACCAGCGGCCGCCAGCCGTGCGGGTCGCGCGCCACCTCCACCCGATCGTGATGCAGGATCACCAGCGAGTACGCGCCCCGCAGTGCTGCCAACGCCGCCGCCAGCGGATCGTCCGCCCCCTCGTGGCTCGCCTCGGCGACCAGACTCAGCAGCACCTCCGTATCCGTCGTCGAGTAGAAGACCCGCCCCTCCTGCTCGAGTCGGTCCCGTAGTGCGGAGGCATTCACCAGATTGCCGTTGTGGGCGATGGCCACCTGCCCCTCCCGGAAATGCCCCACAAACGGCTGTGCGTTCTCGGGACGCGAGGCCCCGGTCGTCGAATACCGATTGTGGGCAACCACTCCCAGAGGCGATCCCCCCGCCACTGCTTCCAGCCCGACGAGATCCTCCTCGCTGAACGCACGGGAAACCAGCCCCATCCCCGTGTGCCGATGGACCCCCTGCCCATCCGTGACCGCGATACCCGCCGATTCCTGCCCCCTGTGCTGGAGTGCGAACAGGGCCAGATACGCGAGGTGAGCCGGCTGTGCGATCCCCCAGCCGGCGAAGACGCCGCACTTTTCCTTCGGCTGATCCCCATCCGGGCCTCCCCCACAGGGACCGAGCACGGGCAACGCCACACGGGTCGGAAAGTCTCGCACTGGGCCTGTCTCCTCACGGCTCGGGTCGGGCAAGATCGTAGCGATCCGAGAGCGACGGTTGACATCACGCGTCCGGGGTGGTTGACTACCCGGCTCGAAATCCTGATTTGACCGGATCCTTCGGCCGCGTGGCCGAGCCCCGGGCCGCAGTCGCGGACGCCCGCCGGCATGGATCGCTTCCCAAACCCCCGAAGCACCCCGGATCGATGCACTCGAATCCCGGGAGACGGAGTATCACATGGCCCGTTACATCGGTCCCAAGGTTCGCTTGTCTCGTCGTGTCGGCGTCCCCGTCGCGGACATCCCCAAGCACACAGCCAAGCGCCAGCTCACACCCCCCGGCATGCACGGTTATCGCGGACGCCGTCTGCGTGACTACGGCGTGCGACTCAACGAAAAGCAGAAGGTCCGCTACTACTACTCGGTCCTCGAGAAGCAGTTCCGGCGCTACCTCGAACGCGCCCAGCGATCGAAGGGCAACACCGGCGAACGACTCATGCAACTCCTCGAGCATCGCCTCGACAATGTCGTGCGCCGCTCCGGAGCCGTCCGCACCGTCTGGGCCGCGCGCCAGATGGTTGTCCACGGCCATGTCCTCGTGAACGGCCGCAAGGTCGATCGCCCCTCCTACGAGACACGCGTCGGCGATGTCATCACCTTCAAGGAGAAGGTCCAGTCGCTCATCCGTGACAACATGGAGTCGATCGTCGGCCACATCGTGCCCGACTGGCTCGAGTTCGTCCCGGCGGATCTCACGATCCGGGTCGTCTCCGAAGCCAACATCGACGGACTCCCCTTCGAGGTTAATCCGAACCTCATCATCGAGTTCTATCGTTAATCCTGCATTCGCGTGGTATCAGCGGTGTGTTGTCGATATCGCCGACACACCGCTGATGCCTCTTTCTGATTTCCACGCCCACGGATCCATCCGGACGGAGTAGGGAACTATGCTCAGGTTCTTCAGAAAGTACAACACCATCATCCTCGTCTTCGGCGGGGCCTTCCTGATGGTGGTCTTTCTCGTGCCACAGGCCATCACGCAGCTCGGCGGCGGCAGCCCGACTTCCATCGTCCACTTCGAAGCGGGCGGCCAACGCTTCCGACTCGCCGACATGCAGCGTGCGCAGGACGATCTACGCATCCTCGGCGTCATCGGCAGTTCCGGCGGCATCGGAATGGCCCTCCCCGCCGGGCTCCCGCTCTCGCCCGACGATATGATCGTGCATTGGTTGCTCCTCACGCTCGAAGCCGATCGCCTCGGCTTCGTCAGCGGCCCCGGCGATGGTGTCCAGTACATCGACGACCTGCAACGACGCCAGGACTCCACGATCCAATCGCCGACACAGCGATTCGATTCGATGCTCATCGCACGCGACGAACTCGCACAGAGCGGCTACAGCTACGACCAGATCGACGGCGCCCTCGCCCGCGCACGCGGCGTCACGCGACTCTTCAACACCATGGGAACCGCTTTGCAGGTATCCCCCTGGGAGACCGCATATTTCGCCGAGCGCTCCGCCGAGACGGTCATCGGACAGGTCTCTCTGATCCCCGCCGCCGCGGTCATCGATCTCGTCGCCGATCCCGACGAGGACGAACTCCTCGCACACTTCGAGCAATATCGGGATCAACGCGCCGAGGACAATCCCTTCGCCATCTCCTATCGCCAGCCCGCCGCCGTCCGCGTGCAAACCCTCACGATCGATCGCAACGCGATTCGCAATGCGATCACACTCGATCCGGTCCGCGTCCGCGTCTTCTGGCAAAGAAATCAGGAACGCTTCGGCAACGACTTCTCCGCAGCCCGTTCCCGCGTCGAGAACGCACTCCGCGATGAACGCGCCAACGCCATCATGCGAGAACTCGAATCCGCAGTGCGAAGCGAGATCGTCCGTTCCCGTCGCGGCCTCCCAGAGTCCGACGGTTACTTCGAGCTCCCCGAAGACTGGGATGCACGCAAGACCGACATGGAGGCGCTGGCCCGCCGCCTCGAAGAGATGCTCGGTGAGAACGCCCCCGCCGACGGCTCGGGCATCGCCCTCGATGCAACACGCAACGAGTGGTCCACCATCGCCGACCTCCGCCAGTTGACGCCCCGATTCGCGCGCACCGACATGACCTTCACCGGCTTGTCATTCCCGCAGGTGGCGCTCAGCGTCCGCGAACTGAACCCCGAGGTCGCCCCGCCCTTCTCCGCGCAGGTCGGAATGATCATGGGGCCGCTCACCGACTTCAACCAGTCGCTCCACTTCGTGCGTGTGAACGCCGTCCGTCCCGAGGGGCCGGCCCCGTCCCTCGATGTGGTGCGCGAGCGCGCCGTCGAGGATCTCCGATCCATCCGCGCCTTCGAACTCCTCCAGGGAAGAGTCGAGACGATCCGCCGGACCGTCGCGGATGCGGGCACCGTCGCCGTGCTCTCCGCCACCTACCCCGAGGCGGAAGTCGTCCCGCGGGCGGAGTTCCAGCGCGCCGCCGTCCGGAATCCCGAGGACGGCTCGCCGATCGCCCGTCTCAACATCGAGTCGCTCCGCAACGCCGTCATCGATGCTGTCGAGGGCTGGGCGCCGACGCAGTTGCCCTCGGATGCCTCCGCATCCGAGCGAACCGTCGTCATCGCCTCTCCCTCCAACAAGGCCATCTTCGCGGTCTACATGACCGCTCGCTATCCCGCGACCATGCAGTGGGTCCGCGCCAACGACATGAATCTCCAGCGAAACATCGCGGCGGAATACGGCACCATGAACCTCCCCCAGATGTTCACCTTCCGTGCGATGGCCTCCCGCCTCAACTACAAGCCCTTCCAGACCGCTCGCGAGGACGAGTCCGACGCCGACTCATAAACGCCCGCAGAGCACATCGTCGATCTCCGGATAACGCCGACGGACGCTCGCGGCATCCAGCCGCTGCGGTATCACGCCCTCCGGCGCTCGCTCGATGAGATATTCCATGACCCGCTGAACAACCTTCGCGGGCGAGCACGCGCCCCCGCTCCAATAGTCGTGGTCCACCCACGACAGCCCGACGGCGTGCTCGGTGGTCTCCGCCTCCCCCCGCGTGATGCGGACGCGGAACACCCACCCCGCCGCCGCCTCTCGCTCATCAAGCACCTCGACTCGGGCCATCACATTCGCCTCCATCCCGGATTGCATAGCATCGCACATCCCGCCCGATACGCAACGCAGGAGCATTCACCCCGCCATGTCCTTCTTCCTTGAGATCATCCGTCTCGGACTGAACAACCTGCGGTTGCACCTCCTCCGCTCGATCCTCACCGCCCTGGGCATCATCCTCGGCGTCGCCGCCGTCATCACCATGGTCTCCATCGGCGAGGGCTCCACGCGCCTCGCACTCGAACAGATCGAGCGCCTCGGAGCGCGAAACATCATCATCCGTTCCATCAAGCCCCCCGAGGCCAGCGATGCCGGACAGAGCGGCGGCCGCTCGTGGCAGGTCACCTACGGCCTCAAGCGCGAAACCCTCGCCGCCATCGAAGAGAACTTCGCCGACGCCCGACACATCGTTCCCCTCAAGGCCATCGGCAGCGAAATCCTCCGCAACGAGATCCGTCAGACGAGCCAGGCATTCGGAACACTCCCGGAGTTTCAGGAAGTCGCCAACATCAACATCGCCCGCGGCCGCTTCCTGACACGCGAGGATGTCGAGCAGCGCGCAGGCGTTGCCGTCCTCGGGCACCAGGTCGCGCAACGCCTCTTCCCCATCGAGGATCCCCTCGGCAGAACCATCCGCATCGACGACCATGTCTTCGAGGTCGTCGGCATCACCACACCCGTCGGACTCTCAGGCGGCGCGGGCGCGGCCCTCATCGGGCGCGACCTCAACCACGATGTCTACCTCCCGATCACCACCGCGGCGGCGCGCTTCGGCGACCTCATCACCCGGCGCGTCGCTGGACAGTTTTCCGCCGAGCAGGTCGAGGTCTCCGAGATCTACATCGAGGCGCCCACCCGAAACTCCGTCCGCATCTTCGCGAGCCGGCTCCAGCGCGTCCTCGAAGTCCGACACCCCAACCTCCGCGATGTCGATCTCATCGTCCCCTTCGAGCTCCTCGACACCGCAGAGCGCACCCAGATGCAGAGCAACATCGTCTTCGGCTCCATCGCCGGCATCTCGCTCCTCGTCGGCGGCATCGGCATCATGAACATCATGCTCGCCTCGGTCACCGAGCGCACGCGCGAAATCGGTGTCCGGCGCGCCCTCGGCGCAACGCGCGACCACATCGTCTATCAGTTCGTCGTCGAGACCGGCGTCCTCTCCGCCGTCGGCGGCATCATCGGCGTTGCCCTCGGCATCGGCGTCACCTTCGCCATCGGCTACGCCGCGCCATACCTCTCCGAGATGCTCAATACGGATGCCCAGATCGCAACCGCCCTCACCATGTGGTCGGTCGTTCTTTCCTTCGCCGTCGCAACCCTCACCGGCCTCGTCTTCGGCATCTACCCCGCCGTGGTCGCGGCACGCCAGGATCCCATCGTCGCCCTCCGCCACGACTGATCCGCACGCCATACCATCCCCCGGACCGGCCGCATCGCGCGACCCGTAGCACTTTTCCACACACCACACCGCAGCCGGAGCACCACGCTCATGCCAGCCCCCCGCAAGCCGTTCAATCGCGGCGGAGGTCCACCCTCCCGACCCGGACGCCCCGGACAACGCCCCCCTCAGCAAGGCCGCACCCGCAGACCACCCCC
The DNA here is from genome assembly GCA_007693725.1 of Phycisphaeraceae bacterium. GTDB lineage: Bacteria > Planctomycetota > Phycisphaerae > Phycisphaerales > UBA1924 > REDD01. Next base: position 44,407 of record REDD01000149.1, read on the forward strand.
GCGCCAGGCCTCCGCACGCGAACGCGTCCTCGAACTCGTCGCACGCCAGACAGCCCGCTATCCCGATCTCCTCGTCACCGAGCCCGAAACCAACGGCCTCGACCGACGCGACGGCGCCCTCGCCCACGCCATCTACGACATCATCACCCGCCGCTGGCTCACCATTGAACACATCGCCCGCCGAATCCTCCGACGCCCCTGGGAAGACTCCCACCCCGCGTTCCGCGCCACCATACTCGTCGGAGCCGCCCAGATCCTCTTCCTCGACCGTGTCCCTCCCCACGCCGCCGTCAGCGAGGCCGTGGACTGGGCCAAGGACCACGGCGGTCTCGCCGCCTCACGCGCCATCAACGCCGTCCTCCGCCAGTTCGTCGACCTCGCCGGAGAACGCGAGCGACGCCCCACATGGACCGACCAACTCGACGAGCTCCCCCTCTCCGACGGCACCGCCCTCGTCCTCACCGAGCCGATCCTCCCCAACGACCCCATCGACCGCCTCGCCGCAGCCACCAGCCACGCCCCCTCGCTCCTGCGATCCTGGCTCCGCTCCATGCCGCTCCGCGAAGTCCGCGAGGTCGCTCTCCACGGCATCGCTCACCCCCCCATCATCCTCAACACCGCCCACGCCCAGTCGCCCCTGCCCGAGACCGCCGTCCCCCACACCGTCCCCGGACACCATGTCTTCACAGGCACCCACGAGGAACTCCTCGACACCCTCACGCAGCGCTCGGACCTCTGGGTGCAGGACCCCGCCTCTTCCCTCGCCGTTGGCAGCGTGGCCGACCTCCGCCCCCGCGTCATCATCGACCCCTGCGCCGGGCTCGGGACCAAGACCCGCCAGCTCCAGGCCACCTTCCCGGATGCCTCGATCATCGCAAGCGATGTCGATCGTCTCCGCTACGCCACGCTCTCCAAGGTCTTCAGCGCCAGCAATCAGGTACGCGTAATCCCTTACGAGCGACTCCGCGAACACGCCGGGACCGCCGAGCTCATCCTTCTCGATGTCCCCTGCTCCAACACCGGCGTCCTCGCCCGCCGCCCCGAGGCCCGTCACCGCTTCGACCGCGAGCGGCTCGAATCACTCACGGGCGTGCAGCGCCAGATCATCGCCGACTCCATCCCCCTGCTCTCGAATGCGGGGCGGATCCTCTACTCCACATGTTCGCTGGACGCCGCCGAGAACGAGGAGCAGGCCAAGTGGGCCGCCCGCTGGCACTCGCTCTCGGTTTCCCGCGAGTCGCGCCGTCGTCCCGAGGGCGGCCCCGGACAGCCCCCGGAGCGCTACACGGATGGGGCCTATTCCGTCCTCATCGCCTGATTCGCAAACTTCATGCACCACGCCCATGCTTCGCCTATCATCCCCGATCCGTTTCGGAACCAATCATCACACAGTGACTTTCCGCGAGATTCAGCATGAATCTGCTTGATATTCTCGATCCCGCCAGCATCAAGGTGCCCCTCCAGTCCGCGGACAAGAAGGGCATCGTCGATGAACTCGTCGATCTCCTCGCCGCGAACGGCAAGGTCAACGATCCCAAAGCGCTCAAGGAAGCCGTCTGGATGCGCGAAACCACGCGCACCACAGGCATCGGGTACGCCCTCGCCATTCCCCACGGCAAGTCCGAAGGCGTCCCCGACCTCGCGATGGCCATCGGCAAGCCCGCAGAGCCCGTCGATTTTCAATCCATCGACAATCGGCCCGTCAAGCTCGTCGTGCTGCTCGCCAGCCCGCTCGACCGCACCAGCGATCACATCCAGGCACTCGCGCGCATCAGCCGGCTCATGACCGTCGAGGAATTCCGCAACCGCATCTACGATGCAGCCACCGCCGAGGAGATCTACGACCTGCTCCAGCAGCAGGAACCCGCCGGCGCATGACCACCCGGCGTGCTCACTTATCCTTGGTCAGCCGCATACTCTGAATCGAACTCGCCAGCGCATCGATCGTGCTCAGGCATCGCGTCGTGTGCGAGCGAAACCCCATATACGGAAACAGCGTCACGAGCGCCACGATCAGCCCGAACGCCGTCGTGATCAACGCCTGAGCAATACCACCCGCAACCGCCGAAATGTCCGTCACGCCGTTCTCGCTCCCCAGCAGGTCGAACGACTCGATGATCCCCAGAATCGTCCCCAGAATCCCCAGCAGCGGCGCCGCCGTGATGATCGTCGAGAGCGTCGCCCCGAATCGCTCGCACTCGTGCCTCGCCTCCTCGAACACCGAGCCCACATCCCGATTCGCCAGCAGCGCCTCGGCGGCACGGGCGTAGACCGAGCCATCCCGCGTCACGAGTGCCTTCGCCGCCGGAACATCCCCCTCCGCGATCCGGTCGAACAACCCCCGGAGCCACCTCCGACGCCTCCCGCCATGCATCCGTACCCAGTACACACCCCGCTCGATGCTGATCCCCACCGAGATCACGCTCATGATGAGCAGCGGCCACATCACCGGCCCGCCGGCGGAGAAGATCTCCAGAAGTCGATTCCATGCTCCGCCCATTGTGGGCACAGGATAGCCCGTCCGGGGCGTGGTTTGTGGCCGCTTACCCCCAGTTCGTATACTCACCGGATTGTGAATCGGTCAGGAGAAAGAGGGAGGCCCCCCGGGTGACCACCGTGACGACCAACGAATCCGTACTCAGCGACGCTCTGACGGCCCCCGTCTCGGAGGTTGAGAGCCACATGGCACGCATCATTGACGAGCGTGCCCTGCCCTCCAACCTCGACGAGGCAGTCCGTTATGCCGCGCTCGCAGGGGGCAAGCGCCTCCGCCCGCTGCTCGTGATCCATAGCTGCGCTGCCGTCGGCGGCGAACTCGAACACTGCCTCCCCTCCGCGTGCGCCGTCGAGATGATCCACGCCTTCTCACTCGTCCATGACGATCTCCCCGCACTCGACAACGACGACCTCCGACGCGGACGACCGACCCTCCATGTCGCCTACACCGAAGCCATGGCCATCCTCGCCGGTGATGCCCTCATGTCCATCGCATTCCAGGCCATCGGCGATGACCGACACGAACCCGCCACCGCGGGCCTCCTCCTCCGGGAACTCGCCACCGGCACGACGGACATGATCGCCGGACAGGTCTACGACACGCTCGGCGGATTCCCCGACGACCTCACCGAGGAGCAGCGCCTCCGCCTCGTGCACGGCAACAAGACCGGCGCACTCATTCAGGCCTCGTGCCGCATGGGAGCGATCAGCGGCATGCTCGGCGCGAAGCATCGCCTCGACTCGGCCATGCTCGCACGCATCACCGAATACGCCGAGGCCATCGGCCTCATGTTCCAGGTCGTCGACGACCTCCTCGATGTCGAGCAGACCACCGAGCACCTCGGCAAACGCGCCTCCAAGGACGAGGATGCGGGCAAGCTCACCTACCCCGGCGTCCTCGGCGTCGAGGGCTCCCGCGCCATCGTCAAGGAACTCGAGAACAAGGCCCTCCAGGCCATCGCCCCCTTCGACAAGCCCGCAGAACCACTCCGCCAGATTTGCAGATATCTGGCGACACGGACACGCTGACCCCGATCTATCAAGGAACCCCCGGAAACCCCCTGCCCCCCCGGAACGCGGAACCCGGACACCTGAGAACCCTTCCCCGAGATACCGGACCTCAAATCTCCCCCTTCCCCGATCACACGGGGCCGAACCGACTGAATACGATTTTCAACTTTGACTGAAACTGACTGGAGCACAATGCCCCTGCTCGAAACCATAAAAACCCCGGCCGACCTCAAGCGCCTCCCGCTCGAACAGCTCCCGGCGCTCGCACAGGAAATCCGCGAGGCCATCTTCCAGCAGGTCTCCAAGACCGGCGGCCACCTCGCGCCCAACCTCGGCGTCGTCGAGCTGACCATCGCCCTCCACTATGTCTTCGACTTCGGGCACGACCGCTTGCTCTTCGATGTCGGCCACCAGTGCTACCCCCACAAGCTGCTCACCGGGCGCTACCCCCTGCTCTCCAACCTCCGCACCCGCACCGGCATGGCCGGTTTCCCCGAGCCGAACGAGTCCGCCTACGACCTCTTCAGCGTCGGCCACGCCGGAACCGCCATCTCGACCGGCGTCGGCATGGCGCACGGCGATGCCATCAACGGTGAGGCCTTCGAGCCGCACAACAACCCCGACGGACGGCGCGTCGTCACCCTCATCGGCGACGCCTCCATCGTCAACGGCGTCGCGATGGAAGGTCTCAACAACGCTGGCACACTCAAGCGACAGTTCCTCGTCATCCTCAACGACAACGGCATGTCCATCAGCCGTCCGCAGGGCGGCATGGCCTCGCAATTCGATCGCTTCCGGCTCAACCCGATCTACGGCGACATGAAGCGCCGCGCCAAGAGCGTGCTCTCACGCATGCCCGGCGGACACCTCCTCAGCGACACCTACCACCGTCTCGGCGAGATGGCCAAAGCCGCCATCGCAGAGAACACATGGTTCGAGCACTTCGGCCTCGTCACCGTCGGCCCCATCGACGGCCACGACCTCCCGACGCTCGTCGAGTTCCTCGCCGAGGCGCGCGACTTCGACCGCCCGATGGTCCTCCATGTCAAGACCGTCAAGGGCAAGGGCTACGAGTTCGCCGAGGGCGATGCCACAACCTTCCACTCGCCCTCCGCGTTCACATGGGATCCCGACTCCTGCCGCGTCGAGCTCAAGGGCGGCGGTCGCTCGTTCACCAGCGCCTACGCCGATGCCATGTGCGAGATCATGGACGCCGACGACTCGGTCCTCGCGTGCACCGCGGCCATGCCCGGCGGCACCGGTCTCGATGTTGTCATGGAGCGATTCCCCAAGCGCGTCTTCGACACCGGCATCTGCGAATCGCACGCCATGGACATGATGGCGGGTCTGGCGAAGACCGGTTTCAAGCCCTTCTTCGCCGTCTACTCCACATTCCTCCAGCGTGCTTTCGATCAGGCCTTCCAGGAAGTCGCGTTGCAGGGCCTGCCCGTCCGCCTCTGCCTCGACCGCGCCGGACTCGTCGGCGGCGACGGCGCTGTCCACCACGGCTTCTGCGATGTCTCCATCCTCCGCGTGCTGCCCAAGGCCGCGATCATGGGCGTCGCGGACGAGCCCTCCCTCCGCGCGGCCCTCGCGTTCATGCGCGACTACGACGCGGGGCTCTCCGCAGTCCGCTACCCGCGCGACTCCGTCTCCGACAAGCTCGCCAAGTACGGCGAGTGCCCGCCCTTCGTCCTCGGCAAGGCACGCCCGATCATCGAACACGACAACCCCGACATCGCCGTGCTCGCCTTCGGTGTCATGACGCTCAGCGCCCTCGATGCCGTGGAGCGTCTCGGTCCCGAGCACCGCGTCTCCGTCTACGACGCACGCTTCGCCAAGCCGGTCGATGAAGCGATCATCCGGTCGCTCCTCGAACGGAACATCCCGATCGTGACCATCGAGGACCACGGCCCGCACGGCGGATTCGGCGCTGCCGTCATCGAGGCCGCCGCACGCCTCGGACTGAACGCCGGACTCATCACGCCCATGTCACTCCCCGATGCGTGGATCTATCAGGACAGCCGCGGCGCTCAACTCGAAGAGGCCGGGCTCGACCCCGCCAGCATCGCGCAGACCATCCGCGAGGCGTACGAGCGTGTGCGCCCCGGCGATGCAGCCCCCATACAGGTACGCCGAACCGGACCCTCCGTCTCGGCCTGAGCATCATGGGCAGACGCGTCCTTGTCGTCGTGAATCGATCCAAGCCGCGCGTCGTCGAGGCCGTGCAGCGTGTTCGCAGCGTGATCGAGAAACACGCTGTCTTCGTTGGCGACTGTGATGCCTTTGCGGATGGACCGCCGCCCAACCTCTCCGAAACCGATCTCATTCTCGTGCTCGGAGGCGACGGCACACTCCTCGCGCAGGCCCGACGCTTCGTGGCGCACGGTCTGCCGCTCATCGGCGTCAACATGGGCTCGCTCGGTTTCCTCGCGGAGTTCGACCTCGACGCCTTCGAGCGACAGGCGCCGTCGCTCCTCGCGGCACAGACGCCCCTCGCCACACACGAGCGCATGCTCATCGAGGTCGCCACATACAACAACGGCGCCCCCAGCCCGTCGCACACGGAAGTCGCCCTCAACGATGCGGTCATCACCGCAGGCCCCCCCTACCGCATGATCGAACTCGCGCTCTCGATCAACGGTGTCGATGCAGCACGGATCAAGGGCGACGGCGTCGTCGTCTCGACGCCCGTCGGCTCCACCGGGTACGCCGTCTCCGCGGGCGGTGCCATCGTCTCGCCCGACCTCCAGGCGATGTCCGTCACCCCCATCGCGGCACACTCCCTCGCCTTCCGACCGCTGGTCGTCCCCGGGGACTCCACCATCGAGATTCGCGTCCTCCGGGCCAACCAGCTTCGCCCCCGCAATGGCCTCCCGAAGGGCACCCACGGCACCACCCTCGTCCTCGACGGCCAGCGCCTCCACGATCTCGCAGCGGGAGATCGGGTCGTCCTCAGACGCCACCAGCACCCCGTCCACCTTGTCAAGAACCCCGAGGGGTCCTACTGGAAGACCCTCGTCCGGAAAATGCACTGGGGTCTGGCGCCCGGCGAACAGGGTGAAAACGCCCGATAACCGCTTGGTCGCCCCCCTGCCTCGGTGGTCATCTGCCCTTCCTTTCGCGCAAACACTTGGCATTTGGCCATCTCCGTGGTAAGTTTCACTGAGTTGGTAGGAGGGAGTCCACGGCTTTGTCGTGGCAATCCTCGGAGGGAAGGCCTGCTCTGCAGGCAACACGTCAGGCCCGATTCGTCGGGCCAAGGGAACCGAGCCGGTTGGTCACTGGTTCGAGAAACATGTCACGAGCAGTCTTCGGACGGCTCGTTAGGGGAATTGGTGGCAGACCACCACCGACTTCGCACGAGAATCTTCTCGTGTGGCAGAAGCCCGATCCATCGAAAGATGGCTCGGGCTTTTTTTCTGCCCCTCCCGCTACCATCCCCGCCATGATCGATCTCAAGGCACTCCGTGAGGATCCGGACCGCTACCGCGAGGGAGCCCGCAAAAAGCGGATTTCTGTCGATATTGACCGGATTTTGGTCCTCGACGAGCGGCGTCGGGCCATCCAGCACCAGCAGGATGAGATCCGGGCCGAGCAGCGTCGGCTGGAGAAAGAGGCAGGCCCCAGAATCGGGGGGCTGATGGGCAAGCTCAAAGCCGCGCAGGGCGAGGAGAAGGCGCGCCTCGAAACCGAGGTCGCCGAACTGCGGGCCAAGCCGGCAGCGCTCAAGGAGAAAATCCAGGCGCTGGAGGCCGAGGGCGCCGAGGCGAATGCGGCCCTCTCCGAGGTGCTTCTCACGGTTCCGCAACCCCCCGATTCCGAGGTGCCCGTCGGCGCTTCGGCGGAGGACAACATCGAGGTCCGCCGGTGGAATCCCCCCCACTTTGATCCCGCCCGCTCGTTTTCCGAGCAGCGCGGCTTCGAAGCCAGGAGCCACGAGGAACTGATCAAGGCGCTTGGGATCGTGGATTTCGAGCGGGGTGTGAAGGTCGCCGGGTCGCGGTCGTACATGCTGGTGGGCGATGGCATGCGCCTGCACAACGCCGTGCTGCGGTACGCCTTCGACTTCATCACGGAGAAGCACGGGTTCACGCCGGTGTCGGTGCCGGTGGTGGTGCGCGAGGAGTGCATGATCGGCACGGGGTTCTTCCCGGCGGGGAAGGACCAGACCTATCTGGTGGATGAGCAGTCGCGCGGGAGCGCGCACGACCTGTACCTCACGGGGACGGGCGAGGTCGGGCTGATGGCGCGCCACATGGAGGAGATTCTGGACGAGTCGATGCTGCCGCTGAAGCTGGCGACGGTCAGCCCGTGTTTCCGGCGCGAGGCGGGGGCGGCGGGGCGCGACACGGCGGGGCTGTACCGGATCCACCAGTTCGACAAGGTGGAGCAGGTGGTCATCTGCCGCGCTGATGAAGCGGAGAGCAAGCAGTGGCACAAGGCGATGATCGGGATCGTCGAGGAGCTGCTGCAATCGCTGGAACTGCCCTACCGACTGCTGCAATGCTGCACGGGGGATCTCGGGCCGAAGAACGCGGACATGATCGACATCGAGTGCTGGATGCCCAGCCGCGGCGCGCTGGATGGGCAGGGACGGGCGTCGGGCGAGTACGGCGAGACGCACTCGGCGAGCCGGTTGTACGACTTCCAGTGCCGTCGGCTGAACCTCCGGTACAAGGGGGAGTCGACGGGCGGGAAGCCGGTGTTCTGCCACTCGCTGAACAACACGGTGGCGGCGAGCCCGCGGATCCTGATCCCGATTCTGGAGATGTACCAGCGTGCGGACGGGACGGTGGAGGTGCCGCGGGCGCTGCGACCCTATATGGGGGGGCGGGAAGTCATCGGCGGTTGAGCCCCCGGAATGGCCCCGGAAGCGATGTTCCACGCGGAACAGTTGCAGGGTTTGTGCGCGCCCAGCCCCCGGACCCCGGGATCGCTCGGAAGCTCTCGGGGACCATAACTCCTGCGCAGGCGTCACAGACGGAAGGATTCCACAGGGACGGGTGGGGGAAATGTGACCCGCGGCCGGGTTGCCTCCGACGATGTGTGAGGACAGACCCGCACGCGATTATGGAGGGCAGGCCCGAGATGCTCTGGATGCGCCCGTTCGGCGAACGCAATCATGATGACCGCAGGCACTGCGGGCGTCTGAAGACGGAGTTTCTCCACTCGAATCTGGGGCGGGTGGTGAATCTGTCGGCCTCGGGCATGCTGGTGCTTTCGACGCGGTGCATGACTCTGCGGGTGGGGAAAGAGATCGATGTCTGGATGCGGGCGCACGGCCAGGAATGCCTTGTGCGGTGCACCGTCGCCCGCTCTGAGCGGATCGGTTTTCGGAGGCACATGGTCGGGCTGTCGCTGGTCGAGGATGGCAGCGATGCGCGGGGGCGGATCAATGCGTTGATCCAGAATGTGGTGTGGGAGCCGGGGCTTGGGAATCAGCGTGCCGCGGAGTTTGAGAAGGGGATCGCGGCGTAGGGGGCGAGTGGTTCTGGGGGTCACAACTCCAGTTGAGCTTTTCGCAGCCCAGATCGGATTTTGGGGCTTGGAAACGCGGAACCTTGCTTGACAGGGATGTCCGCTGGCACGAGAGACCCCACTCAAATCGGACGGACGCTTCGTTCGTCGTAGACATCGGCCGCGCAGTCGAGCGGCTTGCCGCAGAACATTTGCAATAACTGGGACGCCGCGGTTGATCTTCCGTTAAAAAGCAAGATGCAAGCAACCCGAGCTCGTCGCGTATCATTCAATTAGCGTCGAGTTTCGGAGAATCGTTCGCTCTGCAACAAACCGGAGCAGGGGGAGTTCTTTTGCAAGTGCATGGTCGTCAACAAATGGAGTGTATTTCGCTTTGTCACCGTCCTTGCTGTGAACAAGCGCATTTCGCGTAGAGTAAATACGCTTTGCGAGCGATTTAAAAATGGCATCCAAATCGACTGATCGCAGATCGACCTCGCATGCGTTCGAGAACTCCACCTTGTTGTCGCGGTAAAAATCAATAATTTTTGAATCGTAGTTGTCGAGATCACTGACAAGGTCAGGAACCTCCACAAAACTCGCCAGAGTAAGGCGAAGGGCCTGCTCTTCAGAAAATGTTATAGTGTCGTTTTGTATTTTAAGCGATCTACGAATCGTCTTGATTAGCGCCTTAATGTCCTTCTTTCGGCGATATGAAAAGGCTGGCTCAGTAATTTGGCCTTGAATTGTCGTGATCAAGTCGTCTTGAAATACGGCTTCATAGAAATGCTCAAGCACATGGTAGTGTGATAGATATTCGACAACAGGATTGTCCGTGGAGATCGCCATCAGATAATGATGGGTCAGGTCCTCGCTGTATGTCCTTCTCGGCGGGTCGATCTCAGAGGGACGACTCCGACGCATGCGGGAGATGCGGCCCGAACGTGAAAGCGCGTCTAGCTCGCGCTGCGGAACCAGTGCAATGTCAGTGTTGAACGCCATTTGGAAGAGAAATGCATTTGCTAGTGACGATAAACGTGTTGGCGAAGCCTTCGCGTCAGTTCTGATGCGAACTACTGTGGCGATGCGAAGGTACATCATTCGCACTAGTTCAAATACGGACAATGGCGATTCCTGATCTGTCAAGCGGCGCTCCAGCAATGAACTAGGATAGCCACGCAAGAACAACCTCGCATCCGAATGTCGGGAGATCGCATCAAGGAAAAATAAAATATATGCATCACTAGCCGAAGAGATCTCGTATGTAACGCCATTGTCGTCATCCCTGACAACAAGATTTCCGAGACGAAATGCGCGATTTAGCGAAGAGCTTTCCTCACGAACGAGAATCTCCATGCTGTTCTCGTCACAGAGCCATAGCGACAGATAAGTTGATTTCTGATTCAGCTCATTGATTGTGGCGGCAAGAGCGGTCTTTGCAATGGAGACGGTATGACCGTTGGCTCGCCGGCTCACTGCGAACGCGTAGCCGTCCTCGTTTTCCTCAGCGTTGCAGCTGAAAACATTGGCGAGAATCTGAACTGCGCGTGATTCGTCCATCAGCAAAGCGTCCCTGATATGTGACAATCATTTAAATAAATTTTTATGTGTCTGTGCTCACCAGTCATGCCGCACGGAGTTTCGCGTAACGATAGATTAGCCGTGTTGTACGGAAAGTGCAATAGCCGTTCCGATCGCGGCGGCCGGTCGTCAACTATCACCATCGGTCGCGAGGGATGCGGCTTGACAAGACATGACCAGGTAGCCAAGGCAATTGCGGTGGGTACTCGCCGTCAGGTCAGGGTGACAGGATTTCCACCCGCGCCCTTCGCCCCCCCCCCCGGGATGCGGCTTGACAAGCCCAGCCCACGTAGCCCAGGCAAATGCGGTGCGTACACGCCGCCCCCCCCCCCTCCCCCCACCCCCCCCCCCCCCCCCCCCCCCCCCCCCCCCAGCGGCCACACCCCCGACAGGCGGGACGCCTGTCCCACCA
>REDD01000152.1 GCA_007693725.1 Phycisphaeraceae bacterium
CTCGACGGCGCGGTCGCGGTCTTCGACGGCAAGGAGGGCGTTGAGGCCCAGTCCGAGACCGTGTGGCGTCAGGCCGAGCGGTACGGCGTTCCCCGTATCTGCTTCATCAACAAGATGGACAAGATCGGCGCCGACTGGGAGTTCTCGTTCAACTCGATCAAGGAGCGTCTCGGCGCGAACCCCATCGCGATGCAGCTCCCCATCGGCAGCGGCCACGAGCTCGAGGGCATCGTCGATCTCGTCAAGATGCGGGCGTACTACTTCGACGCATCCGAACTCGGCGCGAAGGTCGAGGAGCGCGACATTCCCGATTCCGTTGCGGACCTCGCGAAGATGCACCGTCAGGAGATGGTCGAGCAGGCCTGCAACTTTGACGATGCACTTCTCGAGAAGGTCCTCGAAGGCGGCGAGCCCACCGACGAAGAGATTCGGCTGGCCATCCGCAAGGGGACGATCGATCGCAAGTGCAATCCGGTCTTCACCGGATCGGCCCTCAAGAACATCGGCGTTCAGCGACTCATCGACGCCGTCATCGATTATCTGCCTGCGCCGACCGAGGTCATAGAGGTTCAGGGCGTCGATCCCAGAGATCCCGAGAAGAAGCTCTCCCGTCCGTCGGATGTGAGCGCTCCCTTCTCGGCGCTCGTGTTCAAGGTTGTGTCTGACACCCACGGCGATCTCACCTACATGCGTGTCTACTCCGGCACCATCAAGAAGGGCGAGCGCGTTGTGAATCCCGGCAACGGCAAGCGCGAGATCATCAGTCGGATGTTCGAGATGCACGCGAAGGACCGCATCGCGCTCGAAGAAGCACACGCGGGCAAGATCATCGCTGTTGTCGGTCTGAAGGATTCCTTCACCGGTGACACACTCTGCGATGGAGATCACCAGGTGATTCTCGAGCGCATGTCCTTCCCGGAGCCGGTGATCAGTATGTCGATTGAGCCCAAGACGGCTGAAGATAAGCGGAAGCTTGGTGATGCACTCGTCACGATCAAGCGGGAAGATCCTTCGTTCCGTTCTCAGTACGATGACGAGACCGGCCAGACCATCATCTCGGGCATGGGTGAGCTGCACCTTGAGATCATCAAGAACAAGCTCGTCCGCGACATGAAGATCAATGTCGAGGTCGGCAAGCCGCGCGTCTCGTATCGTGAAGCAATCTCCGGCACCGCCGAGTATGTGCGCGGCAAGTTCGTCAAGCAGACCGGCGGCCGCGGTCAGTTCGGTGACTGCACGATCAGCATCCAGCCCTTTACCAAGGAACAAGCCGAGGAAGAGGGATTGAACTTCAAGGACAATGTCGCGTTCGTGAACAAGGTCGTCGGCGGTTCGATTCCCAAGGAATTCATCCCTTCGGTCGAGGTCGGTGTTCGCAACACCGCCCGCTCCGGCATCCTCGCTGGATATCCGCTCATCAACATCAAGGTGGAGCTCGTCGACGGTTCGAGCCACCCGGTCGACTCCTCGCAGGTCGCCTTCGAGCAGGCCGGGCGTCTGGCTCTGACCGATGCATGCCATAAGGCCAAGATGACACTTCTCGAGCCGATCATGAAGGTCGTCATCACGACCCCCGACGAGTACTTCGGCTCGGTCACCGGTGACATCTCCTCCCGGCGCGGCATGATCGTCGGTCAGGCCGAGCGCGGGAATGCCCGCGTGCTGACGGCCGAGGTGCCGCTCAGCGAGATGTTCGGCTACACCACGACCCTTCGTTCCATGACGCAGGGACGCGGGACATCCAGCATGGAGCCCCTCGAGTACCGCCCCATGCCCCCGAATCTCGTCAAGGAAGTCGTCGAGGCCAACTGACGCGATCTCCACAACTCAGCCAAGTTCAGCAGCTCCCGTACTTTCGGGGGCTGCTGTTTTTGTGAAGTCCACTCGCTCCGCACCGATTCAGGAACAGGTCGGTACTCTGTATGGCGGGAGATGATGCCGTGGTACGACTGACGAAGATCTACACGAGGACGGGAGATGGCGGCAGCACCATGCTCGGGGATGGTTCGCTTGTGCCCAAACATCACTGCCGTGTCGAGGCCTACGGCACGGTCGATGAGGCCAACGCCGCCATCGCCATGATCGTTACGGCGATCGCGGCGGATACGAACCATGGCGTCGACGGGAAGACCATCCGCTCGATCCACGAGGAACTGACCCGCATCCAGAACGATCTTTTCGATGTCGGTGCGGACCTCTGTGTTCCCCTCGATGAGGGGGAGGAGGAGGGGGCTCGCCTGCGAGTGACTTCCGATCAAGTCGTGCGGCTCGAACAGTTGATCGATCGGTACAACGAACGGCTCTCGCCGCTGAACTCATTCATCCTCCCCGGCGGAACCAACGCGGCGGCCCATCTTCACCTCGCGAGAACGGTCTGCCGCAGAGCGGAGCGAGCGATCTCGCTCCTCATCCAGGCCGAGCCCGCGAGGACGAATCCGAAGACGATGGTGTACATGAATCGGCTGAGCGACCTGCTCTTCGTCCTCGCCCGCGTGGTCAACAATTGGGGCGGTGGTGATGTGCTCTGGAAGCCGGGCGAGCACAGGACCACGCACGCCGAGGAGTGAGATTCCCTTGAGTCTGAGCGTCACGACGGAATTCAGGCACGAGTACGAGCAGGAGCGGTCGATCTGGCTGCGCCGTCGGTTTCTCTGGTACACCGGCGTCATTCTTGTGTTCACTGTTCTCGTACTGTTGTTGTCGTCTGTACTGCTGCTGACCTTTGCGATCAACACTGTGCAGCAGTGGATGAACATCGTGTTCTCCGTGATCTCGGGGATGCTCTATGTGCTTGCCTTTCTCGCGGCGTGGCGAACCGTGATGAAACGCGAGCAACTACTTCGCCTTGTCTATCTGCTCATCGTTGCGAACGGTACGCTGGGTATTCTCGGCACACCGATCATTCTCGAGTTCACGCGCGATGAGATCCGCGATCAGCTTCTCAGTCGTGCGGAATTCCTCGAGGCCGTCCCGGACCCTGAAGCGATGATCGAGACATTGACGGATTCCGCGGTCGATGCGGAACCCGAGACCCCGGGCGATCCGGAAACAGTAGTTGAGGCATCTCCAGAAGAACAGCAGACCCCGGTCGTGACTGATCGCCAGGTCAGCGAGACGATCGCTCAGATTGTTGTTTTCGGGAATGGCTTCGTCGGCATCTTCATGTGGCACTTCATCGCGTGCCTCTTTCTGCCGTGGACGCCCCGCGAATCCTTCAAGCCGATGCTGCCGCTGCTGATTCTCAATGCCCTTGTCACGCTCTTCTATATCCGACTCGTCCCCGTCTACGGCACGGTGACGATTCTCGCCTCTCCGCTCGTCGCGGTCCCGGGCATGGCGGTGTGCTGGTGGAGGACCTCGCGCTTCCGTCGTTCTTTCGCCTACCGCATGCTCTACGGCCGCTACGGCGAGATGCGACAGGAACTCGCGACCGCGCGATCCATTCACGA
>REDD01000193.1 GCA_007693725.1 Phycisphaeraceae bacterium
AGCGAATCAGATGACGAGTATCCCGACTGGTTCCTGTCCCATTGGTCCTGCTGACTGGTGCGCTGCTGGGCCTCGCGCTCACGAGCGAGTCTCTGCTGCTGAGTCTCGCCCTCGCGACCGGCGCGCTGCTGGGCCTCGCGCTCACGAGCGAGTCTCTGCTGCTGAGTCTCGCCCTCGCGACCGGCGCGCTGCTGGGCCTCGCGCTCACGAGCGAGTCTCTGCTGCTGAGTCTCGCCCTCGCGACCGGTGCGCTGCTGGGCCTCGCGTTCGCGATCGAGTCTCTGCTGCTGAGTCTCGCCCTCGCGACCGGTGCGCTGCTGGGCCTCGCGTTCACGATCGAGTCTCTGCTGCTGAGTCTCGCCCTGACGATCGATGTCATGCTGACGATGCGTATCCTGCGCCCGCGGATGGGTGCCGTCCTGATGCCGGTCGGACCACGAGGTGGACTCCCAGTACTGGTTTCCCTGCGAGCGTCCATCGCCCGAGGGAGAGCCGAAGAGTTCCCGGCTGCTGGACATACGAACACCGATGGCGACGCCGTCCGTGTGCCTCTCCGCCATCTTGATGGCATCCGCCAGACTCGTCTGCATCTGACCCAACTGATGAGCGAGCTGCACCGACTGGCGAGCCGGCATGTTCTGATACTGGGCCCAGGCGGTGCCCGAAGCCGCCGCCATGACCAAGACAGCCGCCGTGATTACTGTTCCGTGCTTGCGATTCATTTGATTCTCCAGATTTGCGTCATGAACGGGCGCCCGTGTGTCGCACAATGCCACACGCGTTTCGAGCAGCCCGCATTGGTTGCGGTATTCAACGACCCTCGAAGGCCGCTCCGACGCTTTCGCGTGCGGAGCGACCATCTCTATCCACATCTGCATCGCCATGCGGATCTGGCGATCAGCGCGGCATCAGCGCTTGCCGGGATTGGCCTGCTTCGTCTGCTGAGCCGAACCGCCCTGCAGCTTCTCACCCTGCTGACCCTGCTGGCCCTGATGGCTCTGCTGGGCCTGCTTGTCGTGCTGGTTCTGCTGCTGCTGCTGCGGGTTCTTGTCGTCGTGCTTCTGCGGGCGTTGGGCCTGTGGATTCTGACCCATGTTGTCGTTCTGGTTCTGGTTCTGCTGTTTTCCCTGGTTCTTGTTCTGCTCTGTCATCGTGAGACTCCTGGCTTGTGCCGCCGCTTCGCGCAGCCGCAGTGTTTCGAGGGCTGCTCGTACACATGCAGAGCAGTGCCCTCGATGAATTCAACTCGATACGGAGGTCATCCTTGTGTCACTTGTTCCGGTTCTTCCGGGGCGGCATCTCATCAACGCGCGTGCGCAGTTCATCCGTGGTCATCCGGGCCGCCGGGGCTGCGCCCTCGAGCGCGGAGGTGTAGTCGGATCTGGAGGCATCGTGACTGTCGCGGACATCGCGGGAGACCCGCTCGGAAATGTCCAGGCGCTCGGCATCCCCGGCGTCGCCATCCTTGCCCGTGTCGGAAACGCCGCGCGTCGCGGCGGTGATCGCGGGAGATCGCAGCATCGCCACGCCGGAAAGAACACCCCGAACAATCTCGCTGGCCACCTCGACCACGCGGGTGTCCACCGTACCAAGGCCATTGGTGTTGTTCGTGAGCAGATCGCGGCAACCGGCTTCGACTTCGTCGGGATGTGCGCCCTTGGCGAGTTGGAAGACCAGATCGCGGGAGGCCGTCGCGAGCGGGGAGAGGTCTCGTTTTGTCATCGTAAATACACTTTCCATGAACGGTTTGGTGCTCCGCGCTGTGCACGCCGGAACGCCATGTTCACTGTCAAGTATTCACGATGAAAGTCGTGATGGCTATCGGGTTATGTACGCATGACCGCGACGACGAAAGCCCCACACAGACCGCTCGCTCATTCGGCAAGCCCGGACAGACCCTCACGGATCGCGTACTTGGTCAATTCGGCGATGGAGTGGATGTCCAGTTTGCGGATGAGATTGGTGCGGTGGGTCTCCACCGTCTTCATCGCCGCGCCGAGCTTCTCGCCGATCTCTTTGCTCGTAAAACCCTCGGCGATGAGCTGCAGAACCTCCCGCTCGCGCGGCGTCAGTGTGTCGAAACGCGAGGCGCCCGAACTGCTCGCATCGCCATGCATCCGATTGACCAGCACATGCGTGAGATCCGCCGTCACATAGATCTTCCCGCGCATCACCGAATGGATGGCCCGTATCAGCTCGGCGGCATCGCAGGTCTTGAGCAGGTAGCCGCGCCCGCCGGCATCAAGAATCCCCGCCACATACCGCTCATCCGAATGCATCGAGACGGCGATGATCTTGATCTTCGGATCCGCGCTGCGGATCTTTCGCGCCGCCTCCACGCCGTTGAGCCCCGGCATGGCGACATCGAGCAGCAAGATGTCCGGGGCATACTTCGCCGCCATTTCGATCGCATCTCGACCGTTCTCGGCCTCGCCAACGACCTTGATGCCCTCGACATCCTCAAGAATCGATCGGAGGCCGCCCCGCACCATCGTGTGGTCATCGACGATGACCACCGTGACTGGACGAACCGCGGTCTCGGTGCCGCTCGTGTGAATCGTGGTTGCGCTGGTCATCTGAATCACCTTCCTTGTGCTGGTGCTGGACTAGTGTTTGTGCCGGGCCGGAACCGTGATCGTCGCCCTGGTGCCCGATTTGATGCTGCTGATCAGGTCAAATGTGCCGCCGATGCCCCGGATCTGCTGCTCGACGCTCAGCAGCCCGAAACCCTTCATGCCATCCGCATCCCGGTGGATAAGCGTCGTATCAAAGCCCGGACCGCCGTCGACGACGATGGTGCGCACCGCGCGATTGTTCGAAACGCAGGAGATGATGATCTCCGAATCGGGTGCGTGTTTCGCGGCGTTCGTCGCCAGTTCACGGACCGCTCGGAACAGAATGATCCGGACCGGCTTGGAAACCATGTTCTCATTGAGATCATGCGCGATCGAGACCTTCACCTCGTAGCGACTGGACAGATACTCGGCGAGCCACTCGAGCGCGGGAGCCAGCCCGAGGTCCTCGAGCACCGGCGGGCTCAGCTCGAACATCAGGAAACGGGCATCGGTGATGATCTGATCGATCCTCGCGACGACTTCCTCGCGGCTGCTGCCCGGACCCGATTCCGCCAGGACCGACTTGCGGATCTGCGCGAGATCCTGAATGACGACATCGTGCAACGACCGACCGAACTTCCGACGCTCCGTCTCCTCGATCAGCGTCTGACGAACGAGCAGCCGGTTGATCAACGCCTGCTGCGAACCCAGAATCTCCGCGAAGTGCTCACTCGCCGGATTGTCCTGCAGGATGAGTATGACATTCGATTTCTGTTCTGTCTGCGACGGCAGTTGACGCCAGCGCAGCACATACTCGCGCTCCAGTTGCTCCTGCGTGTCCCGCTGCTGCACGCAGGACACGGTGAGGGTGCCGGCAGACATCGACTCGCTGCACAGCGTCTCGAACAACTCGTTCGTCGGAGTGAAGCTGCGCAGGGAGTCAGCGAGCGAGAGCGGGGCGTCGGCTTCGGAACGGCAACCCGTCGCATCGATCCACTGTGAGTTCTGGGCGATGATCTCTTCGCCGCCCGCGGCGATCGCCGCAGGCCAGTCGAGAAGCGACAACACATCATCCATGAGCGATTGAGAATTCATCCTGGGTGTGCCTGCTGGATCCTGTGGCATGATGTGCGTATGCCGTGTCACCGCTCCAAGCGCCTTCCTCTCTGCGGATTATACTCAATAAAATCCACTTATCGCAGCGTTGACACGCAATATCGATGAAAATTTGGTCCCCTCAGTATGGGGGATCGCAGGTGTTCTATTTCGGGGTTTCACCCGATGGCGGGCGGGCTCGCCGGCGTCATGATGTGCTTGGCGATTTCCAACAGGTGCACGGACAGCCGAGCCCCTGTACGACAACCCGAGCACGGGAGCGCACTCGAAGGCCGTTGCCTTCTGCGTCGCGGTGGTGAGCACGGGACACCACCCGACGCTGCGCGAGTCGTTTCCCGGACGGCCGGCGGATGGATCACGGTTTCGACGGCATGCGGCGTATCGAAAACCCACCAACAGATCGGGCATGATGAACAATCAAACCGACCAAGCACGCACAAACAAGTACAGCGAACTCCTCGCGGGCACACGCCCGAAGATCGATAACCGCCTGATCAGAGACATCATGAACGCAACCCCGGAAGTAAATCCTGGGGCGGCTCCGGACGGCACTCCGGAAATCGTCACCGAAAAGTACCCCGCTGCAGGAACAGAGAGCAGGCGCGATTCCGCGCGGAACAACCGATCAACCGATTCCGACCGCGAACGCTGCTACCGAGCCACGCACAGATAAGAACTCGACGAACGGAGCACTCAAATGGGACTCATTCTTCTGATCATCGTCATCATTCTCCTCATAGGGGCGGTGCCCCGTTGGGGATACAGCAAGAACTGGGGTTACTTCCCCAGCGGAATCCTGGGCCTGCTGCTCATCATCCTGATCGTGCTGCTGATCCTGGGTCACATCCCACGCGGCTTCTGAGCACGCACGACACGCATCGATGAACCCGAACTCGCGGGCGACGGCACACTCCGCCGCCGCTCGCAATGAATCGAGGAGCCGAACATGAGCCCAATACGCATCATCGGAATCGTCCTGGTCGTTGTCGGCATCATCCTGCTGATCGTCGGCTTCAATGCTTCGGAATCGTTCGTCGATCAGGCAAGCAACTTCTTCACCGGAAAGTTCACGGACTCAACGATGTGGTACCTCGTCGGAGGTGCCGCAGCACTGGTAGGCGGAGTGCTGGTTATTGCGTTGGGCGGACGCACTGCCCCCATGCGGGGCTAACCAGCCACTCCCCAGGACGACCCACACCTCCACCATGGGGTTGTCCATTTATGCAGGCGGCCAGGTCAAGTGGGAGTGACCTGGCCGCTTGTTTTTTTGCGACCGGCCATCCCCCCCATTCAGGGCCCCGCCGCCCGACTCCGTCCCCCAGCACAGGTTCGGGAATCCCCCAAAATCCCAACTTTGCTGGCTCCGGGCACCAGAGTGGGGCTAAACTGGAATGATTCTAAAAAACATCCCGGCATCCATCCCGATGCCTCATGACAGGAGATCGACATGGCGCAGAATGTGAAGACCCCGATCTATCTGGACAACGCCGCGACCACCCGCTGCGACCCCCGGGTGGTCGAGGCCATGCTCCCCTACTTCACGGAGGAGTACGGCAACCCCGGTTCTCGGAACCACCGGTTCGGTTGGGCCTCGGAAGCCGCGGTCGACACCGCCCGCGAGCAGATCGCCGCCCTCATCGGCGCCCAGCCCAAGGAGATCGTCTTCACCTCCGGCTCGACCGAGGGCAACAACCTCGCCATCAAGGGTGTCGCCGGCATGTACGCCAAGGCGGGAACGGGCCAGACCGCTCGCGGCCACATCATCACCGCCATGCACGAGCACAAGGCAACGCTCGACCCGTGCAAGCGCCTCCAGAAGGAGGGCTTCGATGTCACCTATCTCGAGCCCGGTGCGGACGGCATCATCACCGCCGAGATGGTTAGGAAGGCCATGCGCGAGGACACCATCCTCGTCACGATCATGTGGGCCAACAACGAACTCGGCACCATCAACGAGGTCCCCGAGATCGGCGCCGTCTGCCGTGAGAAGAGCGTCATCTTCCACACAGATGCGACGCAGTGGGTCGGCAAGATGCCGACGGATGTCGAGCGGGACAACATCGACCTGATGACCTTCAGCGGCCACAAGATGTACGGCCCGAAGGGCGTGGGCGGCATCTATGTGCGTCGGCGTCGGCCGCGCGTCCGTCTCGTCGCGCAGATCGAGGGCGGCGGGCAGGAGCGCGGCATCCGCTCGGGCACGCTCAATGTCACCGGCATCGTCGGGCTCGGCAAGGCCGCGGAACTCTGCAAGCAGGAGATGGATTCCGACCAGCAGCGCCTGCTCGCCCTGCGGAATCGACTCGAAACCGGTCTTTCCGAGGCCATGGAACATGTGCATGTCAACGGCCACCGCGAGCGTCGCCTGCCGAACATCACGAACATCTCCTTCGGGTTCGTCGAGGGCGAAGGGCTCATGATGGCCATCAAGGACATCTGCTGCTCCTCCGGCTCGGCATGCACCAGCGCCTCGCTCGAACCCTCGTATGTGCTCAAGTCGCTCGGCATCGGCGACGACCTCGCCCACTCGTCGCTGCGTCTCTCGATGGGACGCTGGACCACCGAGGCCGAGATCGAGTTCGCAATTGAGAAGATCACATGGGCGGTCAATCACCTCCGCGATCTCTCGCCCCTCTACGACATGTACAAGGAAGGCATCGACATCAACGCCATCGAATGGCAGAACCACTGACCCCCGGAAAGCCCCCCGGAAGTACGACTCAGACCCGAATTCACCGCGAAGCAACGCGTAAGCAAACAAAGGACTCCACCATGGCATACAGCGAAAAAGTCATCGACCACTACGAGCGCCCCCGCAATGTCGGCTCCTTCGGCACCACGAAGGATGTCAAGGAACGCAAAGATGTCGGCGTCGGCATCGTCGGCGCGCCCGAGTGCGGCGATGTGATGCAGCTCCAGATCAAGGTCGACCCCAAGACCGGCAAGATCGAGGATGCCAAGTTCAAGACCTTCGGCTGCGGCTCGGCCATCGCCTCCTCCTCCCTCGCCACCGAATGGCTCAAGGGCAAGACGCTGGAGGAGGGCCTCGGGATCAAGAACACGCACCTCGTCGAGGAGCTCTCCCTGCCGCCGGTCAAGATCCACTGCTCCGTCCTCGCGGAGGATGCCATCCGCACCGCCATCACCGACTACCAGAAGAAGAACGGCCTCCCGGTCAGCGAAGAAGCCCACCACCACCACTAGCCCCCGAAGTAACCTCCGCAAACCGTCCCCGGCAGGAAGAATTCGAGGCGATTCCCGGGGATCCTGCAAGGGTAGAGTTCGGGTCGTCCGATGGTTCTTGCAGCGAGTGCCCACCCCGCCGTGGCCGACTAGGATGTTGGCCCAGAATTCGACAGGAGTGATCCATGACCACCGCCACCGACACCAAGCAGCAGTCCGATGCCATGGTGATTCTGACCGAGACCGCCGCCAGAGAGATCAAGGCGATCATCCAGCAGCAGGAACTCGACCCCAGCACGATCCGGCTCCGCGTCGGCGTGAAGGGCGGCGGCTGCTCCGGCTTCTCCTATGTCCTCGACCTCACCGAGACACAGAAGGAGACCGACGAGGCCGTCGTGCAGCACGGCGTCACCATCGTCTGCGACCCCAAGTCCCTCCTCTATCTCAACGGCACCACCATCGACTTCAAGGATGAGATCATGGGGCGCGGCTTCGTCTTCAAGAACCCCAACGCCAACACGAGCTGCGGCTGCGGATCCTCCTTCGCCGTCTGAATCAATCGAACATCTCGCGGCCTCCGCAACTGCATACGCACAGCGGAGGTCGTGTTCGGATCTGTGAAACCGGAGCCCCATGGGTTCCGGTTTTTCTTTGCCGCTCTCGCACCCCCACTCGCCGCTTTCTGCAACCCAAACCCCGATGGAGACTATGGTCTGCCATGATCTCACCCAGACATCGCACCTCTGCATGGCCGTCAATCCTGCTCGCACTCACGCTCCTGATCCTGCCGAGCGCTGCGGTCGCGCTCGCCGATGGAGAGCAGCACGAGCCGCAGCCGTGGATCCGGCTCGTGGAGGATGCCGACTCGACGCTGCATCTGGACATCGGCATGCGCACCTTCGAGCATGTTTCCGGCGAAGGACCGACGATCACGCTCGTCGGTGCGGTCCACATCGGCGCACGCCCCTACTACCGCGCGCTGCAACGCATGCTCGACAACGACTTCGACCTTGTGCTCTACGAGGGCGTCAACCCGGAAGGCACGAGCACCACGCGAGATGCCGAACTCACACAGAGGGAGCGCGTAGATCGCACACGCAACCGCATCCGTCTCGTGGCCATCCTGCTCGAACAAGTCAAGCGCCAAACGGGCAACTATCCCGAATCACTCGATGCGCTCGCGGAATCACTCGCCGATAACCATCGCGCATCGACATGGCTCGAAACCGCCCGCATCGACGCCTGGGGCAATCCGCTCAACTACATCCCGAACGACGACCGCAGCGCCTTCCGGCTCGTCAGCCACGGCTCCGACGGCCGTCCCGGCGGACGCAACCACGCCGCGGACCTCGACTTCGCCCAGCAGCGCCCCCTGAATCCCACCGAACTCGGCGCCGAACCCGGTCTCCAGGCCCGGCTCGCCAGAACCTTCCGGCTCTCCTTCCAACTCGAAGAGATGGATGAAGACGGTGAGCACTGGGTCAACAGCGACATGAGCATCGACGAGATCAACCGGCGCGTCGAGGCCGCGGGCGGCGACGGCTCGATGCTCTTCGGCATGCTCGACGGCTCGGGCGGGATGATGCGACTCGCGGGAGCCATGCTCTCTCTCGTCGAGGCGATCCCCGGCGCGGCACAGCGCGGCCAGCTCATGATCATGGAGATGCTCTCGCAGGTCGACGACCTCGAATCGCTCCCGGGCATGCCCGGCGGCGAAGCACTGCTCCGCGTCATCATCCAGGACCGCAACCAGGTCGTCATCGACGATCTCCGCGAAGTCCTCGCACAACCACAGCCCCCCACTCGCATCGCGGTGCTCTACGGCGCAGGGCACATGCCCGACTTGGAGCAACGCATGCTCGATCAGCTCGGCTATCGACCCGCCGAGCCGATGCGATGGAACACCTCGATGCGTCTCAACCTCGAACGCGCCGGCATCCCCCGCATGGAGCACATGATGCTCCGGGCGGAGATCATGCGCCAACTCGATGCCGCACGGACTCAGGAGCCCGCCGGATTACGGCTCCGCTGATTCATCGCCAGCCATCAACACCTTCCGCGCCACGCGCAGCAACTCGATCGTCGCGCGGTGCGCCTGCTCCGTGCCGCTGTTGCACGCCACAAGCACGATGCACCGCTGCTCGATCGACGCCTCCGCCACGCAGTACCACATCGTGTTGCTGCCCGCATGCTGGATCGACCGGCCCCCGCCCCAGTCCCGGTCATCCGTAAACACACCCCAGCCGAGCGCGTAAGCATCGTCGCCCGCGTTCTCCGGCGGCGTCAACAGGTCGATGTAGAGCGCCTGATCCAGCCCGAGCACCGTCTCCCCACCGGACGCTCCGGCGACGATCTCCCACACGAACTTCGCCCAGTCCCGCATGGTCGCGTGCACATTCGTGCCCGGTCCGGACACCAGCGGGTTGTCCGCCTTGCTCATCGCGACCAGCCGACCGGACATCACCTGATGCCCCACCGCGTTCGCCGGGTAGTCCCCTCCCTCGCCCGCGGGCGGCGGACCGAAGCCGGCGCTCGCCATGCCGAGCGGCCCGAAGATCCGCTCCTGCATCAGCGACTCCCAGACCACACCCGTCGCTCGTTCGAGCATGGCCCCCGCGACCACATACCCGAGGTTGGTGTACTCGAACTTCTCGCCCCGCGCTCCTACGGGCGGGATGCCCAGCGCCATCCTGACGCTCTGATAGCGAGCGCCGAGACGGTCCTCCTCCGCATCGAGACCTCGCATCATCATCCAGACCATGCCCATGTGGACACCGCTTCCGGGAACCCCCGCGCGGTGCGTCAGCAGATCGCGCAGCGTCGCCCCCGCGTACGACGCCTCCATCGTCTCGACCAGCTCCGGGAAGGATTCGCCGACCGTCGTCTCCCACGCGATCTCGCCTCGTGCAACGGACACCGCCGCCAGCAACGCGGTCATGGCTTTCGTACACGATGCAAGGTGCCAGCGATCGTCCGGCGTCACCGGCGCATCCGATCCGACCGATCGGACGCCCGCTTCGAGCTGCTCCACAACCGCACCATCGCGGAACAGCAGGACACTCATCGCGGGGATCATCGGGTCGTTCACCGCCTCGCCAAGACGATCGGCGAGCGACACCGCGCCATCGGCGAGGCATTGGGACGAACACACGAACGACACCAACAGCCCCACGCCGATTCGTTTCATCATCCGGAACGAGCTTTGCATGATCGACATTCCATCCTCAGAGGACGGATGCGATCAGGACCACCCCGCTTCGCGGAGCAGCGTCTGGATGATCGCATCCTTCCCCGCAGTGTACTGCTTGCGATCGTCGGCGAACCGGGCCACAAGCTCGCGTTTCACGCTCTCGTACCGCTCTCTGGCGTCCCGGTTCGAGCGCAGATGATCGCGAAACAGGATGTTCAGCCGCCAGAACTCGCCATCGTGCTCGACCATGTGGGCGTGGTGCGTCGTGGGATCGCCCAGCACGAAGAAGTGCCGATCCGGGATGCCGTACTCGCCCATGTACCCGTAGCCCAGCCCGCGCATCGGTTCGAGGCACCCGGTGTGCATCTCCACCGACCGCAATCCAATCATCAGATCGATGAGCGGCTTGGCGACCATTCCTGTGACCGCCGTCGAGCCGATGTGCTCGATCGCGACGACACGATCCCCGAGCGTACCGATCAGCCGCTCGCGCTCGGCCGCGAATGAGCCGGGCCAGTCGTCCTGGTACGCCGTAAGTGTGACTTTGCCCGGAGGCACGCCCAGCATCAGTCTTCGCACTCCACGCTGTCACGCGCACACAGCGCGTGGATACCGATGAGGCACGCCATCGGACCCGCTATCGGTCGACATATTGCTCGACCGCGAGGGCAACCTCCTCCTGCCCATCGGACCGCGCACGGATGGAGATAAGCCGGGTCGCCTCACGAAGGAACACCGCCTCGTCGTACGATGCCTGCGAGAACAGTCCGCCGCTGAACGCGTGGCCGAATGCGTCCGAGAACACATGGTCGTAAAGGCCCCGCGCGTACTCAAGCTGCTCACCCTGAGGCAGCACGGCACGGAGCATGTTGTTGCCGTCTGCGTACGCCTCGCTCCGGATCTGCTCGTTACGCTCATGGTTCTTGTACCCGAAAAATCCGAGCACACCCGCGACGAGCACCACCAGAATCACGATTCCCGCTTTGCTCACGGCCCGGCCCTCCTGCTTCGGCGGAATTGCCGGGAAAGAGGATAACCCGAACCGACCCGCCGCGCCACATCTCGGCACCCGAGCCGGGGAACGGGCTCAGCGTCAACCGATGCCCGCGCCCATCAGCACTCCGCCGGTCACCACACCCCCACCATCAGCCCCCTCGATGAAGATACGACGCAGCATCCGCTGCCGGTAGCCGAAGATCTTCTCCAGCTCCGGACGCACGAACATGCGATGCACCAACCCCCCGCCGAGGTGGCTGTACTCCACGAAGTCGCGGCACAGCGTCCCGCCATCCAACGCCTCAAAGGTGTGCTCGTGACGCCAGTGGGTGTACGGCCCGCGGAGTTGCATGTCCACAAACCGGAAGGGCGGCACCCACGCGTCGATCCGGGTCCGCCAGCGCATCGGCACGCCGTGCAGCTTGATGCGGTAGTCGATCAGCGTCCCCTCGTACATGTCGATCGGCGCCGGCGTCAGGATCCGGAAGCCCAGCCATGGGGGCGTGATCCGCTCGAGGTTGTGCGCATCGGCGAAGAAGCCGAAGACTTCATCGACGGACCGCGGCAGCCACAACTCCGTCCGCAGGGTCCGGCACTCCGTCGCATCGCTGAAGGATTCGCTCATGCCGCAATCTTCGGCAGGCGATGAGCCCCCGTCGCTCCGGTCTCCACCAAACAAGGGGAGATCATGACCCCACGCTGGCAATCCCGCATGGATGCCGGTCGACGCCTCCGCACCCCTGTTTGTCATGCCTCCGCCGGTGTCTGGACGATGCACGAAACAAGGGCGATTCCGCGCCCAGAGAGAGGATCAAACATGCCGGACAGCCAGATCACCATCATCGCTTCCGATGCCCGTTTCAAGGGCGAGATGCACTTCGAGGGCGCCGCACGCATCATGGGTGCCTGCGAGGGTTCGATCTCCACGCCCGGAACGATCGAGATCGCCAAGGGCGGGCGCTGCAACGCCCGCGTCGATGCCCAGCGGATCATGGTCGATGGGCATGCCGAGGGCGAACTGATCGGGCGCGAGCGGATCGAGCTGCTCCCCAACGCCCATGTCCGTGCGGACATCGCTGCCGGGAACCTCATCGTGCAGGACGGGGCCAGCTTCGTCGGCCACTGCTCCGTCGGCCCCGACGCGGTCACCAAGGCGGGCACTGGGGCACAGCAGCAGCGACGCACCGCCCCTGAGACGCCCCCCAGCCGCTCCGAGCCCCAGCCGGAGGCCATCGAGACCCGCCCTGTCCGTCCCGCCAGCCAGCCCGCAAAGGTCGAGGCCGCCGCCCCAGCCCAGCACACCCCGCCCAAGGCGGATCTCCAGTCCGACTGGATGCGTCTGGCCCAGGGCGCCACAGACACGCAGAAGAGAACCGGCTGATCGGCTGAGGCCATTCGTGGAGCGAACACCATGGCCAGACAACCGGCACTACGCACCGTGCGGTGCTACCACTGCTCGAAGGAGTTCGAGGTGGGAGCCAAGGCCATCACCGTCTCCTGCCCCCACTGCTATCAGCGCGTCGCCATCGAGGACATGGTCGTCCGCAGCTCCCACTCCGGGGGCAAGGTCCAGACCTGCGGCAAGATCACCATCGCCGAACGCGCCCGCTTCACCGCCATGTCCGTGCAGGCCAGCGGCGGGCTCGAAATCAACGGCGTCCTCAACGCCTCACAGATCTCGACCGACAGGATCCACCTCGGCCCCGGCGGACGCATGCGCGGGGACTGTCGCGCCCGGACATTCACCATGGATGCCGGAGCACGAATCGAGGGTGGGTACTTCGAGATAGGGGTCCAGCCGACCGATGCTGACGCAGAAGCGGACACCAAGGCCCCAAGTCCGCCGTCACACGCCGCGTGATGGCGGGCGGGGGACGATCCGACTGGCCAACTCGACCGCCGCCAGCCCGTCCGGGGCGGTGCCGTCCGCACCGATCCGCTCGGCGAGCTTCGGAGCGACCGCGAAGGGCAGGCCGCCCACGATCACGCGGATGTCCTTCGTCTCGGGGTGTTGACGGAGCGCATGAACCACCGCCCGGGCGGTTCGGGCGTGCGAGCAGAGGTTGGCCGACAGAGCCACGAGCGATGCCCCCGAAATGAGGGAGGCCTCGACCACATCGCGCGCCGGCGTATTGGCGCCGAGGAAGAACGCTCGCCAACCGGCGAACTCGAAGCAGTCCGCGACCATGCGGATGCCCAGCGAATGCGCATCACCCCCGACGCTCGTCGCCACCACCGTCATGTCGTTGCGCGCGGTCCGCTCGGCCAGCGGCTCGAGCTGGGCGATGATCCACTCGGCGTTCGCGGTGGCGTAGTGCTCCTGGCTGATGCCGACCTCGTTCATCTGCCACATCCGCCCCACTTCCGCGTGTGCCGGTCGGATCACCGCGCGATAGATCTCGGGGACGGTCAGGTCACCCGCCTTCACCGCACCCACCAGCAGATCCCGTGCTCGCGAGCGATCGCCCTCCAGCATCGCCAGCAGGTACCGACGAGCCAGATGCACCCCGACGCCCTCGCCCTCCAGCAGCGACGGCATCTCGGCGGGGGCCTCCCGGAGCGTCTCAAGACCTGCATCGAGAATGGCGCGAACGCTCTGATACCCCGTTTCGGGGAGGCGGTCCTGCAGCACCTCGCCCAGCGCGACGAGGTTTCCCTGCAGGGCATCCAGCGGCACCTCGCGCGAGGAGAAGACCACCTTGGACCAGGCGATCTGGCTCGTGAACAGCGCGGGCTCCTCCAGAGCCACCGCCTCGGCCAGATGCATCACCCGCACCTCGGTATCGGCCCGGAGGTCCCCGATCCCGACGCTGGAGAATTGGTCCTGGATGCCCGGGTCCGCCGCGACCTGATCCGCCACGGCCCACTCCGCGAAGGCGCGTCGGCCTTGGTCGATCAGGGTGGCAATAAAGTCCGCTGCATCGCTCATAGGCACTCACAATAGCCGGAGGAATCCGGTAGGGGCACTCCATCGAACTCATCGACGGAGAACCCCCGGAACCCCCCGGAAAAACCCCCGTGGATGCAGTACGACACATCCCGACTCGTTCCCATGAAGCCACCAGCCGTGCGGACGCCCCCTGCTCGTCCGACCGGGCTGAGAAGTGGGAGTACGAGATTCTCGTCGATGGTGAATGCCCGCTGTGTGCCAAGGAGGCCGCGCTGCTCCGGAAGATGGATCGTGGGCGGGGGCGACTCCGCATCACCGACATCACCGACCCGGGCTTCGATGCGGCTGCATACGGCACGACTTACGAAGAGGTGATGGGCACCATCCACGGGCGTTCTCCCGACGGCAGCATCCACACGGGTGTTGAGGTTTTTCGCCGCTCGTACCGTGCGGTTGGATGGGGATGGTTACTCGCCTGGACGCGACTCCCCATCCTCCGCACCATTTCAGACGGGGTGTACCGGTTCTTCGCTCGGCATCGGCTGCGCCTCACCGGGCGCAGAGACGCCTGCACGACCGATCGCTGCCGCGTCTGAACAACACAATCATGTCCGATCCCCCGGACCCCCGGAATCCTCGGCGGATCATCGCTCCGCGCCGAACGCCTCTTCCAGCCACGCGCTCATGTCGCGCCATGATCGGCGCTCGGCACGCTCGTCGTACCCGACGCCGGGAATCCCGTGCGCATCGGCGCCGGGGTTCGTGAATGAGTGCAGCGCCGCGGCGTACTCGATGAACTGGTAATCCGCCTTCGCGGCCTCCATCTCACGGATGAATCGTGCGCGGTCTTCCATCGGCACCAGCGGATCCGCCGCGCCGTTGCAGACGAGCACCTTGGCTCGCACCGCGCCCTCGCGCGCGGGCAACGGTGTCGCCAGGTTCGCATGGAACGCGACCACCGCGCGCAGCGGCTCTCCGGCCCGCGCCAGTTCGAGCGAGACCGTCCCTCCGAAGCAGAAACCGATGGAAGCCAGCCGAGCGGCATCCACCTCATCCATCGCGGCAAAGACCTCCATGCCGGCCTTGGCGCGGGCGCGCATCCGGCTGCGATCGGCGGCGAAGGGCGTCGCGAGGGCGCTCGCCTCCGCGGGTGTGCTCACGAGTTTCCCCTTGCCGTACATGTCGATGGCGAACGCCGCGTAGCCGAGTTCGCGTGCGATCCGCTCGGCGCGCTCGCGTGCGAAGTCATCGTGGCCCCACCACTCGTGCACCACGATGACGCCGGGGACAGGACGCTCGGCGGACGCATCCGCGGGCGCTGCGAAATACCCCAGCAGCACGGTCCCGTCGTGCTCGTACTCGACCTCGCGCGTCACGATCTCGCCGCCGACGGCTCGGACGCACGCGCATGCAACGACGATCAACGCCAGTGAGAACGCTTGTGCTTTGGTCATCATGCACGAGTGTAGGGCGCGCCCCTCGACCCGTCCCCCCCCGCGCGGATCACGCATCGGAGGCGAGGTAGAAACGCTCGACTTTCGCATCGAAGGTTGTGGCGTCGTCGCGTTCGAGCGTGTACCGGCCCTCCATCGTGCCCCATGATGTCGCGAGCGGGCAGAAGGACTCGTAGATATGGCGTCCGCCCGGCTCGAGGCGCGGCTGCTCGCCGATCACGCCCTCGCCATCGACTTCGCGCTGCTCCCCATCCGCATCGGTGATGATCCAGTGACGGCGTCGCAGCGTCGCGGCGGTCTCGCCCACATTCTCGATCTCGACGCGATAGGCGAAGAACCACTGCCCCTCGCCGATGTTGCTCTGCTCCGGCACGAACCGCGGCTCGACGCGCACGCGGATTCCCTCCGTCACCGCTTCGGATCCGAGTCGTCTCGCTTTGCCCGCCGGCGTTGCAGCCATCGCATCTCCCTCCCCGGTCGATTCCCCGGCACCGCGCCGGTGGACACAAGGATACCCGCCACACGCCCCTCCAGAAAAGAAAAACGCCGCGTTCCTCATCGGGAACACGGCGGGTGGGTCGAGCCAAGACTTTTGTATGAATCAGACAGATCCGAGACGATCAGGGGGTGCGACGACGACGCAGGCCGACGAGCAATCCAGCTCCGGCGAGCGCCACCGCACCCGGTGCGGGGACGAACTCGATGTTCTGGATGTAGATCCCGCGACCGTTCGAGTTCGTCGTGTCCGGACCGTTCCAGTAGA